>JBGPEJ010000238.1:0-5025 GCA_041482775.1 Gemmatimonadota bacterium | reverse complement strand
GGACAGCGCGACCTGGGATTCGGCGGGGACGCGCTGGGTCATGGCCACGGCCGACACGGTGCGCGCCTGGCGGCTCGAGCATGACGCACCGGGTGCCCCCACCGTGTCGTGGGTCGAGGCGGGCGGGGAGCTGGTCCAGGAGGAAACCGCCGGCGGACTGCGCTACCTGCGCTCGGCGTTCGAGATCGTGCGCAACAATTACCGCCGGGCCAAGCGAGGCGAGCGCTCCGACTGGCGCCGGGCGGTCCCCGGCATGGTCCTGCTGACGCAGTCGGGCCACCGGGTCGACGCCACCGTCGCGACGCGGCGGTTCCTGATCGGCTCCGACTCCGGAGCCACGGTACGGGGAGTGCCCTTCGCGCTGCCGGGAGGCCGCCAGGTGGTGCGCGGAGATACGCTGACGGTCTCCCGCGAACCGCCGCCGGACGCCGACCGCGATGCGGCCCGCTACGCCACCGGGCCCTCGTGGCAGACGCCGGTGCTGAACAATGCCATCGCCGTCGCGGCCACTCGCGCGGTGGCGGGGGCTCGAACCGCCATGGACAGCGCCCGAAGTCTCACGTTCTGGGTGGCCCGGCAGATTGCGACAGACAGCACCGATAGAGCCCCAGGAACCGCGCTCGCCGCCCTGGAATCCGGACGCGGCTCTCCGGATGCCAAATCCCGGCTGCTGGCTACGCTCGCCCGGGTCGTGGGGATCCCGGCCCGCCCGGTGGCCGGGCTGGCGGTAACTCCGGGAGGGAGTTTCGGCCATGCCTGGACCGAGCTCTGGCTGGGTCGTTGGGTGGCGGCCGATCCCAGCTTCGGACAGTTCCCGGCGTCGGCCTCATTGGTGCGCTTGACCGTGGGTACCCGGAGCCGGGCGGTTGAGCTGCTTCCCCTGGGGGCCTCGGCGCGGTTCTTGCCGCTCCGGGATACCCCATGATAGAGCTCGAAGACCTCACCAAGCGATACGGCAAATTCACCGCCGTGGACGGGATCAACCTGACGATTCCGCGCGGTGAGCTCTACGGCCTGCTGGGGCCGAACGGCGCGGGGAAGACGACGACGATGCGGATGATCGCCGGCATCCTGCAGCCGACCTCCGGAACGATCCGGATCGCGGGCATCAACCTCCGCACCAGGCCGCTGGAAGCCAAGAGCCGGCTCGGATTCATTCCGGACCGGCCGTACGTGTATGAGAAACTGACCGGCGCCGAATTTCTTCGATTCGTGTCGGGGCTCTACGGCCAGGGCGGCGGGGAGATCGAGCGGCGGATCGACGAGCTGCTCGAGCTGTTCGAGCTGACCCCCTGGAAGGACGAGCTGACCGAGTCCTACAGCCATGGAATGCGGCAAAAGCTGATCATCTCCAGCGCGCTGGTCCATCGGCCCGAGGTCATCGTGGTGGACGAGCCGATGGTGGGCCTCGACCCCAAGAGCGCGCGGCTGCTCAAGGATCTGCTCCGGGAGTTCGTCTCCCGCGGCGGCACCGTGCTGATGAGCACCCACACCCTGGAAATCGCCGAGGCGATGTGCGACCGCATCGCCATCGTGGTGGCCGGGAGGATCGCCGCGTCGGGCACGATGGGCGAGCTGCGCGCGCAGACTTCCTCGGGCGACGCCACGCTCGAGGAGCTCTTCCTCAAGCTCACCGGTGGCCTCGCCGAGCGGGAGCTCAGTGATCTTTTCCAGCGCTGAGGCGGTCCGCCGTTCTCCGGGGGTCCTGACCATCCTGGGGCCCAAGTGGCGGAGTCTCCGGGCGCGGGTCCGGGTGGAGCGCTCCGGCGCCGGGGGCAGAGTGCTCCTGCTCGTGCTGCTCGGCGGGGGGTTCTGGACCGCGGTCTTCGGGGCCGCGTACCGAGTCCTCAAGTACTTCAAGGGCGTCGAGGAAATCGGCCCGCTCCTCGCCGGCAAGCTGCTGGCGGTGGCGCTGCTCTCCTTCGCCGCAATCCTCCTCCTCTCCAATCTGGTCACCGCCCTCTCGACGTTCTTCCTGGCGAAGGACCTCGACATGCTGGTGTCCGCGCCGGTGGACTGGATCTACTTCTACCTGGCCAAGCTGGGCGAGACGCTGGTGCACTCGTCGTGGATGGTGATGCTGATGGTCGTGCCCATCCTCACCGCCTACGGCGTGGTTTTCGGCGGGGGGCCGCTCTTCCCCCTGGTCGCGCTGGTGACGCTGCTGCCCTACTTCCTGCTCCCCACCGTGGTCGGCTCGGTGCTCACCCTGGTGCTGGTAAACGTCTTTCCGGCCCGGCGGGCGCGCGACATCCTGAGCCTGGTGGCGCTGGCGGCCGCCGGGGGGCTGGTGCTGATGCTCCGCCTGCTCCAGCCGGAGCAGCTGGCCCGCCCCGAAGGATTCCGGAATCTCCTCGATTTCATTGCGGTGCTCCGCGCGCCCAGCCACCCGCTCCTCCCCAGCGAATGGGCCGCCAGCGCGCTGATGAACTGGCTGCTCCGGGTGCGTGATCCGCTCCCGCTCCTGCTGCTCTGGTCCACCGCCGGCGCCTTCATCGTGATGGGGGCCTCGATGCACCGGAGGCTCTTCGCCCCGGGGTTCACCAAGTCGCAGGAGGGCGCCAACGCCGTCGGCAACCGGGCGGCGTGGCAGCGGGCGGCGGCCCGGCTCCTGGCGTGGCTGCCGGTGACCCGACGGGAATTCATCCTGAAGGACCTCCGGGTCTTCTTCCGCGACGCCACCCAATGGAGCCAGCTCATTCTCCTCGCGGTGCTCCTGATCGTGTACGTCTTCAACATCCGCGCGCTTCCGCTCTACACCGGGGAGCGAGTGCCGGTCGTGCTGGTGACCCTGGTGGTCTTTCTCAACCAGGGGCTGGGCGGCTTCGTGCTCTCGGCCATCGCCGCGCGCTTCATCTTTCCGTCGGTCTCCCTCGAGGGGCGCCAGCTCTGGCTGCTCAAATCGAGTCCGCTCGACCTCCGGGCGATGCTCTGGAGCAAGTACTGGGTCGGCACGCTGCCCCTCCTGGTGCTGGCGCTCGGCATCGGCGTGGTGACCAATCGAATCCTCCAGGCGCCGCCGTTCATGATGCTCCTGACCATCATCACCACGGTCTGTTACACCCTCGCGGTCGGCGCGCTGGCGCTGGGCCTCGGGGTGCTGTTCCCGCAATTCGAGACCGAGAACGCGGCGCAGATCCCCACCAGCTTCGGCGGGTTGGTCTTCATGATGGCGGCGGTGAGCCTGCTCACCCTGATCATCGTGGTCGAGGCGATCCCGGTGGCCGAGCAGCTGCGCACCTGGCAGGAGAACGGGGCGCAGGGCGCGCCGGCCTCGCTGTTCTTTACCGTGGTGGCGGTGTTCTCGATCTGTGCGATCGCCACGATCGTCCCGCTCAACCTCGGCCTCAAACGACTCACCGCGCTGGACGTGTAGCTCCTCTTTTTGCTACCGGACCGCGTATTCCCGGTCCCGGTTCCCGCTCTCTCCCGGTCCACCTTGGGCTCCCCACTCCCCAAGGAGGAACCGATGTCGTCCTTCGTCCGCCGCGCGGCCGCCGTCTCCCTGCTCCTCGCCGCCGCCGGGTGCGCTGACCGACCGTTGCCCCTGGAGCCGGAGGCCACCGGCCGGGTGCCCCTCGCCGCCGCTCCGGGCGCCGGCGGGCCGGGGTCGTCCCTGCTGCAGGGCCGGCACGAGCGGCTGGCCCGGCGGCTGGCGATCGCTCTGCGGGACCCGAGTTTCCGGGCAACGGTCTTTCAGACGCTGCAGCGGAGCCCGCTTCGAGAAGGGAAGGTGCACTTGCAGCGCTTCCTCACCCACGAGCAGGGCCGGAATCGTCACCGGCTCTCCGAGCTCTCGGCCGAGTCCGAAGCGGCGATCGGAGCGGACCTGGACGCATCGGGTCCGATCGAGGTCTACCTCCCGGTTCCCGAGCACCGCCGGCGCTGGGGGGGAGACGCCAACGTCCTGGTGGCCACAGCGGAGGGAGATCACGACGTCCCGGTGGCGTACGATGTGTGGGGACAACGCCGGCTGCTCGACCCCAACCGGCCCCCCGGCGTCCCGGTCATCGCGCTGGGCCGCGCCGAGGTCGATTTCGCCGCGGCCGAATCGGCGCATGCCCCCTGTATCACCTGCGACGAGGATCCCGGCGCCCTCACCGGCGGTACCGCGGGCGGAGGCGCGGCCGGGGGCGGCGGCGCCGGCGCGGTGGCCAGCGGTCCGGCCGGCCTCTATATGACCTACGCCAAATTCAGCTCGACATTTGAGGGTTGGTTGAAGGGCGATCCCGAGTTTGAGGTGCACATCCTCGGACAGGACGGGACCTCCAGCAGCATGAAGAGCTATCAGTGCGCCGGGGAAAAGGCGGGGGGGCCCTACGCCTTCGACCAGAATTCGACGGAATGGAGCGGGAGCGTGCTGTTGTTCAGCCAGGCGCAGCTCGACGCGTATCAAGCGGAGCACCCCGGCCAGTCGGTACGGGTCTTCGTCCTGGAGGATGACGACACAGCCTGCCAGATCAAGATGGATTCGACCCGCGTGGCCAAGCTGTTTCAGCAGCTGGTGCAGACCTACGGAACGCTCACCGGGGGCAAAGACGACAAGCTGTTCTCGGTGAAGACATTCACCAAGGCGGTGTCGCTGCTCAACCTGTTCAGGTCGGCGTGGTCGGTCATCACCACCCAGGACGACGTGGTGGGCAACGCCATCGAGGACTCGGTGGCTGGAGAGTTCTGGCCCGGCGCCAACTGGATCGTCAAGGGCGAGAACACCGTGACCAACGGCGCCATCCGTCTGGAATTGCGCTGAGGGGGTCCGGAATGCTGGCACGCGTGGCATTAGTGGTCATGCTGGTCGCAACGGTGCCAACCGGGCTCACGGCCCAGGGCCATCCCACCACCCGGCGCAGGCATTGGGCCGTGGGGCTTTCGGTGGGCACTGCATCGTTCGCGGGGGCCACGCGCGGCATCGGCCCCAGTGGGGAGTCCCTCACGTTCACTCCCTACCGGCCAACGATGTGGGGAATCGGAGTGAGCTACGGCGGCGGCAAGGAACGGGTGGGGCTCTCCGCGCAGTACGGAGAG
>JBGPEJ010000237.1:0-5114 GCA_041482775.1 Gemmatimonadota bacterium | reverse complement strand
CCCGCCTCGATCTCGGTGGCCATGTCGGCCAGTTGGAAGGAAATCCCCTGAAAGCTCCCGATGTGGCGGCCGAACTGCTTGCGAACTCCGGCGTACGCGCGGGCAGCCTCATAGGCCCCCTCGGCGATCCCGAGGGATAGCGCCGCAATTCCGATCCGACCCGCATCGAGGGTCTTGAGGAAATTCACGAACCCATCACCCCGCGTCCCCAGCATGTTTTCCTTGGGGACCACCGCGTCCTGGAAATGCAGTTCCCGGGTGTCGCTGGCCCGCCACCCCATCTTCTCTTCCTTCCTCCCCGCCGACACCCCGGGGGTCTTGGGAAGCTCCTCCGCGTGCCCGACGCCCAGCTTCCGGCACACCGCAAGGTCCACGGTGTCCTTCGTCACGATGAAACTGGTGATGCCGCGGTGACCGGGCCCGGGATCGGTTCGCGCGGTGACCGAAAAGACCTCGCCGACGCCGGCGTGGGTGATCAGGCTCTTTGACCCGTTGAGGACGAAATGGTCGCCCTTCTCCACCGCCGTGGTGGCGGTTCCCCCGGCATCGCTGCCGGCCCCCGGCTCGGTGAGGCCGAAGCCCCCGATTACCCGTCCCGAGGCCAGCAACGGAACGTAGGTACGCCGCTGGGCCTCGGTCCCGAATTCATAGATTGGGGAGGTTCCCAGGTTGGTGTGGGCGCTGATCGTCAGTGCGTGAGACGCGTCAACCTTCGCCATCTCGTGGATCGTGATGTAGTAGGAGAGCTGATCCATCCCTGCCCCGCCGAGTTCGTCCGGCCAGGGCACCCCCAGGAGGCCGAGCTCACCCATGCGCTTGATGTTCTGCCAGGGGAAGGTGCAATCGCGGTCGAATTCGCGGGCCACCGGGGCCACGTGGTCCCGGGCGAATTCGCGCACCATTTCGCGCACCTGCATGTGCTGTTCGGAGAAGTAGAGAGATTCATCCATGCGCGGAAATATACTCAGCGGGAGAACCCCGGCGACCAAGCGAGCGGTTTACCTTTCCGGCCGTCGCGCCATCCGGCCAATCACCTCAGGAAGCCCCCCATGCGTCTCGTGTCGATCGCATTCTGTATGCTGGCACTTGCTCCGGCGGCGGCCGGAGCTCAGGACGCCCGCGTGTTCTACCTCCATGCCTCGCGCGACACCCTGTTCGCCGAGCGGTTTCGCCGGACCGCCGGGCGGGTGGAGGGAGAGCTGGTGGCGAGGGGGCCCAATCAGCGCTGGACCTACACCGTGACCATGAGCGTCGCGGGCCTGGTCTCCCGATTGGAGAATGAGTTCCGCCTGGCGTCCGATTCGGGTGGGTCTCCCCCCCGGCAGTCGGCCGAACTCAACTTTCGCGGCGACAGCGTGGTGGCGCAAGCAGGCAGCGGCTCGACCGCGGTGACGCAGCGTCTGGCTACCCGAGCGGGCGCGATGCCCTATGTGAACCCTTCCTTCCTGCTGGTGGAACTTGCCCTGCGGCGCGCCCGGATCCTGGGTGGTGACAGCCTCGAAGTGCCGATGTTCGCCGTCAGCGGCGGCCAGACTTTTCCCCTTACGGTCAAGTGGCTGCCGCCCGACTCGGTAGTGATCGGGCTGGGCGGAGTGCCGGCCCGGCTGGCGGTGGATGCGCAGGGTGCGATCCGGGGCGGCAGCATCCCGTCGCAAGGGCTCACCCTGTCGGTGTCCGATCGGAGCGATCCGGCGCTCTTCCGGTCGGCCCCCCTCGACTATTCCGCTCCTCCAGGCGCGCCGTACAGCGCAATCGATGTCCGGGTACCAGGCAAGGGCGGCCACACCCTGGCCGGGACGCTCACATTGCCGGCGGGGGCGAGCGCATCCAAGCGGGTGCCGGCCATCGTCACGATCACCGGCTCCGGCGCCGAGGACCGGGACGAGGCCATTGCGATCGTGCGCGGCTATCGGCCCTTCCGGCAGATCGCGGACTCGCTGGGCCGCCGCGGTATCGCAGTGCTCCGGATGGATGATCGGGGATACGGTGCCTCGAGCGGCACTTTTGCCGGTGCAACCAGTCTAGACTTTGCCGACGACATACGCTCCGGCCTGGCGTATCTCGGCACCCGCGCCGAAATCGACGCGAGCCGGCTGGGGCTCCTGGGGCACAGCGAAGGTGGGTTGATCGCGCCCCTGGTGGCCTCCACCGACGCCGCCCTCAAGGGGATCGTGCTGATGGCCGGGCCGGCGTTCAAGGGCCGCCCCATCATTGAGTACCAGCAGCGGAGCGCCATCGAGCGAGACACCGGGCTCCGCACCCCGGCCCGCCGCGATTCCGCGATCACGGCCGCGCTCAAGTCGCTCGACTCGCTGAGTGCGGCGGATCCCTGGATGCGATTCTTTCTGGACTACGATCCCCTGGAAACCGCCCGTAGGGTTCGGGTCCCGGTGCTCATTCTGCAGGGAGAGACCGACCGACAGGTCACTCCGGATCAAGCTCCGCTGCTGGAGCGGACGTTCAAGGAAGCGGGAAACCGCGATGTGACCCTGCGGCTCTATCCCGGCACCAATCACCTGTTCATCGCGGACCCGGACGGCAGTCCAAGCGGATATCCCCGGCTGGGCTCGGGAAGGGTACGGCCCGAGGTGGTGGGCGACCTGGTGGAGTGGCTGGTGTTGAAGTTGGGCCTGACCTCGCGAGCTCCGGTTCCCTGAGGCCGTCGGCCGACCCTCAGCGCCTCCCGGCGACCGCGAGGGTCGAGGCGGAATCGAGCGCCGAGAGAATTGTCCGGCTGTATCGGCGAGCGAGGACCGGCCCTACGCCTTCCACCGCCGCAAGAGCGGCCTCGGTTGAGGGTGGGTGTTCCGCCAGTCGGCGAAGCACCCGGGGATCCAGCGGACAGCCGCCCCACGGCGCCTCCAGGTGGCCAAGGGCCAGGCGGAGCCGGGAGAGCCGCCGGTCCAATGGGGAGGGCCCTCGTGGCGGCGAGGTGCCACGGGAGCAGACGTCACACCCGGCACAACGAACCAGGCGTTCACCGAAGTACCCGAGCAGGGCCTTGCGCCGACAACTCCGGCCCAGCGCATAGCGCTCCATCACGTCGATTCGGCCCTCGGCTTGCCGGCGCCGCGAGCGCACCGCGCCCCAATCCGGCGGCCCGCGCTCGGGCCGAAGCTCCCGGCGCAAACGGTCGAGGGCGAGCCGGACATTGCCCGCCACTCGCGCCGGATCGAGCTCCCCCCGCCAGACTCGCTCGGCGAGTCGTTCCGATGGGAATGTGACGTCGAGCTGACGCCGCGGCAGGGCTGTATCACCGGGACGGTAGAGAAGGATGCAGCGGGCGTGGCCACCGTCCCGGCCGGCCCGACCCGCCTCCTGGTAGTACGCCTCGGGCGTCGGGGGCAGCGTCCAATGCACCACTAGGCGGACGTTGGGCTTGTCGATGCCCATCCCGAACGCACAGGTGGCCACCACCACCGCGAGGTCATCCGACAGAAAGCGCTCCAGCACCTCGCGACGGGCCAGTGCCCCGAGGCCTGCGTGGTAGGGAGCCGCGCGGAATCCGGCATCTTGCAGCACTCTCACGAGCTCCTCGACCACATTACGCGTCGGGGCATAGACGATGGCCAGCGCCCCGGCCGCCTCGAGCGCCTGTACCAGGGCGCGCAGGCGGGCCCTTTCATTTTCGACCCGCGCCACCCCGAGCCAGAGGTTCCGGCGATCGAACGATCCGACCACCTGGTCCAGTCCGCGGGGCCGTCCCAACCCGAGCCCCCGCACGATGTCCCGTCGTACCTGCGGGGTGGCGCTCCCGGTCAGAGCGACCACCGGGGGCGAGCCCAGTCGCCGGCGCATTCTCCCGAGGGTCCGGTAGGCCGGACGGAAATCCGCGCCCCATTCGCTGATGCAATGGGCCTCATCGACTGCCAGAAGGTCCGGCACGATGCCGCGCTCGGCGAACTCCTCCGCCAGGCGGCCCAGGCGTTCGGGCGAGGTGTAGAGCAACCGCACCGCCCCATCGGCGGCCCGGTCGAGCACTCCGCGCTGGGCTGACGGCGAGAGGGTACTGTTGACCGCGGCAGCGGGAATTCCGCGCACCAGCGCCGCCGTCACCTGATCCTGCATCAACGAAATCAGCGGAGAAACGACTAGAGTCGGCCGCTTGCGGAGCAAGGCGGGAATCTGAAAGCAGATTGATTTCCCGGCGCCAGTCGGCAGGATGGCGAGTACGTCATGGCCGCCAAGAACACCGCTCAGCACCCGGTACTGCAGTGGACGGAAGGCGGCGTATCCGAAGTGTCTGTTGAGCAACCGGGTTGCCGGCTCGAGCGGATCCCGATCCCACATTGAACCAACATCGGACCCGCCCGGGGAGGGAGCTAACCGGTCTAATGCGGTAGGGAGCCTCCGGCACGCGCGATCAATGGAATTTCCCACGTCCACTCGATCCCGCCGCTTTCCCCGACGAAGAGGGCCAGGGGCGCAAATCCTCCGGGCAAGGGCCACGGCGTCGCCCCGGGCACCACCCGGAACGCCGCGGTGCCGCCCGGCGGCAGGTGAAACTCGTCGCCATCGGGACTCGCCAGCGCCACCGACCGGCTGGCTTCGAGGCGGAGTGTGAGCCTCCCGGCCCACTGATCCAGCCGGCTGGCCTCGGCGTATCCCGGTGAAAACACCACGGTCGCCTCCAGGGCCGTACTCCGGGCCGGCAGCTCCACGTCCAGCCGCGCGGTGGCGTAGTTGAGCGGGCTCTTGCCCAGGATGTGGCCTCCTGCATCGAGCAGCGTGAATCCGAAGTCCGTGAAGCGAGGCCATTGCGCCGGATCCAGCTCGAGATCAAGTACGAGGCGATGGGTCCACGCCGGGATCTCGATTGGAAAGGCGACGTCCGCGCTCCCCGGCCCGCCGACCTCTACCAGGCGCCGCCCACCGAGCAGACCGACCCGCAAACGCCCGGTGATCACCGAGTCCTCGAGCGAAGTCACCACCGCCTGCACCGTATCCCGCCGGCCGGCCAACGCGCGTAGACTGATGGGCGCCGGGTCGATGGCGATCCGTGCGGTGAGTGCAGATGAGGAGGGGGCCACCGCATCGGCTTCGTAGTGGCCTTGGCGCGCATCGGACCCATCGACATCGAAAACCGCCGCGGCGGAGTCCGCACCGCCCGGAAT
>JBGPEJ010000236.1:0-5156 GCA_041482775.1 Gemmatimonadota bacterium | reverse complement strand
CCATCACCATCCGGCAGCTCATGAGCCACTCGGCCGGATTCCGCAACCCGACCTGGCCGTGGGGCGGCGACCAGCCCTGGCACCCCTTCGAGCCGACCGAGTGGGCCCAGGTGGTGGCGATGCTGCCGTACACCGAGATCCTCTTCCCGCCGGGCTCCAAGTACAGCTACTCCAATCCGGGGATCATCTTCCTGGGGCGGGTGATCGAGAAGCTCTCGGGCGACGACTACGAGGTGTACATCGACAAGAACATCCTCAAGCCGCTGGGGATGATCTACAGCTATTACGACCTCACCCCGTACCACCTCCTCGCCGACCGCTCCAACAACTACGAGGTTCGGAACGGCAAGGCGACCGCCAACGGTCTCGATTTCGACACCGGAATCACCACCTCGAACGGCGGGCTCAACGCGCCGATCACCGACATGGCGAAGTACTTCGCGTTCCTGCTCGGCAAGGGGCCGGGGGCCGCCGGAAGCGTGCCGGTGCTGGCGCGCGCATCGCTGGAGGAGATGTGGCGCGCGGTGATCACCGCCGGCGGGGAGGAGGCCCCGGGCGATTCGGTGGGGCTGAGCTTCTTCGTCAAGCACGAGGGAACCCTGCGGCTGATCGGCCACACCGGGAGCCAGCGGGGGTTCCGGGCCTTCTTCTACCTCCATCCCGAAACGGGCACCGCGGTGGTTGCCGCGTTCAATACCGCCGCCGTCAACGAGGGGCCCGGGGTGCACCCCGACATCGCCGCCATCCGGGCCAGCTTGGTTGCGCGCCTGGCACGGGAGATATGGCCGCTCTTCGGAATGGTCCGCTGACCCGGGAGCGTGGCCACTCCGCGACGGCCCATTTGCTAGCTTTCAGCCATGAGTAACGACCTGCGCGATCTCCTCGGCATCGGCGGAGATCGCCGCGACTTCTTCCGCCAGAGCATCGGACAGTGGGCCGAGAAGCTCCTCGAGCAGACCGAGGGGCGGATCGTCCAGCAGAAATACTCCCGCCCGCCCGGGGCGCTCCCCGAGATGGCGTTCCTGGCAGCCTGTACCCGCTGCGGCGCCTGCGAGCCGGTCTGCCCTCCCCACGCCATCCAGTACCTCCCGGCCAGCAGCGGGCTCGCGGCCGGGACCCCGTGGATCGACCCCAAGCGCCAGCCCTGCACCGTCTGCGCCGACATGCCCTGCGTCGGGGCCTGTCCCACCGGCGCCCTCACCCTGCCCCCTCGAGGGTGGGAGGGCTATCGTTTGGGGACGCTGGAGTTTCTCCCGGAACGCTGCGTTACCTACCAGGGCACTCCCTGCCGTGTCTGCGCCGATGCCTGTCCCGTCGGAGAGCGGGCGCTCACCATCGACGAAGGGGGACACCCGGTGCTGCGGCACGAGGGCTGTGTCGGCTGCGGCGTCTGCGTGCGGGAATGCATCACCTCTCCCCCCTCGTTCGAGCTCAAGATCGTGGAGGCATGATGGCCGAGGTGCCGTATCGGGTCGAGAAGCCCTGGGGGTACGAGCTGGTGTGGGCCCGGACCGACCGCTATGCCGGCAAGATTCTCCACGTGGCCGCTGGCCACGTGCTGAGCTGCCAGTACCACAACGTGAAAGACGAGACGATGCACGTCCTCTCGGGGGAGCTGATCCTCCGCCTCGGCGCGGGAACGGAACTCACCGAGCGACGGTTGCGGGCGGGAGAGTCGGTCCACATTCCGGCCAAGCGGGTGCACCAGATCGAAGCGGTGGTCGACACCGACGTGCTCGAGGCCTCCACCCCTGAGCTCGACGACCTGGTCCGCCTGTCCGACCGCTACGGGAGGAGCTGACCGTGCAGGTGATCATCCCCCTCGCCGGCAAGGGCACCCGGCTGCGCCCGCACACCCACCTGGTGCCCAAACCGATGCTCAAGGTGGCGGGGAGGCCGGTGATGGACTGGGTAATGGACCGGCTCCAGGGGCTCAACGTCACCGAACTCATCTTCATCACCGGCCATCTCAAGGAGCAGGTCGAGGCCTATTCCACCGGGCGGTACGGAATTCCCTGCCGCTACATCGAGCAGAAGGTCCAGGACGGGACCGCCGGCGCCGTGAATCTGGCGCGCCCGCTCGTCACCGGGCCGGTGCTGATCATCTTCGTGGACACGGTCTTCGAGGCGGACCTCACCCTCATCAATCGCTCCGACGCCGACGGGATCATCTGGGCCAAGGAGGTGGAGGACTATCAGCGCTTCGGCGTGGTAGTCACCGATGCCGCCGGGTTCATGACCAAGATCGTGGAGAAGCCCAAGGAGCCGATCAGCCGGCTCGCCAACATCGGTCTCTACTATATCCGCGACGTCGACTCCCTCTTCAAGGGCATCCACCACGTCCTGAGCTCGCCCGCCAACAAGGGGGAATTCTTTCTGACCGATGCGTTCCAGTGGATGATCGAGCACGGCAGGCGGATCCTCACCGCCGAGGTAGGCGGCTGGTACGACTGCGGAAAGCTCGACACCCTGCTCGAAACCAGCGAGATCCTGCTCCGGAAGGGCGCGGCCCGGCGCCGGGACTTTCCCGGGGTCACCATTCAGGATCCGGTGCTGATCGAGGACGGCGTCACCATCGAGCGCTCGACCATCGGCCCCAACGTGACGATCGAACGGGGCAGCGTTATCCGGGATTCGGAGCTTTCCCACAGCATCGTGGGCGCGGGATGCACTCTCGACGGAGTGCGGCTGGCCCGCAGCATGCTCGGCAATCAGGTACAGGTCCGCGACTTCCGGGGCTCGGTGAGCCTGGGCGATCACAGCGAGTTGGTCGGCGGTGGCTAGTGGCTGACACCGAACGGACTCCGCTGCCCGGCGGCGTCAAAGGCCTTTCCCTCGTCTCCCTGTTCAATGATTTCGCCAGCGAGATGGTGTACCCGGTGCTGCCGGCCTTCGTCACCGGGCCGCTGGGCGGGAGCGCCCTGGTGCTGGGCGCGCTCGACGGCGCCGCGGATCTCACCGCCGCGGCGCTGCGCTGGGTAAGCGGCCGGCTGGCGGACCGCCCTGGGTGGTCCAAGCCCCTGGTGCTGCTCGGATACGCCACCGCCACGCTGGTGCGTCCGCTCATCTCGGTGGCGTCGGCCGCTTGGCAGGTGGTCGGTTTCCGGGTAATCGACCGGATCGGGAAGGGAATCCGTTCGCCGGCCCGGGATGCCATGATCGTGGCCATCACGCCGGTTCCCCTCCGGGGCCGCGCCTTCGGGTTTCACCGCGCGGCTGACCACCTCGGCGCCGTGCTTGGCTCGCTCGCGGCGTGGCTCCTCCTGGCCCGCGGCACCGACGTGCGGCGGGTGATCAGTCTCAGCGCCATGCCGGGACTGGTTGCGGTGGTGGTGCTGGCGGTGGTGTTGCGGGGGGTGAGCCTGCGGCGGCCGGCGGCAGCGACGGGAGCCCAGCCGCGGTCGGTCGACGCGGCGGGCTCTACCTACTGGCTCCCGGTGGCGGTGCTGGTGCTGCTCACCATCGGGCGCCTGCCGGAAACCCTGCTCCTCCTTCGTATCCAGGACCTGGGCGTTCCCATCGCCACGATCCCGCTCGCGTGGGCGGGGCTGCATGTGGTGCGGAGCACGTCGTCCTATCCCGGGGGATGGCTGGCCGACCGGGTCGGTGCGCGGGGCGGGCTGGCGCTCGGCGCGGTGCTCTATGCGGCGGTGGTGCTGGCGCTCTCCGGGGCCCTGAACGAATTCGCGGCCCTCGCGCTGTTCCTGCTCCACGGCCTGGTGGCCGGCCTCACCGAGCCGGCGGAGCGGGTGGCCATCTCCCGGCTGGCACCGGTCAGGACCGGGCGGGGTTTCGGGACCTACCAGGCGCTGGCGGGCGTTGCCGCGCTGCCCGCCGGGATCGGATTCGGAGCGGTATATAAGGTGTGGGGAGGGCCGGCGGCGCTGGCGGTGTCGGCGGCGGTGCTGCTGCTCAGCACCCCGCTCTGGATGCTCGCCGGCCGCGGACTGGCCGCTCAGCAGCAGCGCGAAGCGCCGTTGCCGTAGCGGGCGTTGAGGTACTGATCGTAGAAGGCCCGCTCGGAGAGGGCGGGGCAGTCGGGATGCTGGGTGCGCACGTGCCGGAGGTAGCGCTCGTAGTCCGGCATTCCGGCCACCTGCCGGAGCGCGGCGAGCGCCCGCCGGAAACGGCCGGGCCGATCCTCGGCTGCCGCGGGGTCAACTCGCATAGACCGTCTCCACGAACGCCGCTTCCTTGACCACGGCTGGCTTCTGTCCCCGGGCCACCGCCAGCCACTCCCGCACCGACGCCAGCACGAGTGCCACTACGATCAACATGAACGCCCCGGCCAGCGCGGCGTCGATCCGGTCGTTGAAGATGAGCCGCGCTCCTCGCGCGGGATCCAGCGCGCCGGCGGCGATCTTGGCCGCGGTGTCGGCGGCGTGGGCCAGGAAGCCGAGCCGCGGGTCCGCCGCGAAGATCTTCTGCCACCCCGCAGTGAGCGTCACCGCCAGCAGCCAGCTCATCGGGAGCAGGGTTACCCAGGCATAGCGCGCCTTGCCCGCTTTGATGATGAGGGTGGTCCCCACGCAGAAGGCCACCGCCGCGAGAAGCTGATTGCTGATGCCGAAGAGCGGCCACAGCGAATTGATCCCGCCCAGCGGATCGAGCACGCCCTGCACCAGAAAGTATCCCCACGCCACCACCACCAGCCCCGACGCCAGCAGGTTGCTGGGATACCACGATGTGCGCCCCAGCGGCGCCCAGAGGTGCCCGAGAAACTCCTGCAGCATGAACCGCCCGACCCGGGTGCCCGCGTCGAGGGTAGTCAGGATGAAGAGCGCCTCGAACATGATGGCAAAGTGGTACCAGAGCCCCATCAACTGGGTGCCGAAGGCGCCGGAAAAGATGTGCGCCATCCCCACCGCGAGGGAGGGCGCCCCCCCCACTCTCCCGAGGAGGGAGGTTTCCCCGACCGACTGCGCCAGGGCGCTCAGCTGTTCAGGAGTCACCGAGAAGCCCCACTCCCGGATGTGGGCCGCCGCGGTCTGTACGGTGCCGCCCAGGGCGCCGAGCGGGGCGTTGATCGAGAAATACACGCCGGGGTCGAGCGCGGCGGCGGCGCAGAGCGCCATGATCGCCACGAAGGACTCCATCAGCATGCCGCCGTAGCCGATCAGCCGGGCGTCGGTTTCCCGGCGGATCATCTTGGGCGT
>JBGPEJ010000235.1:0-5161 GCA_041482775.1 Gemmatimonadota bacterium | reverse complement strand
TCAAGGTCATTGCCCAGGAGCTGACCGAGGGCCTGAGCGCCGAGCGATTCACCCGCGAGGTGCGGCTGGCCGCGCGGCTCCAGCAGGCCAACATCGTCCCGGTGCTGAGCGCCGGCACCACCGATGGTCTTCCGTACTACACCATGCCCTACGTGCGGGGCGAATCGCTCCGGGCCCGCCTGGCCGGCGGGCTGCCATTCACTGTGGCGGAGTGCGTCAACATCCTCCGCGACGTGGCCCGCGCGCTGGCCTACGCGCATGGCGAGGGCATTGTCCACCGGGACATCAAGCCCGAAAACGTGCTGCTCTCCCACGGCACGGCGGTGGTGACCGACTTCGGCATCGCCAAGGCGCTCTCCGCCGCGCGCACCCAGGACGGCGGTATGGCCGCCACGCTCACCCAGGCCGGCGGCACGCTCGGCACTCCGGCCTACATGGCGCCGGAACAGGCGGTGGGAGAGTCGGTCGACCATCGCGCCGATCTCTATGCCTGGGGCCTCATCGCCTACGAGCTGCTGTCGGGCGCGCACCCCTTCGGCCGGCATATCACGCCGCAGCAGCTCATCACCGCGCACCTTACCGAAGCCCCGGCGCCCGTTACCGGAAGGAATTCCGTCGTGCCGCCGGCGCTGGCGGCGCTGGTGATGCAGTGCCTGGAGAAGGATCCTGCCCGACGCCCCGCCTCCGCCGCCGTTCTGCTGACCGCGCTCGATACCGTGGCGACGCCGGCGCCGTCCCAGGAACGGCCGGCGGCACGGTCCCCGCGCCGGCGGCGGATCGAGCTCCTCGTCGCGGCGGTGGTGATCGCCGCTGCCATCATGGTGTGGGCGGTTCGTTCGCGCCGATCCACCGCTGCGCCGAGTCCCGCCGCCGAGCAATCACTGGCGGTGCTCCCGCTCGCGAA
Source organism: Gemmatimonadota bacterium (assembly GCA_041482775.1). Lineage (GTDB taxonomy): Bacteria > Gemmatimonadota > Gemmatimonadetes > Gemmatimonadales > GWC2-71-9 > JABFSM01. Next base: position 4,257 of record JBGPEJ010000235.1, on the reverse strand, counting down.
TCTGAGCGGCGACAAGGCGGACGACTACTTCGGCATCGGCCTGGCCGAGGAGATCACCCGGGCGCTCGCCAAGAACGGCTTGCGGGTAATCGGGCGGGTGAGTGCGGGCGCGCTGCAGGCCAAGGGACTCGACGAACGCGCCATCGCGAAAGAGCTCGGTGTCGGCTCGCTGCTCACCGGCACGGTCCAGCGCGCCCAGGGCCAGGTGCGGATCAACGTTTCGCTGCTCTCGGCCGCGGATGGCTCGGTCCGCTGGACCGAGACCTACGACCGCCCGCTCGCCAACGTGTTCGCGGTCCAGGACGAGATCGCCCGGACGGTGGCAGGTACCCTGCTCGGAACGCTGGGACGCCCCGCCTCGGCCACGCCGGCGCGCGCCGAGACCGCCGACCCCGAGGCGCATGCCCTCTTCCTGCAGGGGCGAGTACTCTTCAACCGGCGCGGCGCGGGGCCTCTGCAACAGGCTATTGCATTGTTCCAGCGGGCTTCCGCGCGCGACCCGAAGTACGCGCGGGCGCAGGCCTCGCTGGCGATGGCGCTGGCGGTGCTCCCGGCCTATGTCCAGGACAGCACGCCGGAATGCGTGACCAGCGCACTGGCGGCGGCGCAGCGCGCCATCGCGGTGGACTCGACCATCGCCGAGTCGTACACGGCGCTGGGCTACTCCTACCTCCTGCTCGGCGAGATTCCCCGGGCCGAGGCGAATTTCCGCCGCGCCCTCGCGCTCGATTCCACCCTGGCCACCACGTGGGGCTGGTACGGATTGCTCGCCGGCCGGCTGGGGGAGTACGGGGCCGCGCACGAGCGGGTGACGAGAGCGCGGGCGCTCGAGCCCGCGTCCCTGATCGCGCGGATCTGGGAAGCCCAGATCCTGCTGCCGGAGCGCCGCCTGGCCGAGGCCGATTCAGTGGCCAGCACCGCCATCGCGATGGATTCGACGTTCATGCTGGCGTGGCAGGGCCGGGAAAACGCCCTGCTGGAGATGGGCCAGCTCGCGCGGGGTGTTGCGATGCTCGAACGCCACGTCGCGCTGTTACCGCCCGGCCGTCCGCAGGAAGCTCATGGCATGCTGGCCTACGGGTACGCCCTCGCCGGCCGGGCCCGGGATGCGCGCGCCCTGCTCGACACGATGCGCGCGCGATCGGGCGGCCGGCTTCCGCCCACGGGAGCCGTCGCCGCCGCGCTCGAGGCGCTGGGCGACCATGAGGCCGCCGTGACGGTCCTCGCCGAGGCGGACGCGCGGCATGATGTCTGGTTGTCGCAGTTCGCCGGCCAGAAGCGCTACGACCGGCTGCGGAAGGACCCGCGGGCCGCGGCGATCCTGACCAGGCTGGGGAACCGGTGACCAGGGAAACGGCACGTGACGCACGTGGCCAACGGAGGTCCCATGCCAATCTCAACACGGTTCTGGTTCCTCGCCGGTAGCGCTGCCGCGTCCGCCGCGGCGGCGCTCGTGGCGGCGTGTTCCAGCTCGACCAGCCCGAGCACGAGCGGGCTCGCCGCCTGCGGCGCCGGCACCCTCCTCAGCGTCTCACCGGTCGCCTACACCGATATTCGTGAGCTTGCCCCCCTCGGAAACCTCAACCCGCCCGGGCACGTCTTCCCGACTGACCACATGTACTTCTATCCGCCGCCGGGGCAGGCTTTTCCGGTCGTGGCCCCGGGGAGCATCCGGGTGACCAGCGTCACCCTGCAGAAGCGCACCGGCGGCGGCGTGGCGGAGTTTGACGACTACGGGCTCGACTTCTCCTCCTGCGGGACCCAGCACTTCTGGTTTGGCCACATCGCCTCGCTCCCCACCGGTCTCAGCGCGAGCGTCGGCGCTCTCGGCGCCTCGTGCAACGCCCCGTATCAGACCGGCGGCTACACCTACCAGCAGTGCTTTAAGCAGGTGAGCATCGATCTCACCGCCGGGGCGGCCATCGGGACCGCCGGAGGACCGCTCGAAGGAGCCCTCGACCTCGGTGCCTTCGACGACGAGGCGCCGGCGCTCGCCTATGTGAATCCCTCCCGGGTGTACACCCAGAGCGGGCTCCATACAGTGTGCCCGGTGGACTATTTCGCGGCGGGGGTCCGTGACGCGCTCCGACAGAAGATTGCGGCCAACGGGATCCGGCGCACCGTCGAGCCGGTCTGCGGCACGGTAATGCAGGACGTCCCGAATCGGGCCCAGGGCCGCTGGTTCTTCGACGCAACCGACCACGAGGATCCCCACCTGGCCCTGGTGCACCAGAACTGGGCGCCGGGCATCGGTGCCATGTCGATCGGAACCTCATTACCCGGAACCGGGCCGACGGTTCTCATGTTCACTCCGGCACAAGCCGGCCGCGTCAATCTCGACTTCAATCAGGTCGGCGCCGACGGCAACATCTATTGTTATCAGTTCACGAACTCGGGGAGCCGGGTATTCCTCCAGCTGGTCTCCTCCATGGCCCTCAAGCTGCAGATGGCCGGGCCTGGTCCCTGCGGAGATCCGGCGACCTGGGTCTTCGGGGGCACCGCGGTCACCTTCTCCCGCTAGCCCGGCATTCCGCGGGCGGCTTTCCGGGATGGGCGGTAACTTCGTTCCAGTCTGCGTTCGACTCTCTCCCCTATGAGGTAGATCATGCTACGGTGTCATGCTGTGAAGGGCCTTGCGCTGGCGGTCTTCCTCGTCTCCGGCTGTGCCAAGGAAGTTCCCATCGTCGAGGTGCAGGGCGATTGCGGGGCGGTATTCAAAGGACAGGTCTGTACCTGGACCCGGACCAAGGGCGACAGCGTGGTAGATGCCGGGGCGGTGGTGCCGCTTTCCAGCATCGAGGGCGCACCCGCGGACGGCAAGATGGCCTGGCCGCCCGTCGCGGAAGCGAAGCTCAAGCTGCCGGCGGCGGTCCAGGCAAAGACCGGGCTCACCCAGCTCACGGTGTTCTGGGAGGCGATGGGACATCCTCCGGCCCCGTTCATGACGCCGCATTTCGATTTCCATTTCTACGTGGTACCTGCCGGGCAGGAGATGACCTACGACTGTAAAGACCTGACCAAGCCGGCCAACCTTCCCGCCGCCTACACCCTGCCCGACATGGAATTGCCGCCCGACCTGGCCAAGATGATCGGGGTAACCACCCTGGTCGGCGTGTGCGTCCCGAACATGGGTATGCACGCGCTCCCCATCGCCGACATGGAGCGGAAGGACACCTTCACCGGTGACATGGTCGTTGGGTACTACCATGGTAAGCCCATCTTCATCGAGCCGATGCTCACCAGGGCGAGGCTGATGGAGAAGAAGTCGTTCGACCTTCCCATTCCAACCATCCCCGGCCTCGCGGGCAATTATCCGCGGACGTTCCGCGCCGAGTACGACGAAAAGCAGCAGAGCTATCGCTTCGTCTTCTCGGGGTTCGCCCCGGGCGCCTGATTCAAGCGGGAACTCGGGGGGCCCTCAAGGCTTCATCGACTCGAACCGACTCGAGGAGCATCGAGCCATGTGTCGTAACATCCGAACCCTCTACCATTTTGACCCGCCCGTCACGGACGACGAAATGGGGGCGGCATCGCTGCAGTTCGTCCGCAAGGTGAGCGGCTTCACCAAGCCGTCGGCGGTCAACCAGGCGGCGTTCGATCGCGCGGTTGCCGACGTTACGGCCACGGTGCGCGAGCTGTTGTCCTCCTTGGTCACCACGGGGGCGCCCCGGAACCGAGAGGTGGAAGCGGCCAAGGCGCGGGCGCGGGCGGTCAAGCGGTTCGGATCGGCATGACCGTGGCGATCGCCAGGCTTACCGCCGCCCTCGCCGACCGGTACCGCATCGAACGGGAGCTGGGGCAGGGGGGCATGGCGACGGTGTACCTCGCGGAGGACCTGAAGCACCACCGGAAGGTTGCCATCAAGGTCCTTCGTCCCGAGCTCGCCGCGGTGCTGGGGGCCGAGCGATTCCTCCGGGAAATCGAGACGACCGCGAACCTCCGCCACCCCCACATCCTCCCGCTCTACGACTCGGGCGAGGCGGGAGGATATCTCTTCTATGTCATGCCGCTCGTGGAAGGCGAGTCGCTCCGGGACCGCCTCACCCGCGAAAAGCAGCTTCCTCTCGATACCGCCCTGCAGATTGCCCGCGAGGTGGCCGATGCGCTGAGCTACGCGCATGCGCATGGGGTGATCCACCGCGACATCAAGCCGGAGAACATCCTGCTGGAGAGCGGGCACGCGGTGGTCGCGGACTTCGGGATCGCCAAGGCGGTGCGTGCCGCGGGCGGAGAGTCGCTCACCCGAACGGGGACGTC
>JBGPEJ010000234.1:0-5161 GCA_041482775.1 Gemmatimonadota bacterium | reverse complement strand
GAACTCCGCCTTGGGCTCCTCCGGCAGCCGCATGATGATGTGCCGCATGAACGGCACCGCCGCGGTCGACTCGGCCACCACCGGGATCTGCCACTGGTCCTCCCGGTGATAGAAGTCCTCCGGCGCCTCCATGTGGTAGGTGGTGTAGAGGCTGGTCTGTACCCGGTAGAGGTCGTCGGGATAACGGATGTGGGCCCGCAAATCCGGCGGCATGCTGTCGAGCGGACGGAAGATGCCAGGGAAGACGCGGGCCCAGGTGCGGAGCAGCGGATCGGCCGGCGCGCTCACGTAGGCCCGCAGCGTCCCGTCGTAGGCGTCGATGACCAGCTTGACGCTGTTGCGCATGTAGCTGGTGCCGTCGGCGATTTGCTGCGCGTAGGGATAGCCGTCCGACGTGGTGTAGGCATCGAGGATCCACTGCAGCCGGCCGTCGGCGGTAATGACCAGGTAGGGATCCCGATCGAAGCGGAGGAACGGCAGCGCGCGCTGGGCCCGCTCGACGATGTTGCGGTAGTAGAGGATCCGGCTTTCGCTGCCGATGTCTCCCGAAAGCAGGATCTTGGAAGAGCCGAAGCTGAGCGCGAGCACCAGGCGACGGAGCAGGTTGCCGACCTTGACGCCGCCGCTGCCCTGGTAGGAGGCGTAGACGTTCGCCTCCCCCGAGGGATGGTCGAACTCGCGCTGCTGGGTCCCGGTGAACACGAAGTCGCTGGTGAGCTCGCCGTAGTAGAGCTCGGGCCGGGTCACCTTGAGCGACACGGTCGACACCGGGGGGAGGTCGCGGACGAACAACACCGGCAGCCCCTCGGTGGTGACCTGGTTGACCGGGCCCAGGGTGAGGCCCATGCCGTGGGTGAAGGTGAGGTGCTCGTTGATGAAGGTGCGGGTCGGCAGCGACGCGGGGTTCAATTCTCTGGGGGAAAGCAGCACCTGGCGGTACTTCCCGTCGACCCAGTAGCGGTCGTCGTCCACCGAGATGAAATCGTAATAAGTGCGGATTTCCTGGAGCTGGCCGAAGGTCTTGAGCAGGGGATCGCGGTCCCAGAGGCGCACGTTGTCGATGGTGGGTCCGTTGGCGCGGATGTCGGCGAGGGTCAGGTCGGCCTCGCCGTTGAGCTCCTTGGTCTCTACGCTATCGATGCCCCACGCCGCGCGGGTGGCGGCGATGTGGTACTTGAGGTAGGGCGTTTCGCGGGTCAGCTCGGTGGGCGCCACCACCAGCTTCTGCATGAGGAGTGGGAATAACCCGCGGCCAAGGATGGCAACCACCAGGTAGCCACCCATCGCCCAGACGGCGTAGCGCGAGAGTTGCGCGCGGATGCCGCCGGCCAGAACGAGGCCCGCGGCGAGAACGGCCACGATCGCGTTGATGCGGAGCGCGGGGAGCTTGGCATGGAGATCGGTGAAGCTGGCGCCCTGCAGCGGGCCGGTGGTGGAGTAGAGCAGCTCGGGAATGTTCACCAGCCAGAGGCGCCCGGCGGCGAGCAGGAACCAGAGGGCCAGCAGGATGGCCAGATGCATACCTGCGGTGGGCTCCACCCGAAGGCGCGGCGCGCCGGGACCGAGGATCAGGTCGCCCCGGAGCCAGTAGAGCGGCAGGAGCATCAGCAGCGAAATGGCGATCAGCCCGGAGAGCAGCCCGAGCAAGCCGGAAAGGCCGGGGAGGGTGAAAACGTAGAAGCCAATGTCGCGGGAGAAGACCGGGTCGCTGATCCCGAACGGCGTTCCGTAGATCATCCGGAGCACGGTGCTCCAGGCCGGGGCCACCCCTAACCCGGCAAAGAGGCCCAGCAGGAGGGACGCCGGCAGGCTCAGCCGCTTGAGGGTAGCGGGAAGGTTGACGTTGGGGGCGGACTCGCCGAGCTGGAGGACGATGGGGTGGACCACAATGCTGCGCTGAGCGATCCGCAGGTTGAGGTAGAGGACGCCGGCGGTGAGGGTGCCGGCGGCGAGGAAGAGAATCAGGCGAGTGGTGAGCTCGCGGGTGAAGACGATCTGGAAGCCGATTTCCTTGAACCACCACCAGTCGGTGAGAAAGCCGGCGGCGGTGGGGGACAAGATCAGCAATGCGGCAATGACTGCGAGGCTGAGCAGGACGAGGCGGAAGCGCTTCACGGGGCCCTCCAGAACCTCAGCATCGCCGGTCTCGGCGAGAAGTCAAGGGGCGGGTCCAATGGTCGTAACTCGTTCGAGTGCTTACTGACGCCCCCTCCGGGGACACCCCGCCCAACGCCCGCCGGGCCGCTATTCGCGCCGAGTGGGCAGAGCTGCGCGAGAATGGTGAGAGCAGAGCTCTCCGGTTGCACCATCATGGGAAATGCCGGATTGCGGTTTCTCCCGCCGAGCCAATAGCTTATGGCCATGCCTCTCGTCGTTCCGCGCTACAGCCTCAGCGATCTCGATTCCTTCCCGGACGACGGCAGCCGCTACGAGCTGCTCGATGGCGTGCTGCTGGTGACTCCGGCACCGGCGCTTCGGCATGAAATCGTCGTCGCTCGAATGGCTCGGGCACTCACCGGCTACCTCCCCCCGCAGCTCGCTGAGGTCTTCACCCGCGGGTCGGTGGAGGTCGAGCCCAATGTGCACCTGGAGCCGGACATCCTGGTGGTACCGGCAGGAGAGCTCGAGGCCGAAATCGGCCCGGAAACCCGCTGGACGGCGATTCGCCACTGGTGGCTGGCGGTGGAGGTATCGGGCGAGGGTTCTAGCGTGTACGATCGCGACCACAAGAGCCCCGCCTATCTCACCCTGGGCGTCAGGGAAGTCTGGCGCGTGGATCTGAGGGAGCGCTGCGTCTTCGTTTCCCGCTCGGGAACGGCCGAACAGCGGCATGCGGAGCGAGTCATCTGGCAGCCCCCGGAGCGCCGGGAGCCCTTCGTTCTATTGGTGGCGGAGCTGTTCCGCTCCTGATCGGTGGCGGGCGGGGCGATCGACGGATGTCACCTCCGGGTGCTGGAGCCGCCGTCTCATTTCCAACGGTCATAACTCATTAGCGTGGCCGGCTACGCACCCTGCGGTGACATCCGCCTAGCGCCCACCGGCAGATTGTAGAAGCTGCCCGATTGCCGTTCCTCCCGCCGAGCCGATAGCTTATGGCCATGCCCCTCGTCGCGGCCCCGTGAGCCCAACAGCCTATCTCACCAAATCCCGCTTCGTCACCGGCTGGCAGTGCGAAAAGCTCCTCTGGTGGACCGTTCACGAGCCCGCCGCCCTTGAACTACAACCCGACAGGGTCCTCCAGGATCTCTTCGACCAGGGCCGCCAAGTGGGCGAACTGGCTCGGCTCCGCTTCCCGGGCGGCACCCTCATCGATCTGCCCCACCATTCCCACGACGAACGCATGGCCGCCACCCGGTCCGCCATCGACGCCGACACCCCCGCCCTCTTCGAGGCGGGGTTCGAGGCCGGCGGCGTCTACGCCGTCGTGGACGTCCTGGAGCGAAGCGCCACCGGCTGGACCCTGATCGAGGTCAAGTCCGGAACCTCAGTCAAACCCGAGCACATCCCCGACGCGGCCTTCCAGGCCTGGGTGCTCCGCCTGGCCGGCCTCCCGGTGCCCCGGGTCGAGATCATGCATCTCAACAAGGAGCACCGTCACCCCAATCAGGGAGAGCTCTTCGTCCGCAGCGACGTCACTGCACTGGTCGAGGCGTTTCTCCCCCAGGTACCGGACCTGGTCGAGCAGCTGACCCGGGCGCTCGACGGTCCGCTCCCCGACACGCCGATCGGCGCCCATTGCTTCGAACCCCGTGAGTGCCCCTTCCTCGACCGCTGCTGGCCCGCTGACCCGCTGCACATTCGCCACCTCTACCTCACCGGCCCCAAGAAGACCGTCTCCTACCTGGCGTCGGGGATCAACTCGATCCGGGACCTTCCCGCCAACGCCAAGCTGCCCTTTGCGGCGCAGCGGCAGATCCGCGCCATCAACGAGGGGCGCCTCATCGTGGAGCCGTCCCTGACCCGCGCGCTCGCCCCCTTCGAGAGCCCCTTGGGTTACCTCGACTTCGAGACGGTGTTCCGCGCCGTACCGGTGTGGGATGGTTTGGCGCCGTGGGGACAGGCCACCGCGCAGTTCAGTTATCACGAGGAGCAGCCCGACGGATCCCACACCCACGTCGGCTGGCTGGCCGAGGGGCCGGGAGACCCCAGGCGCGAGCTGGCGGAGGCGATGCTCGCGGCCACCGCCCGGGCCCGGCGCATCGTCACCTACTCCTGCTTCGAGAAGACCCGGATCAAGGAACTCCAGACCCTGGTGCCCGATCTGGCGGGGCCGCTGGGCGAGCTGCTCGGCAAGCTGGTGGATCTCCACCCGGTGGTGCGGGACCACGTGTATCACCCCGACTTCGGGGGCAGCTTCAGCCTCAAGTACGTGCTCACCCCGCTGGTGCCGGAGCTGACGTACAGCGACCTGGTCATCGTCGACGGCCGCCTGGCCAGCGTCGAGATCGCTCGCCTGCTCTTTGTAGCCCACAAGATTCCGCGGGACGAGCGGGACCGACTCCGGCAGGACCTGCTCAACTACTGCGAGCGGGACACCTGGGCCACGGTGATGCTGATGAAGCGGCTGCGGGAGCTGGCGGCGCCCTGATTCGGCGGGCTCACCGCGACGGTCGGGCGCAGGGGTGAGGGGTCCCGAAGCGGACGTCATGTCCGCGGCCGACCGGTTACCCCGGCGTTCAGCCGGCCGCGGACTGCAGGACGCGGAGGGACCCCCTCACCCTAGCGCTCGTACAGCTCCACCAGCCCGCGCAGCCGCCCGATGGTCTCGGGTGTCAACTGATCCCAGGAGAACCGGAACTCCCAGTTACCCGACTGCCGGCCGGGGAGATTCATCCGCGCCTCGCTGCCGAGCCCCAGCAGGTCCTGCATCGGAATGAGCGCGGTGTTGGCCACCGACGCGAGCGCCGCGCGGATCAGGGTCCAGTGCATCTCCCGGCCATCGGTGTCGAGGTAGCGCAGGGCGTGATCCCGCTCCCCCGCCACCTCCTCGGCACTGCGGGTCGAGTCCCCCGCCCCGGTCGAGGTCCACCAGCCCACCGTGGTGTCGTTGTCGTGGGTCCCGGTGTAGACCACCCGCTCCCGCGGGTAGGTGTGCGGCTGGAAGACGCTGGCCTGCGCGTCGTTCCCGAAGGCAAACTGCAGGATGGCCATCCCGGGATAG
>JBGPEJ010000233.1:0-5259 GCA_041482775.1 Gemmatimonadota bacterium | reverse complement strand
TTACCTAAGCCGGAAGGACTACGCGTTCGTGGCGGCGCCCAAGTCCATGGCGCTGATGGATGAGCAGTCCTTCAGCCAGGGGTTTCGAGACACCTATCCCAAGTTCAACGGCCTGATCTGGGCCTATCACTGGCTGCAGGTTGGCCTGTACGAACCGTTGATCCTCGGCAAGACTGCAGCGGAAAAGAAGGCGGGTGTAAAGGCCACGCTGGCGCGCTTCTGGAGCATGCTCGAGGATGCGCCGAAGAACTTTCCCAAGATGATGCCGATGACGTCCGCGATCGCACCGCATTTCAGCGCCAAACACCCCCGCGCTGCGGTGATCTTCGATAATCTGCACATGATGCACGATATCATCTCCGACATCCTGGTGGCCGAGAGCATTCCGCCGGAGCGGAAGCGTGCCGTGATTTACGCCCAGCTTGCCGAATTCCGCGATGGGACCCGAAACGTCATGTCCATGGACGAATGGCGAAACATGGCGGAGATGATGGGTGGCATCGGGGCGATGGGTGGACCGGCGACGGGGCTCCTGATCCCCCCGCCGGCCCGCGGCGAGCCGCCAGGAGTGCAGCGGGGAGAGCTGCAGCACGGCGCCCCAGGTCCAGGACGGAATCCGGTCCGCCTGGGACAGGCGGATGCTGCGGGCTCCGGCATGAAGCCGGTGCTTGACCCTGCATGGCATGCCCATCCGGTGTCGTCCGGCGCGGAGCCGATGCCCGACCCCGCCGCACACCCTCAGCTTCCTTCCCTGGCCTCCCGGCTCGCCGTAGCCAGCGCGAAGCGCCCCCGTCCCGGGGAGGCTCACCCTCGCCCGCCTCGAATCACGACGGCTGTCGCCGCCGCTCGAGCGGATCAGCCTGGCCCGAATTCAGATGCCGCGGCAGCGGACACCTCCCGTGAGCAGACCTCCATGGAGCATGGCGCAGAGAGGTCCGAGGCGTGGTTTCCGATGCACAGCGGTCACCCGCTGGTCGTCCACTTCCCGCTGGTCGCGCTACTCCTGGCGGTGTTCCTGGATGTGATCGCCGCGTTGCGCCACGATTCCGCCTGGCGACGAGCCGCAACCCTGCTCTGGTGGGTCGGCCTGGCAGGTGCGGCGGCGGCGATCGGCACCGGGCTGGTGGCCTACGGGCGGGTGGACCATTCCGAGGTGGCCCACCAGCTCATGACTCGCCACCGCAATCTGGCGCTCACGGCTGTTGCCATCCTGTCAATCTGCACCCTTTGGCGGTGGCGCCGGCCACTCTCAGTCGGCGCGGCGGCCGTCGGCATCGTTGGCGGTGTGGTTCTCGGAGCCGCCGCCTATCTCGGCGGAGACATGGTCTACCGGCACGGCGTCGGGATCCCGACGGCCGTTCTGCACGAGGTAATGGAGGAGAGGGGCGGACACCGGCACGAGCCCTCGGACGGGGGCCCGGCACGGAAGGGCACATCCTCCCGTGACTCAGCCCCTGCCTCGCCGAAGAGCCACACCCCCTCAACCGGCGCGGAGCACGAGCACTGACACTTGGCGGCGCGCGCGAACCCCGCTCCTGATCACGACCCTTACGCTCGCCGGGAGTCCGGTTACTGCCCAGGACCTGTTTCTCAAGCTGGATAGCGACCTCCCGCCGGCCCACTCCCCCGATACGATCATGACGATCTTTTCCCCACCTGAGTCAATGACGCCGGTCTCATCCCCGCCCCGATTCCGGACCGACTGCCCGATCTTGGACCCCGGCCTGTCGCGACAACGCGAAGCCGCACGGGGCGAAGAAATCGTGATGCCGGACGGAAAGGGCCTTTCCGCGCTTATCTTTGGCGCCATCCCGGACCGCCACTTCCGACCCCGAGCGCCATGACCTACTCGACCCTCCTCTTCGAGATTCGCGACGGTATCGCCCTGGTGACGGTGAACCGCCCCGACAAGCTCAACGCCCTCAACGACGCGGTGATCACCGAGCTGGGCGCAGTGGCCGGCACGATCGCCGAGGACGACAGCATCCGGGCGATGATCCTGACCGGCGCCGGGCCCAAGGCGTTCGTGGCGGGGGCGGACATCTCCGAGCTGGCCCAGTGCACCACCATCCAGGCCCAGGCGCTTTCCCGCAAAGGGTCGGAAATATTCCGGCGGCTGGAGCGCTGCCCCAAGCCGGTGGTGGCCGCGGTGAACGGCTTTGCACTGGGCGGAGGCTGTGAGCTCGCGATGGCCTGCCATCTGCGCCTGGCCTCGGAGAACGCCAGGTTCGGACAGCCGGAGGTCAAGCTCGGCATCACCCCGGGGTACGGTGGGACGGTGCGCTTCACCCGGCTGGTGGGCCGCGGGCGGGCGCTGGAGCTGCTCATGTCGGCCGCGATGATCGATGCCCAGGAGGCTTACCGGATCGGGCTGGTCAACCGGGTGTTCCCCGCGGACCAGCTCATCGCGGAGGCGGAAAAGCTGCTTCGGACGATACTGGAGAATGGACCGCTGGCGGTGGCCGGGTGCATCCGCATGGTGGACGACCAGGAGTCGCTGTCGCTGGACGAGGCGCTCGCGCTGGAGAGCCGGCGGTTCGGCGAGCTGGCGGGAACCGCCGATTTCAAGGAAGGCACGGCGGCGTTCCTAGCCAAGCGGAAGCCCGGATTCACGGGGAAATAGGCCCCCGCGGGAAGGCCCTCCTCCCGCCCTTTCGAGGCTGTGATTCGGCCTCACCCCCACCTATTTTTCACCCATGCGGGCTGAACGGATTGTGGCTCGGGGATTCCGGAATCTCGCGGACCTGGACCTGCCACTTCCGCCCGGCGGCGCCGTGTTTCTGGGGCCCAACGGACACGGCAAGACCAATCTCCTCGAGCTGCTCTACTACCCGGTTCTTTTTCGGTCGCTCCGGGGCGCCCGTGATATCGACACGACGCGCCACGGCGAGGTGGGGTTCAACCTGACCCTGACGCTCGAGGAGGGCCGGCGCCCCCGCGAGCTCTCCGCGGCCTTCCGATGCGCCGGCAAGCGCAAGCGGCTGGCGCTCGATGGCGTGGCGCCGGAGCGATTGGGACAGGCCATCGGCCACTGGCTGGCAGTGGCGTTCCTGCCCACCGATCTCCGGCTGGTTCAGGGCGCGGCGGCCGAGCGGCGGCAATACCTGGACCGAGTGCTCTCGCTGGCCGATCGGGGCTACCTGGGGGCGCTCATCCGCTACCGCCGGGCGCTGGCCCAACGGAACGCGGCGCTGCGGCAGGGCCGGGCCGAGCTGACCAGGGCGTTCGACTCCCCCCTCGCAGAGGGGGGAGCCGAGCTGGTGGCCGCGCGGCTCCACTGGGTGGCTGCCCATGGCGAGTCGTTCACCGCGCTCTCCCGCGAGCTGGGTGAGCGGATGGAGGTGACGCTGCGATACCGTGGAGACCCGGCGCTGGCCAACCGGGACGCGTGGCCAGAGGCGTTGACCCGCGCGCTGACTCGGGACGAGGCGCTGGGCAGCACCACGGTGGGGCCGCACCGCCACGACCTGGACCTCCGGCTGGACGGGCGCCCGCTTCGCGAGGTCGGTTCGACCGGCCAGCACCGGAGCGCGGGGGTGGCTCTCAAGCTCTGCGAGCGGGAAACGCTGGCCGCCGCCTCGGGCTCGGAGCCGGCCCTGCTGCTGGACGACGTCTTTGCCGAGCTGGATCGGGAGCGGCAGGAGCGGCTCGCGGCGCGGCTCCTCGCGGGAGGGGCCCCGCAGACGTTCATCACCGCGCCCCGGGAGGACGAGCTGCCCGGCGAATTCCATCTGGAGCGGCTGGCGGTCGAGGACGGCCGGGTGGGTGCCGCCATCGGGGGGATGCTGGCGTGAAGGGCAAGCCGGCGCTCACCCCGCTCGGGCAGGCGGTGGAAGAGTGGCTGGCCCGGTCGGGGCTGGCCCGCCGGCTGGATGTTTCGCAGGTGGTGGACCGCTGGGCCGAGGTGGTGGGGCCGCAGATCGCCGCGGTAACCCGCGCCGAGGCGGTCAACAACGACGGGACGCTGTGGGTTCGGGTCGCTTCGAGCGGCTGGGCCAACGAATTGAATCTCATGGCTCCGCGGATCCTGGGGAAGCTGAACGAGGGTCGGCGCGGGCAGATCCGGGAAATCCGCTGGCTTCTGGAGGGGTGAGCGAGGATGGCGAACGCGACGCAGGTGGTCGATAAGAGCAGCGAAGACTACGGCGCCGACTCGATCCAGGTCCTCAAGGGCCTCGAGGCGGTGCGCCGCCGTCCGGCGATGTACATCGGCTCGATTTCCGAGAACGGGCTCCACCACCTGGTGTACGAAGTGGTGGACAACTCGATCGACGAAGCGCTGGCCGGATTCTGCGACACCATCAACGTCACCATCCACGAGAACAACGCCATCACAGTGGTGGACAACGGCCGGGGCATCCCGGTGGGCATCCACACCACCGAAAAGATCCCCGGGGTCGAGGTGGCGCTCACGGTGCTGCACGCCGGCGGCAAGTTCGACAAGCGGACCTACAAGGTGTCGGGGGGGCTCCACGGCGTCGGCGTGTCGGTGGTCAACGCCCTCTCGGAAAAGCTCGACGTCTACGTGGACCTGGACGGCAAGCGGCACCACATGGGCTTCGTGCGGGGCCAGACGGTCAAGAAGCTCGAGGTGGTGGGCAAGGCCAAGGGAACCGGCACCACGGTGACGTTCAAGCCGGATCCGGAAATCTTCACCACGCTCGAATTCCACTATCAGACCATCGCCGACCGGCTCCGGCAGCTGGCGTTCCTCAACCGCGGCATCACCATCACGCTTCGGGACGAGCGGAAGAGCCCGGCGCAGGATGAGACTTTCTACGCCAAGGGCGGGCTCGCCGAATTCGTGCAGTGGCTCACCCGCAACAAGAAGCCGCTGCACCCCAAGCCGGTGGCGTTCACCGCCATGAAGGACGAGGTGGAAGTGGATGTGGCGCTGCAGTACGAGGACGGCTACAACGAGAACACCTTCACCTTCGTCAACAACATCAATACCCACGAGGGCGGCACCCACCTCACCGGGTTCAAGTCCGCGCTTACCCGGACCATCAACGAGATCGCCAAGAAGGGGAATTACCTCAAGAAGGAAGACTTCTCCCTGACCGGCGAGGACATCCGCGAGGGCCTGACCTGCGTGCTGCACGTCAAGGTCAAGGAGCCGCAGTTCGAGGGACAGACCAAGACCAAGCTGGGCAACTCCGAGGTCGAGGGCATCGTCAAGACGGTGGTGAACGAGCACCTCGGCAGCTACCTCGATGAGCATCCCCCGGTGGCGCGGGCCATCATCGAGAAGGCGGTGAG
>JBGPEJ010000232.1:0-5281 GCA_041482775.1 Gemmatimonadota bacterium | reverse complement strand
GACGCGGGTGCGATCATCCTGGAAATCGCCCGATCGGAGATTGCCTACACCGACCAGCGGCCCTCCGAGTACGTGGCGGTGATGATCGGGGCGGCCCTCCGCGAGGGCCACCGGCTCCCGATCTTCATCCAGGGCGACCACTGCCAGGTAAATGCCAAGAAGTACGCCGCCGATCCCGAGGGAGAAGTGGGCGAAGTGAAGAAGCTGATCGCCGAAGAGATCGGCGCCGGGTTCTTCAACATCGACGTCGATACTTCGACGCTGGTGGACCTCGAGCAGCCCGATCTCGACCGGCAGCAGCGGACCAATTACCAGCGGGCGGCGGAGATCACCGCGTTCATTCGGGGCCTCGAGCCCCGGGGCGTGACCGTGTCGGTGGGCGGGGAGATCGGCGAGGTGGGGATGAAGAACAGCACGGTCGAGGAGCTCCACGCCTTCATGGGCGGTTACCAGCGGAGCCTCGCCGAGCGGGGCAAGGGACTCCCGGGTTTGAGCAAGATCTCGGTCCAGACCGGGACCTCGCACGGTGGGGTGGTGCTCCCCGACGGATCCATCGCGGAGGTGAAGCTCGACCTCGCGGCCCTGGAGGCGCTGAGCGCGGCGGCCCGCAAGAGCTACGGGCTGGGCGGCGCAGTGCAGCACGGCGCGAGTACGCTGCCGCCGGATGCGTTCGGGAATTTCCCCCGGGTGGAGACGGTGGAAATCCACCTGGCCACTAACTTCCAGAACATCGTCTTCGATCACCCCAGCCTGCCGGGCGACCTCCGGCGGAGCATCGCCACCTGGCTCGACCAGAACGCCGCAAGCGAGCGGAAACCCCAGGACACCGACGAGCAGTTCTATTACCGGGCCCGGAAGAAGGCGATCGCTCCCTTCAAGCGGGAATGCTGGGCGCTGCCCGAGCCGGTCCGGTCCGCGATCGCCGCCGATCTGGAGAAGACGTTTAGCTTTCTCTTCAGCCAGCTCAAGGCGAACGGGACCGCCGAGCTGGTGCGACGGATGGTGGCCGCGCCGGGGCTGAGCTGGGATCAGCTGCATCGAACCGGTGTGCGGGCGGTGGATGACGCGGAGGCGGGCGAGTAGCGCATCGCGAGGAGGGGCCGTGGCACGCAGGGATGAGCGGGACATCGTGGTGATCGAGCAGGGGGGCGGGGGTTCGGTCTGGTGGCTGCTGGCAGGCGGCGTGCTGGGCGCCGGGCTCGCGCTGCTCTTTGCCCCGCGCACCGGCGAGGACACCCGGAGGATTCTGGCGCGGCGGCTGGCCAGGCTCAAGGACACCGCCGAGGACGCCTTCATTTCCGGCGAGAACCCGGAGGAACCGGAGGCCGAGTCGGCCAGCCCCGCCGAAGCTGCGCCGGCTGGCCACTCCGCCGCCTCCCCGGCCCGCCTGGAGCTGGAGAAGCGGCTTGCCGACGCGCGCGCCCGGCGCCAGAGGGCCCTCGTCGAAGAGGACGAGGAGCCGGTCGCCTGAGCGAGACCCGACACCGGCCCTGGTACCGCACGGTCCGCGGTTTCGCCTGGCGAACACTGCAGGCGGCCGACGAAAACAACATCCCCTTTCTGGCCAGCGCTCTGACCTTCGACGGCCTGCTCGCCGCGGTGCCGCTGGTGCTGTTGCTGTTTGCCGGCCTGGCCCAGGTGCTTCAGGGAGTGGCCGGCACCGGTCCGGTTGATCCCCGCGAGCTGTTCGAGCGATTCCTCCCTCCCCACGACCAGGCGTCGGGCGCGGATCCCTTTGCCACGGTCGAGGCGATCCTGGCGCGGCTCACCACGGTGGGGCGGAGCGTGACGGTCGTGGCCGCCCCGCTCTTCCTCTGGTTCAGCACCCGGCTCTTCGGCGGAATCCGGACCTCGCTCAACAACATCTACGACGTATCGGTGCGTCCCCCCAAGGGACACTTCATCACCCGCTACCTGCTGGCCAAGCTCCGCGACCTGGGGATGGTGCTCCTCACCCTGGTGCTGTTCCTGGCCAACACGGTGCTCACTGCTGGCTTCGCGCTGCTCCGGTCGCGCGCCGCGGAGCAGGGCGTACCGAGCCGCCTGCCGACCTCCGGTCTCGAGCGCTGGGCCGGGGAGGTCCTCGCCTTCGGCTTCCTGATCGTCCTGTTCTTCCTGCTCTACCGGCACGCCTCGTTGCGGCGGGTCACCTGGCAGGCGGCACTGGTGGCGGCGGGATTCATGGCGGTGGCGTTCGAGATCGCCAAACGGCTCTTTGCCCTCTACATCCGCGGACCGGCGGGCTATGGAGCGGCCTCTGGCGGCGCCTCGATCGGCGCGGTCATTCTTTTCGTAGTGTGGTTGTACTATTCCGCTCTGGTGTTCTTGCTGGGAGGCGTCGTGGCCGAAACCTGGGAGCTCCGCGCGTTGCAGCGGAGCCAGCGCAGCATCGCGTAGCCCGCGGCCTTCCCATTCATCCCTTCCACTCGATCGAGCCCATGCCCCGAACCCTCCTTGCCGCTCTGATCCTCGCCCTGGCATCCGCCCCCGTGGCGCTTCCGGCCCAGGCCAGCTTCGATTGGTACGCCCGCGGACCCTATCGGCCCGCGGTCCCCCGGCCGGATTCGCTGCTGGGCCACGCCCTCGGCGCCCGCCACACCATGTATTTCGAGCAGCAGCGGGTGCTCGACCGCCTGATCGCCGCCGCGCCGGACCGGGTCAGGACCGAGGTGATCGGCACCACCGCCGAGGGAAAGGTGATGCGTCTCCTGATCATCTCCGCGCCGGAAAACCTCGCCCGGCTGGATCAAATCAAGGCTGACCTGGCGCTGCTGGCCGACCCGCGGCGGACCCCGCCGGCAGAGGCAGCGGCCATCGCGGCCCGGACCCCGGCGGTGGGCCTCCTGACCCATTCGATTCACGGCAACGAACCGGCCGGCTTCGAGGCCTCGATGCAGACCGCGTATCAGCTCCTGGCCTCCGAGGAGCCGGCAACGCTCGAGATCCTCAAGAACGTCGTGGTGCTGATCAACCCCTCGCAGAACCCCGACGGGCACGAGCGCTTCGCCGGGTGGAACAATTCAGTGGCGAACGGGAGCGATGAGCCCGCCGCCCTGGAGCAGCGGGAGCCGTGGAGCATCCAGGGGAGGTTCAACCACTATCGGTTCGACATGAACCGTGACGTGCTGGCCCAGTCCCAGCTGGAAACCAAGGCGCTCATGGGCGCGGTGATGCGCTGGCATCCGCAGCTGGTGGTGGACCTCCACAGCACGGTGAGCCAGTACTTCTTTCCACCGACCGCGGAGCCGTTGAACCAGAATCTGGGGAGGTTGCAGCGGAAGTGGGAGGAACGCTTCGGGAAGGGGAACGCCGCCGCGTTCGACCGGCTGGGATGGCAGTACTACAACCGCGGCATCTTCGACTTTTTCTATCCCGGCTACGTGGACATGTGGCCCTCGCTCTCCGGCGCCACCGGCATGACCTACGAGACCGATGGAGGTCCCCAGATCCGGCTGCGCAAGGACGATGGCACTATCATGACCTTCAGCGACGGGATCGCCCACCACTTTGTGGCCTCCCTCGCCACCCTGGGGGTGCTGGCCCAGGGCAAGGAGGAGCGCCTCAAGGACTACTACGACTTCCACGCCACCGGGATGGCGGAAGCGCGCGCCAAGAGCTTCCGCCGGGTGGTCTTTGCTCCCGGGGGCGATCCGGCGCGGGCCCTCCGCGTGGCGCAGCTGCTGGCGCGGGGCGCCGTCGAGGTCACCCGCACCACTGCCGCGTTCAGCTCCGCCGCGGCGCACGACTACATGGGCGGTACGGCGACTCGGAGGAGCTTCCCCGCGGGAAGCTACGTCATCGATCTCGACCAGCCGCAGGCCCGGCTCATCGGCGCGGAGCTCGAGCCCCGCGCGGTGGTGGACAGCGCCTTTGCGCGGCGCCAGCTCGACCGGTTCGAGCGCAACCGCCGCCGGGGGGAAGAAGCCAGTGGTGAAGGCTACGAGTTCTACGACATCACCGCGTGGTCGTTGCCCTACAGCTTCGGGCTCGACGCCGCATGGACCGAGGACACTCCTCCGGTGGTGGGCGAACGGGTGACGGTGGAATCCACCCTCCCCGCCGGACAGGTGAGCGGGCGGGCGCAGTCGGCGTACGTTTTTCCCGGCGGGCAGGAATCCAGCGCGCGGCTGGCGCTCTATCTGCTCAAGGAGGGCTTTGCCGTCGGCGTCGCGACCGCGCCGATCCGTGGCGAGGGGGTCAACTGGCCCGCCGGAACCTACGTGGCGCGGGTCCAGCGGAACCGCGCCGCGTTGCACGACCGGATCCAGGAGCTGGCCACCCGGGTCCGGGCCCAGGTGACCGCGGTGCAGTCGGCGTACGCGGACAGCGGCGTGGGGGTGGGGAGTGAGGACGTCCAGGCGCTCCACGCACCGAAAATCCTCCTGGCTGGCGGGGACGGCGTTTACCAGACCACCTACGGCAGCATCTGGTACTACATCGAGCGCGAGCTCGACTATCCGGTGGTGCCGATCGATCTCGCGAACCTCGCCTGGGTGAATCTCGCGGACTACAACCTGCTCATCATTCCCGACGGTTCTGCCGGCGCGATGTTCCGGCGCCTGGGCGGCGCCGACCGGATAAAGGCATGGGTCCAGGGTGGCGGAAGCATCATCGCGATCGGCGGCGCAACCCAGCTGCTGGCGCGGAAGGAGCTCGGGCTTTCGACGGTGGGCGTGGTCGGCCAGGCGGCGGATTCGGACAAGGCGGACAAGAAGAAAGCCGCCACCGACACCACCTTGAGCCCGAGCGCGCTACCGGGGCCGCCGCTGGTCTCTCCTACGGCGCCGGGACCCGACAAGCCGGAGGGTGTATCGGGGGTGATCGCGCGGGCAACGCTCGATCGGACTCACTGGCTCACCTATGGCTACACCAAGGACCAGCTTCCGGTTCTGCTCGACGGGGACTTCCTCACCCCCTCGAAGAAGGGTGACAACCCGGTTTCGTTCCTCGGCAAGGATCTGATCCTCTCGGGCTTTGCCTGGCCCGGAAACACCGAGCGGCTGCTGGGCGGGTCGGTCTGGGCCGTGGTGGAGAATGTGGGGCGGGGCAAGGTGGTCCTGTTTGCCGAGGATCCGCTCTACCGTGCCTTCTGGCGGGGGCCGGCGGGCCTCTTCAACAACGCGCTGCTGATGGCTCCGGGGAAGTGACGAGCGCGGCCCCGCGACGCTGTTGTTCGCCGCCGGCATGGGTTAACTTTCCAGCGCCCCAGGTCCGAAGGGTGCCGGCGCGTGAACCGCGTCAGGACCTCGCCGGTAGCAGCGCTAAGCGATGTCCGGTACAG
>JBGPEJ010000231.1:0-5301 GCA_041482775.1 Gemmatimonadota bacterium | reverse complement strand
GGTCGAGGTCATTCGAGCCCAGTTCCCGGCGCTGGCCCGATCCTACCGCGGCCAGCAGGTGGCCTGCTTCGATGGACCGGGAGGAACCCAGGTGCCGCGGGCCGTGGTGGAGGCGATGGACGACTACCTCTACCATCACAACGCCAACACCCATTGGGCCTATCCGACCAGCGTCGAGACCGATGCGATGCTCGCGGCTGCGCGGTCTGCCCTGGCGGATTTTCTGAACGCGACCGCCGACGAGATCGCCTTCGGGCTCAACATGACGACGCTCACCTTCCACCTCTCCCGCGCGCTCGGGCGGGAGTGGTCCCCGGGAGACGAGGTCATCGTCACCGAGCTCGACCATCACGCCAACGTGGCTCCCTGGCGGGCGCTGGCGGTGGAGCGCGGGGTGGTGCTGCGTACCCTCCCCCTCCGGGTGGCCGACGGAACTCTCGATCTCACGGGGCTCGCCGGAGTGCTGGGTCCGCGGACCCGGCTCCTGGCCATCGGCGCCGCCTCCAACGTCCTGGGCACCGTCACCGACATCGCCGCCGCCTGTGCCATCGCCCGCCAGGCCGGGGCGCTCTCCTTCGTGGATGCGGTGCACGCGGCGCCTCACCTGCTGCTGGACGTCCGCGCCATCGGGTGCGATTTCCTTTCCTGCTCGGCCTACAAGTTCTACGGCCCTCACGTCGGGATCCTCTTCGGGCGAAAGGCGCGGCTGGAGGCGCTCAACCTGCCCAAGCTGATACCGGCCCCCGATTCCGCGCCGGAACGGGTCGAAACCGGGACCCAGAATCATGAGGGCATCGTGGGCGCTGCGGCCGCGGTGGACTTCCTGGCAGGGCTGGGGGCGGGTGGCAACCGGAGGGCGCGGCTGGCGTCCACCTACTCGGAGTTGCACCGCAGGGGCGCGGCGCTTCTGGCCCGGCTCTGGGACGGTCTCAGCGCCGAACGGCGGGTGCGCCTTTTCGGGCCGCATCCCGGAGCGGTCCGGACGCCGACCCTTTCGTTCACCGTGCAGGGGATGTCGTCGGAGGCGATCGCGCGCCGACTGGCGGATCGGGGAGTGTTCGTGAGCCACGGCGATTTCTACGCCCCGACGATCCTCGAACGGCTCGGGGTGACGGAAACGGGATTGCTGCGGGCGGGTTGTGCCTGCTACACCACGGCGGAGGAGGTCGACCGGCTGATCGGCGGGGTCCGCTCGCTATTCCCGCGGTAGCGCCACCAGCGGCCCGCGGATCGGGGCCTCCCCCTCCGCCGCCGCCTCGAGCCAGGGACGGGTTACCTCGGACCGGGCCCAATAGCCCAGCTCGAGCGAGCGGATCCCGAAGTTCTCCTCGGCCAGCTCCAGCAAACGGGTCGGTGATCCGAGAGTTCCCACGTGGAGCTCGCGCCGGCGCAATCGCTTGGCGGTTCGCAACGCCTGGGCGCCGTTCGGATCGAGCCGCTCCGCCTTGGTTACCGCCTCGCCGCGGTCCGCCGCCGCCAGCATTTCCATCGTCACGTCATAGGCGATTCCGAGGTGCCGCTCGATGTCGCGATCGGTGAGGAGCCAGCGGCTCCGCTCGCGAGCCGCCAGCAGCGCCCGCTGCCAGCTCCGGGTGTGAGTGAGGTGCACCATTCCCCGGAAGATCCGCCGGTTGGTCCTGACGCTGAAAATCGTGGGAGAGATGATCCGCTCGAGGTGCCGGTCGGCGGCCGACTGATCGAGCAGGATGATCTCCTTGGCCTTCCGCGCAAACCGTTCGCCGAGATGGGTCTCCAACCGGGTTTCCCAGTAGGTGTGGCCCATGGAGCGGGTGCTGGTCGTGAGCACCAGCTGGCGGGGAACGTAGTAGTTGTGCGCGATGGTGTCGGCGGCCAGGTGGGAGAGATATCCCATCCCGAAGGCGCGCAGGGCATCGCTGGGGGCGTAGTCCAGGGTCTCCCGGCCGACGTGCCAGAAGTGCGAGTGACGGCCCGGCGGCACGTACTTCTTGGCGATGGAGGTGTCCGGGGCGATGGTGCCGTAGAGAAAATCGAAGGGAAAGGCCTGAAGCAGCGTGGCGACGTGCGCCGGCAGGAGCTCGAGATTGGCGAGAATCGTCTCGCCGAGGTAGATGTGGGTTCCCGGGGTCCAGGCGTGCGCGATGCCGGGATGCAGCAGAACCCCCAGGCCCACCAGCACCAGCGCGCCCGCCAGCCGGGCTGCCGTCATCGGCGTCCCCGCACCAACCACCGACGGAGCCGCCCCACCATTCCGGCCCCGCGCCGAACCGAACGGACCCCCGCGGCCACGTCCAGGGCGGTGTCCTCCACCTCGTCGTGGACCACCTCGTAGAGCGCGTCGAGGTCCGCCAGCCGGGTCTTGACCCGACGGACGCCCCGCTCCAGGTCCCTTCGGACCGCCCGGCTGGTCACCAGGTATTGCTGGATTTCCTGGCGCACGTCGCCGGAGAGCTCCGCCCCCGCTTCCGCAATCCGCTTCATGGCCTGGAGCGCGGGAGAAAGCTCCTGCCGGAGCCGTCCGAGCTCCTCGGAGAGCTCGCGGATCTCGGTGGATGCCACCCGCGCCACCAGAACCATCGCGGTGGCGATGATCGCAAACGCAAGCGCGATGATCACGAGGGAGATGGCCGCCGTCGGTCCGACCCATCCGGGAAATGTCGCCGCCATGGGTCAAACATATCCGATCCGCTTGACGGGCGCACGCGCGCCCGGCGAGGTTTGCGCCATGCCACCGCGATTCCAGGTCCAGGGCGGCCAGCCGCTCAACGGCACCATTCGCCCCGCCGGCAACAAAAACGCCGCGTTGCCCATCCTCGCCGCCACGCTGCTCGCCGATGGGCCGGTCACCCTGACCAATGTCCCCCGGATCCGGGACGTCGAGTCGATGGTGGCCCTCCTCGCCGATCTCGGCGCCCAGGTCGAATGGACCGGGCCGAGCACGGTGGCGGTGGATGCGCGGGCCGCGGCCAGCAAGCCGCTCGACCCCGGGCTCTGCGCCCGGATCCGGGCCTCGATCCTGTTCGCGGCGCCGCTCCTGGCCCGTTTCAAGCGGGTGTCGCTGCCGCCCCCGGGCGGTGACGTGATCGGGCGGCGGCGGGTGGACACCCACTTCCTGGTGCTCGAGGCGCTGGGTGCCACGGTGTTCGTCGGCGACCGGTATGAAATCGAGGCCAAAACCCTGATCGGGACCGACATCTTCCTCGACGAGCCCAGCGTCACCGGCACCGAGAATGCGCTCATGGCGGCGGTTGCCGCGGAGGGGACCACCACCCTGCGGAATGCCGCGGCGGAACCACATGTTCAGGATCTGGCCCGGTGCCTGGTGGCGATGGGTGCCAGCATCACCGGGATCGGGACCAACCAGTACGTCGTCGAAGGCGGCCGCCCGCTCCACGGGTGCGAGTTCGAAATCGGACCCGACCACATCGAGATCGGCAGCTTCATCGGACTGGCGGCGGTCACCAACGGGAGCGTGAGCATCGACCCAGTGCGCCCCGAAGAGCTGCGGGCGATTCTGTTCGGATTCGAGCGGCTGGGTATCCGGCCACGGCTTGCCGGAACCACACTGATCGTGGACAAGGACCAGGAGCGGCGGATCCGCCCCGACCTGGGCGGGCACATCCCCAAGCTCGAGGACGGTCCCTGGCCGGCCTTCCCGGCCGACGTGATGTCCATCGCCATCGTCACCGCCAGCCAGTGCGCCGGGATGCTTTTGGTATTCGAGAAGATGTTCGAGTCCCGCCTCTTCTTCGTGGACAAGCTCATCGGCATGGGCGCCCGGATCGTGCTCTGCGATCCGCACCGCGCCGTGATCGCGGGGCCCTCCCCGCTTCGGGGGGGCACCGTCGAGTCGCCGGATATCCGGGCCGGGATGGCCATGCTGCTTGCCGCGCTCGCCGCCGAAGGGACCAGCGTCATTCACAACATCGGACAGATCGAGCGGGGGTACCAGGACATCGACGGCCGGCTCAACGCCCTGGGTGCCTCCATCGAGCGGCTGGATGGGTAACCCGGGGCCGATTCGCTCCGAAGATCCGGTGCCGGGCCCGGTGCCCCGCTACGAGCTGACTGAATGGAGGGAACGCCTCGGAGTGCTCGCCGGGATTACCGGGCGCGGCGCGGCGTTGCCCGGGTTCGATCTGGGTCTCGGGGGCAGCATCGCCCCGGTCGGCGCGGTCCTGGAACGATGGCGAGCCTTCCGGGCCGCTGTGCCGGAGTTCGGCGGAACCGTCGTCTCCCGGCAGGTTCACGGGACGCGCATCCTGTGGCATGAGCGGGCCCAGGGCCTGGTGATTCTCGACGCCGCGGACGGACACGCGACCGGTAGGGCGGGAATTCTACTAGCCGTAACCGCCGCCGACTGCGTTCCGGTGTACCTGGTGGATCCGGTCCGCCGCCTGATCGGGCTGTTGCACGCGGGGTGGCGAGGAACTGGGGCCGGCATCCTCGCTCTGGGGGTGCGGGTCCTTTCCGACCGTGGGAGCCTTGTGGAAAACGTGTCAATACATTGTGGAGTGGGCATTTGTGGCTCCTGCTATGAAGTTGGATCGGAGGTCTTTGAGGGCTGCGGCCTTGCCGCTCCGGCACTTGGCCGCGGTCGACTCGACCTGCGGAGCCTCCTGCTGGAGCAGGCTAGGGCAGCCGGGGTGCACAGTGTTTCCACATCACAATTCTGCTCTGCACACGACGACGCGCGGTTCTTCAGTCACCGCCGCTCCGGCGGGGCCGATGGCCGGATGGTGGCGTACCTCGGGCTCCTGCCCTAGACTACTCGAAGGCTCTTGAGGATCGGATCCATGCGTCCACTCGCTGCTCTCTCTGTCCTGGCCCTGGGGGTAGCGGTCGCCTCCTGCGGCCTGGGGCCTGCCACTCCCTCCGATTCGTCCGCGCCACAGATGTCGATCACGGCACCGGCGAACGGCGCGGTGGTCGGCGGGCAAGTCGCGATTGTGGTCCTGGCGGTAGACGACTTCGGAGTCGACCGGGTTCGCATCCTGGTCGACGGCGTCATTCTGGCTGACGTGTTCACCCCGCCCTATCGCGTGATCTGGAACACGGTCACTCTGCCCGACAACAGCACGCACATCATCCGGGCCGAGGCCTCGGACGTGGCGAAAAACACCAGCAGCCAGCAGATCGGCGTAACCGTTCTCAACAGTCAGCAATAGCGGCGCGGCTTACGGCGCAACGGGTTACACCCCCACTGGCCATTTGACTCCCGCCGTACCCGAGGGTACCTTTTTGCGCTTGGAGCGGCTGGGGACTGGGGGCGGTCCGCTGGACTGACGATGTGGGGTGCTCCCCCACATTTTTATTTTCAGC
>JBGPEJ010000230.1:0-5307 GCA_041482775.1 Gemmatimonadota bacterium | reverse complement strand
GTTCTTCACTCGCAAGGCGTTCCGGGAAATCGGGGGAGCATTCATGGGGGGTCGAGGGAAATTCAGCCAGCTGCAGCGGCTCTTGAAGCACCGGTGAGCTAGAGCGTCGAGCTGGGGGCCGGACCGACCAATCGCTGGAATCGAGCATCGGTTCGGAGCGGCTTGAACCAGGGGGAGCGCGCGGCGAAGCGGCGGAACTGCGGCGCAACGCGCAACGCCGCTTCGACCCGAGTGAGCGCGTCGTCAATCTGGCCGAGCAGGACATAGAGATTGGCTTCGGCAAAAATCGTTGTGGCGTTCGGCGGGAAGGCCGTGAGCGCGGCCTCTTCGCGCCGGAGCACCGCTCGCGCGCTGTCCTTGAGGCCGGCGCGCGCCAGGATTGCCCCGATCAACAGCCGGTGCTGACCCGACCAGATCGGTCCCAGGTCGGGCACCCCGGGCGCCGAAAGCCGCCGGACGATGGTCCATGCGGTATCGGCATCCGGCCCGCGGCCCGCCGACCATCCCAGCACCACCAGATCGCAATCGATGAGCTGCGGATCCGCGGGAAAGCGGGTCCGGGCATCCCGGCATACCCGCCGGGCCTCCGGGTATCGCTCCTGATTGAGATCGGCATACAACAATCGGTTCAGGATTTCCGGGGCCGCGCTCAGAAACGCGTCGGCCTCCAGCGCCTTTTCCGCCGCGAACGCCGCCTCTTCAAACCGCCCTACCGAAATCCTGAGAAAGCTCAGCGCATTCCAGGCGCTCGCCTGCCGGGGATCCTGGTCGACGGCGGCCACCAGGTCACGCTCCGCCGAGGCCAGGAGCGAATCGTCGGCCCCGGTGCCGGTACGCCACCGGCCGAAGTTGAGCGTACCGCGCTGCTCCAGAGCTCGGGGGTCGCCGGGGCGCAAGCGAAGCGCCCGGGTGGCCTGCTCGACGCCTTCGAGCCGCCAGGCGCTGGGGGATCGCATCGCCGGGCCGGAAAGCGTCGGGGCGAATGACGCCGCCAGCTCGCTGGTCACGGCGCGCCGTTCGGCGATCCGGGCCCGTTCGATCGGCATCAGGGGCCCCGCGGGATCGAGCGATTCCGCCATGGCCAGCAGTGAGTCGGCCCGGTCGAGCGTCGCGAGGGCCTGCCCCGGCCCGGCCTGGAAGAGGAGTCGCTTGGCGTCTTCCCGCAGTCCGATGGCCCGTTGCACCATTTCCCAGGCGCGGGCGTTGGAGGTTCCGCGGCGGGCCTCGGCCACCTGGATTTCCCGTCCCAGCGCCTGGCGGAGAAAGAGCCCCACGTCGTCGGCCAGATCGCGCTGCAACCCGAAGAGATCGCCGGTGGGCCGAGCGATCGTTCGGCTGGCGATTTGGCGCCCGCCCTCGCCGCCGATCAGCCGCACCGAGACGCGGAGCGAATCGCGCGCGGTGTCCACCGTGCCCCCGAGGAGATGGGTGACGTGGAGCAGCTGCCGGACCGAGTCGGGCGGCAGGTTCTTCCCACGGAACGGCTGGACCCCGTCTCGCGAAACGACCCCGAGCCCCTGGACCTCAGAGAGGACGTCGATGAGGTCGGTCGTGAGTCCGTCGGCGATGTGCTGCAGGGTCCGCCGGGGCGAAAGATCCTCGAAGAACATCACGGCGATCTGGGGCACCGGGGGAGGCGCCGGCCCCGGAGCGCGGCTCCCGCCTCGGAGGAGCACCAGCGTGATCGCTCCCGCCGCCATCGCCGCCGCGGCGATCCATCCCCAACGTCCCCGCCCGGTCGTGCGGCTGGCACCCGCCGACACCAGCGCTTCCCGCATTGCCGTCGCGGAGGCGAAGCGTTCATCGGGGTTCTTGGCGAGGGCGGTGTTGACCACCCGGGTGAGCGCCGCCGGCACGTCGTCCCGGATGGTCTGAAGGGATCGGGGCGAATCCCGCAGCTGCTTGGCGGCCACTACCCTCGGGGTTATCCCCTCGAAGGGCGGGGTGCCGGCGAGCATCTCGTACAGCACGCAGCCCAGGCTGTAGAGATCGCTCCGGCCGTCGAGCGGTGCGGCGCCGCTCACCTGTTCCGGGCTCATGTAGCTCGGGGTGCCGATGATGACCCCGGTCGTGGTTCCCTCGCCCGGCTTGGTGTCGAGAATCCGCGCCACTCCGAAATCCGCGACGATGGCGTGCCCGGCCTCCAGCAGGATGTTCTCCGGCTTGATGTCCCGGTGGACGATGCCCTGGGTGTGGGCGTAACCCAGGGCGTCGGCCACTTCGGCGGCGATTCGCGCCGCGTCCCCGACCGGGAGGCGGGGCTCGCGGCGGAGCCGGTCGCGGAGGCTCTCGCCCTCGACGAAGGGCATGACGTAGAACGGGAGCGGCGCGGGCGAGTCCTCTCCGACGAGGCCGGAGTCGATCAACGGCAGGATGTTGGGGTGGGCGAGGTTTGCGGTGATCCGGATTTCCCGGAGGAACCGGTCCGCGCCGAGGGCCGCCGAGAGGTCCCGGTGAAGCACCTTCACCGCCACCGGCCGATCGTGCCGGAGATCGCGCGCGAGGTACACCGTGGCCATCCCGCCCCGGCCAAGCTCGCGCTCGATCCGGTACCGGCTGGCGAACGGGCCCTCGGCCAGCTCCCGCGGGGTTTCCATGTATCCGGCTTCCAAGGGGAGGCCCTGCATAAGGATACGCCCCGTCGGCCCGGCGCGCGACCGTCCCCGGGCCGACCGGCGAGTCGACAGGGCGGGGGGATCAGCCTAACTTTCGTCGGGTATCCTCCCCTTTGGCGGTTCCGTCGCCCTCCGGGCCCGTCCGAATTCCGAGGTCAGGCATGTCAGAGTCCGGCCGCACGTGGCGTGAGATCGTTGCCAGATACCAGGAGCCCAGCGTCAAGCGGGCGATCTGGCAGCTGGTGTCGACGCTGCTCCCGCTGATCGGGGTTTCCATCCTGATGTACTGGAGCCTGTCGGTGAGCTACTGGCTTACCCTGGCCCTGGCGCTCCCCGCGGCCGGTTTCACGATCCGGACCTTCATCATCATGCACGACTGCGGGCACGGCTCCTTCCTGCCCTCGCGGACCTGGAACGACATCGTCGGGTGGGTCACCGGCATCATCACCGCCACTCCGTATGCCCACTGGCGGCGGGAGCACGCGATTCACCACGCGACTTCGGGTCACCTCGAGCAGCGGGGCACCGGCGACATCACCACGCTCACGGTGCGCGAGTACGTCTCCTCGGGGTGGCTGCAGCGGGCCTGGTACCGGATCTACCGTAACCCGCTGATCCTGATCGGAATCGGCCCGACCTTCCTGTTCATCAAGCATCGCTGGCCCAGCCGCGCCATCGCGGGGAAGAAGGAAATCATCAACGTCCACGCGACCAATCTCGCGATTGCCGCGCTGTTCACCGCGTTGGGATTCCTGGTCGGGTTCCGGGCGCTGATCCTCATCTGGCTGCCGATCTTCCTGTTGAGCGGCGCCGCCGGCGTCCTGCTCTTCTACGTGCAGCATCAGTTCGAGGACGCCTACTGGCGGGGCGGCACCGAGTGGGACTACGCCACCGCCGCCACGGCCGGCAGTTCCTACTTCCGGCTTCCCAAGGTGCTGCAGTGGTTTACCGGCAACATCGGGTTCCACCACGTGCACCATCTGAGCCCTCGGATTCCCAACTACCGGCTCGAGCGGTGCCACAAGGAAAACCCGACCTTTCAGCGGGTGACCACGCTCACCATCGCCGAGAGTTTCCGGACCCTCCGGCTCAAGCTCTGGGACGAGGAGAGCGGCCGGATGGTGGGATTCGGTCACGTGCGCCGGCTCATCCGCGAGCGGCGGGCCCGCCGCGCGGCGTAGCTCCGCCGGGCGCGTGCCCAGTATCGCCGAGCTCCACGCGCAGGTTGCGCGCGCGGAGGAACGCATCCGCCCCTGGATCGTCGAGACGCCGCTCGAAGCCTCGCCACTGGGTCCGCACCTCAAGTTCGAAAATCTGCAGCACACCGGCTCCTTCAAAGCGCGCGGCGCGTTCAACAAGCTCCTCGGGCTCTCCGCCAACGCGCTGGCCCGGGGCGTGATCGCCGCCTCCACCGGAAACCACGGCGCCGCCGTGGCCTACGCCGGTGGCAAGCTCGGGGTCCGGGCCCGGATCGTGGTGTCGAGCAATGCCGATCCCGGCAAGGTGGCGGCGATCCGCGCCCTGGGCGGCGCGGTGGAGACCCACGGCGACGATTCCGCGGTGGCGGAGCGCTACGCCCGGGCCGTCGCTCAAGGCGAAGGAATTCCCTACGTTTCCCCCTATAACGATCTGGAGGTCATCGCAGGGCAGGGGACCGTGGGGGTCGAGCTGGGCCGGCAGCTTCCGCGCGCCGACGTGGTCTTCATCGCGCTGGGCGGCGGGGGGCTGCTCGCGGGGGTGGCGGCCTGGCTCCGATCGGCCTGGCCCGGCGTGACGGTGGTGGGGTGCTCCCCGAAGAACTCCGCCGTGATGGTGGCCTCGCTGGAGGCGGGCCGCATTCTCGAGCTCGAGTCGCAGCCCACCCTATCGGACGGAACCGCCGGCGGGGTGGAGGAGGGGGCGGTGACCTTCGGACTCTGCCGGGATCTCGGCGCGGAGCTCCTCACCGTCACCGAAGACGAAATCCGCCACGCGATGCGCCTGATCCACCAGGCGCACCACGTGGCGGTGGAGGGGGCCGCCGGCGTGGCGGTGGCGGGATATCTTCGTCAGGCGGAGCGCTGGCGGGGGAAGACCGCGGTCGCGGTCCTCTGCGGTGGAAACGTCAGCCCCGCCGTGCTCCGCTCGCTACTGTGAAGCGCTCTAGATGGGCAGGATGTGAAGTACCAGGTCTTCGCCCGGATTCACGGTGATCGTCTCGCTCCGCGTGGCTCCGTTGCCGCCGATGGGAACCGCCTCGAACTGCAGCGTGGTGACTCCGGAGACTATGTACTTGGGGATCTTGAACGTCGTGGAGGACTTGCCGGTGGCGGTACCGAGACGGATCCGCTGGCTCCCCCGGTAGACGTAGATGTGCATGTCGTTGAACTGGTCGTTCTCGACCTTGAGCGTCGTGGGCTCATCCGGAATGATTCCCGGCTCCGCCCGGTTGCGCCCTCCGCAGCCGGCCAACGCGACGGTGAGGATGGTGGTCAAGATGAAGCGGCGCCGCTCGAACATGGGTTCCTCCGTTGCGTCGTTCCCGTGGCTCGCTTCCCAACATAGCAGACGACCGCCCCGCCTGGCTGCCGCACACCTCGCCTGATGACCGACCCCACCCTCTCGCTGGCGGAGATCGACGCGACCGCCCTGGCCCTGGCGCCCCACGTCCGGGAGACCCCGGCCTGGCCCTGGCGGGACGAACTGGTGGCCC
>JBGPEJ010000229.1:0-5310 GCA_041482775.1 Gemmatimonadota bacterium | reverse complement strand
GCACGATTTGTCGCCCCAGGCGGACGCGATCCTCGACCCCGTGGTGACCGTGGCACAGTTGACCCAGGCCCACGTTACCCTGGTCCACGTTCTCGAGCCGCACTACTCCATCGCTGACCCGGTCGTGACCTCGCCGATCCCGCAGGACCCGGTGATCGCCGAGTTGCGCTTGGCGGAGGCCCAGCGGTGCCTCGATCGCATTGCCGACCGGCTGCGCGCCCGGGGGATCGGAGTTTCGACCCGGGTGGTGACGGGAGGGGGCGCGGCGGGAACGCTGCTGGAGATCCTGGAGGAGGAGCGGTTCGGCATGGTGGCGCTGACCACCCTGGGCGCGGGAGGCGTGCGCCGGCTCCTGCTGGGCAGCGTGGCGGACAAACTCATCCGCCACTCGGCCAAGCCGGTGCTAGTGGTCCGTCCGGCGGAGGTGGCGGCGAAGTAACGTTCTGCTCAGAGGCTGCCGGTGGCGACTGCGCGGCTCACGTCGGTGCGTGAGACGACTCCCACCAAGTCGCCGTTCAACTCGACAAACAGCCGGTGAACGTCCCCGTACTCCATCGCCAGCGCCGCCTCCCGCAGATCGGCGTCGGGCGCGATGGTGAGCGCCGGGGAGGTCATCCGGTCGCGTACCAGGGTATCGTCGAGGAACCGCGCCCGTGCCTCGGGGTCGAGGATTTCAGCTTCGGCCTCGATGATGTCCGAACGGGTAATGGCCCCGATGAGCCGCTGCTTGTGGTCCATGACCGCCGCTCCCGAAATGTGCTGGGTGGCGAAGTAGTCCAGCGTCTCGCGCAACGTGGCGTCGGCCTGCATCGCGACGACGTCCTTGGTCATGACTTCCGATACCTTGCACATGGAGGCCTCCCTGAGGTGGGTGCCGCACCATTTCAAGCTACGATGTCCGCTCTGAAGGGCCTCTGAAGGCCGTGTGATGATGGCCAAGGGTGCCGAGAACGCTGAGGTCGCTCGGCTGTTGCGGGAGGTCGCGGATCTCCTGGAGCTCCAGGCGGCGAACCCCTTCCGGGTGCGGGCCTACCGGGGCGCTGCCCGCTCGGTGGAGGAGTTGGCGTTCCCGGCGCGCGACCTCCCCACCGAAGGACCGGAATCCCTCGACAGGATTCCGGGTATCGGCGGCGACCTGGCTGCCAAGATCAGGGAGATTTCCTCCAGTGGCTCTCTCGGGCTGCTGGAGAAGTTGCGCCGCAAGGTGCCGAAGGGACTGCCCGAACTCACCCGGTTGCGCGGGCTCGGACCGAAGCGGGCAAGCCTGCTCCAGAAGAAGCTCGGGGTGCGCTCGCTGGCGGACTTGGAGCGCGCCGCACGGACCGGACGGGTACGGACCCTTCCGGGATTCGGCGCCAGGACCGAGGCGAAGCTCCTGCACGAGTTGGTCTTGCATGGCGCCGTGGGCCACCGGGTCCTCCGCTCGGTGGCGGCGCCGTACGGCGAAGCACTGGTCCGCTACCTCCGGAAGTCACGTGGGGTGAAAGACATCCAGATCGCCGGGAGCTACCGGCGCCGGGCCGAATCGGTGGGGGATCTCGACGTCCTGGTCACCTCCCGGGCCCCGGCCCCCGTGGTTCGTCGCTTCCTCTCCTATCCCGAGGTGGAAGAGGTTCTCGCCGAAGGCGAGGCGGGCGCCTCGGTGCGGCTGCATTCGGGGCTGCAGGTGGACCTGCGGGTGCTCGCGCCCGCGAGCTTCGGTGCTGGGCTCTACTACTTCACGGGCTCCAAGCCCCACAACATTGCGGTCCGCCGGCTGGCCCAGGCCCGCGGGCTCAAGCTGAACGAGTATGGAGCGTTCCGGGGATCCCGGCGAATCGCCGGGCGCACCGAAGAGGAAATCGCGCGCTCGGTGGGACTTCCCTGGATTCCTCCGGAACTGCGGGAGAATCGCGGGGAGATCGAAGCCGCCCGGTCGGGAATGCTGCCCGAGCTCCTCGAGCTCCGGGACATCCGGGGTGATCTGCACTGCCACAGCACCGACAGCGACGGACGGAATTCTCTCGTCACCATGGTGCGTGCCGCCGAGGAGCTGGGCTATCAGTACCTGGCCATCACCGATCACTCCCCCGCGGTGCGGGTGGCCGGCGGCCTCGACCGCGCAGGATTTCGCCGCCAGGGAAGGGTCATCGATCGACTGAACACCGGGCGAACCCGGCTCAGGGTGCTCCGAGGGGCGGAAGTGGATATCCTGCGCGATGGATCGCTCGACCTCGACGACGCCACCCTGGCCAATCTCGAGCTCGTCCTTGTCTCAGTACATTCGCACTTCGAATTGAGTGAGCGGGAGCAGACCCGGCGGGTGGTCCGCGCGATGCGCCACCCCGCGGTACAGATTCTGGCCCATCCGACCGGTCGGCTGATCGGCGAGCGCGAAGCGATCCGCCTCGATCGTGAAGAGATCTATCGGGTGGCTGCCGCCGAGGGGGTGCTGCTCGAGGTGAACGCCCAGCCCGCGCGCCTCGATCTCGACGACCTGTCCGCCCGCGCGGCGGTGGGCCACGGAGCCATCCTGATTGTGAACAGTGACGCCCACTCCGTCGCTCAACTGGGCTTCATGCAGTGGGGTGTGGACCAGGCGCGCCGGGCCTGGGCCACCGCGACGGACGTGGCGAACACGCGCCGACTCCCGGAGTTCCTGAAGCTGCTGCGGACCCGGGGCAAATGAACGCGGGGGTCACGAGCCCGGCGCGCCGGACTCGTGACCCCCACCTCCACCCCCTCTCCCCGGCCGTCAGCGGACGGCCGAGGCTCCCCTCAGACCGTCACGCCCAGATTGTCTTCGACCATGGTCACACCGGGAGCGGCCCAGACCGCGCGCTCGGCCTCCTCGCGTTCGGCCCAGCTGTGGACCGCGCCCTTGAGCACGACCTTCCCGCCGGTGGTCTCCACGCGGATCGACCGCGCCTCGAGTTCGGCATTCCGTTTCAGCGCCGACTCGATCCGATTCTTGAGATCCGCCGGGGTGACGTGTGCGGCGATGGTGATCTGGTTGTTCACGCCCCGGATCCCGGTCAGGTTGTGGACCGCCCGGTCGGCGGCCTGCCGCTGATACTGCCACTCGACCTCTCCCTCGAGGGTAACCCAGCCGTCGGCCACCCTCACCTTGATCCGGGTATGCGGAACCTGGACGTCCCACTCGAGTGCCTTGACCGACGCGGAGGCGAGATCGCTGTCGCTCCTTCGGGCGTCACCCGGCAGCCGAACCTCGAGATCGTTCGCGATTCCCTTGACGCCGGTCATTCGCTTGACCACCCGCTCCGCCGTCATCCGGTCGGCGTAGCTGTTCACTTGACCGGTGAGTGCCACGATCCCCTCCTTCGCTGCCACTCCGATCTGTTTCGCGTCGATGCTCGGGTCCCAATCGAGGGCCTCGATGGCCAGTTTCCGGAGTTCTCTGTCGTTCATCATGGGATCCCCCTTGTTGATGGAGTCTGCCGAACTGAGGCAAAGCTATTCGGGGCGCCTGAAGTTGATCTGAAAGCCGCTCGAAAGAGTGCTCACCTCCGCACCTATTCCGATTCGGCCTCCGGGTGATTATTCCCCGGGCGGATCGAACGCCCAAGTGGGGGGGAGGGGGATGCAGTTCAGGGAACTGGCGAATGCCTTCGCGCGTCTGGAGGCGGCCGGCGGCCGGCTCGCGGCGGTCCGCATTCTGACCACGCTCTTCACCCGGGCTACCCCGGCCGAGCTCGAGCGCGTGGTGTATCTGCTGCAGGGGCAGCTGAGGCCGGCGTACGAAGGCGTGGAGTTCGGCATCGCGGAGCGGCTGCTGGTGCGCGCGCTGGGGCGTGCCTTCGGGTGCAGCGAGGAATTGGTGAGGCGACAACTTGCCCGACGGGGCGACCTGGGTCTGGTCGCGGAGGCACTGGGCGATCCGGCGCGGCGGACCCGGCTCACCGTCGGGCAGGTTTACCGGCGCCTCTCCGGGGTCGCCGGTGCCCGCGGGGCCGGAGCGGTGGAGCGGAGGATCGCGCTTCTCGCCGAGTTGCTGCGTCGATGCGCCCCGATCGAGGCCCGGTATCTCGTCCGGATCGTCCAGGGCCGCCTGCGGCTGGGAGTGGGAGATGCCACGGTGATCGAGGCCGCTGCCGTCGGCGCGCTGGGAGACCGCCGACGGAAGGACGCCGTCGAGCGCGCCTACAATGTCCGCTCCGACCTGGGCGGCGTGGTGCGGCTTGCGTACGCCCGTGGCGCCCGTGGGCTGGCCGGGATTGTTCCGCGAGTCGGCGTGCCGATCCGCCCCGCGCTGGCGCAACGGCTCCCCTCCGCCGAGGCGATTGTGACCCGGCTGCACAAGGTCCAGGCCGAGCCCAAGTACGACGGGTTCCGGCTGCAACTGCACCGGAACGGGGCTCGCGTCTGGGCCTTCAGCCGCCGCCTCGAGAACGTGACTGAGATGTTCCCGGAGCTGACCGCGGCGCTCCCCCGACAGCTTCGCGTCCGCACCGCCATCCTCGAGGGTGAGGCGGTGGTCCACGATCCCGGAGCTGCAGGCGTACTTCGATGGCATGATCCATCGCGGGCTCGAGGGCGTCGTGGCGAAACGCCCCGACGCACCCTATCGGGCGGGCGCTCGGGCGTACGACTGGGTCAAGCTCAAACGCTCCTACCAGTCCAAGCTGCGCGATACGGTGGATGTTGTGCTGATCGGCTACCTCTCGGGCCGCGGCAAGCGGGCCGCGCTGGGCGTCGGCTCATTCCTCGCGGCGGTCTATGATCCCGGCCGCGACCGCTTCCGCACCGTCGCGAAAATCGGGTCGGGGACATCCGAAGCGGAATGGAAGGCGCTGCGCGCCCGGCTCGACCGGCACGCAGTCCCGTCGAAGCCCCGGCGGGTCGACACCGCCATCACGCCCGATGTGTGGGTGGTACCGAAAATCGTGGTGGAAGTGTTGGCGGATGAGATTACCCGCTCGCCGCTCCACACCTGCGGCCGGTCGGGCGCACGACCGGGCTACGCGCTTCGATTTCCGCGGATGCTCGGTGGGGTGCGGACCGACAAGGCACCCGAAGACGCGACCACCGAGCGGGAAGTCCTCCAGTTATACCGGACCCAGCACCGGGCCGGAGCGTCAGCGAAAGCGAAGCAGCGCGGCTAGACCGTCGATGCGTCTCGCCGCATCGGGTTCGTGGATCACGACCAGGCCCACCCGCTGGCGCAGTGCTTCCTCGATGGCCTCATTCACCAGGTCGGGGACCGGCACCGGTCGCCCCTCACCACGACATCCCGACTTGGAGAGGGTCAGTCGACCGGTGTCGGTGCAGCGGAACCCGGCGCCGGTCAGGTCGTCTCGAATCAGCAGCGTC
>JBGPEJ010000228.1:0-5320 GCA_041482775.1 Gemmatimonadota bacterium | reverse complement strand
CGCCGGCACGGTCGCGCCGTTTTCCAGCCCCGGCAGCGCGATGTGCGCCGACATCACCACCTTGACGCCCGCCTTGATCGCCGCGCGGAACGGCACCAGCTCGAGCGAGTCGAGCCGCCGCCAATCGGAACGGATGATCGGCAACGCGATGTGGGAATCGATGTCGGTATCCCCGTGGCCGGGGAAGTGCTTCGCGGTGGCGAGCATCCCGGTGCTCTGGGTCCCGCGCACTGTCGCGGCCACCAGCGCCGCGACGCGGCTCGCGTCGCTGCCGAAGGACCGGGTGTTGATGATCGGGTTGGCCGGGTTGTTGTTGACGTCCGCCACGGGAGAGAAGGTCAGGTGGATGCCCGCGGCGCGTCCTTCCAGGGCGGTGATGCGGCCCATGAGGTAGGCGTCGCGCTCGCTCCCCGCCGCTCCCACGCCCATATTGGTGGGGAAGGGCGTGCCGCCGTTGAAGCGAAATCCGGTGCCGCCCTCGAGGTCGGCGGCGATCAGGAGCGGCAGCTTGCTGCGGCGCTGGAGAAAGTTGAGCTTGGCGGCGATATCGGTCGGCGAGCCGATCGATACGATGATGCCGCCCACTTGCAGCGAGTCCACCCAGCCGCGCACCTTGTCGAGTGATTGGTCGTCGAACCCGGCGTAGCTCCCTGGAATCCACGGCATGATGAGCTGGGCAATGCGCTGCCGCAGCGTGAGCCTCCGGAGCAGGCGCGCCACCCGCGGGCTGCTTGGTGAGCCGGCCGGCGGGGCGGAGGCCCGGCGCTGCGCCCCGCTGGTGGAGGGCAGGGCCGCGCTCAGGACCACCAAGCAGAGGGCAATGTGACGGCGAACTGGCACGGGCAACTCGGGGCGAAGGTTGCGGTAGCGGCGCTGGCCGGCTGGCTCGGAGCCTGCGGACCGACACCCGAGCCGGTGCTCCCGGCACGGCAAGTGCGGCCCGGTATCGAGGGCCTCCTCGGCGACAGCGCGGCGTTGATCCGCGGGAAGACCGTCGGCCTGGTTTCGAATCAGGCCGGCGTGGATGCCGCCGGCGTGAGCGATGTGGACCGTCTCCTCCGCGCCGGCGTCCGGCTGGTGGCCCTCTTCAGTCCCGAGCACGGCTTTCGGGGCGCCGCCGATCCGGGCGAGGCGGTGAGCTCCACTGTCGACGGTGCTTCCGGGCTACCAATCTATAGCCTCTACGGCCGCACCACCGCTCCCACTGACGCGATGATGGCGGGGATTGACGTGGTGCTCGTGGACCTGCCTGATGTCGGCGCCCGATACTTCACCTACCTCGGCACCACAATCGAGGTCATGCGCACCGCCCAGCGGCTCCACCGCACGGTGGTGGTGCTCGACCGCCCCAATCCGATCGGCTCCTTCGTCCAGGGCAACGTCCTCGATTCGAACCGGCGCTCCTTCGTCGGGTCCCTGGCCATGCCGATGCGGCACGGCCTTACTCTCGGCGAGCTCGCCCGTCTGGCCAAGCTCGATCTCGGCCTGGACACCGATCTCCGGGTGGTGCCGGTCGAGGGCTGGCGGCGCGAAGAAACCCTGGACGCGACCAATCTCCCCTTTCTCCCTCCCAGTCCCAACCTCAAGGATCTCGAGAGCCTCTTCCACTACCCGGGGATCGCCCTCTTCGAGGGCACGGCGCTGTCGGTCGGGCGGGGCACCGACGCTCCGTTCCGCCAGATCGGCGCGCCCTGGCTCGAGGCGTCCCGGGTGCTTGGGGTGCTTCCCGCCGCGCGCCTTCCCGGCGTGCGGTTCGATTCGGTGCGGTTCACCCCGGAGCGCCCCGGGGACGGCAAGTACTCCGGAATTCCGGTTCGGGGTATCCGCTTGATACTCACCGACCCTCGGCTCTACGACCCGACTCTCACGGCGGTCACCCTGCTGGCAGCCGTTCATCGGGTTGCGCCGGACAGCCTCGGCTTTCGCGCCGTCGGCTTCGACCGACTGGCTGGTGGCCCGGCCCTGCGCGAGGCCATCCTCGCCGGAAGGGACCCGTTTGCCATCGTGGCAGGGTGGGCCCCCGCGCGGTCCGCCTGGCTCGTGCATCGGCGGCCCGCGCTGCTGTATCCCTGACGCTTGTGCTGGGGCGTCCGATTGCCGCAGGACCGCCCCGCCGCTATCTTATGCGGCTCTTAACTCATTGCAGGACTTGACGCTTCGCCGCTTTTTCGGGCGGAGTCAGGAGCCCGATGAAGCTGGTGAGCAAGTCGCTGGAGCGGGGCTACTTTGCCACAGTCAATCCGATCTCGGACTGGCTGATCCGGTCGCATGTCCGGCCGAACACGCTGACGACGATTGGCGCCTTGCTGGTGGTAATCTCCGCAGCCGCCTTTGCCTACGGCTGGGTCCGGACGGGTGGTGGTCTCCTCCTGTTCAGCGGCATCGTTGACACGCTCGATGGACAGGTGGCGCGCCGGACGGACATGGTGTCCAAGTTCGGCGCCTTCTACGACTCGACCCTCGACCGGGTGGGCGACGGCGCCACTTTCATCGGCATTGCGCTGTACCTCCTTCGGGCGCCGGAGGTCGGGTGGCGGGTCGAATCGGCCGCCCTGTGCATGCTGGCGGTGCTGAGCTCGCTCCTGGTGTCCTACGCGCGGGCCCGAGCCGAGGGACTGGGCATCGAGTGCAAAGTGGGCGTCGTCCAGCGCGCCGAGCGGCTGCTCGCGATCGGGATACCAACGGTGCTGTTCGGACCCGGCGCCCATGGGGAGATGCTTCAGGTCATCGTCGCGGTCCTGGCTATTCTCTCGACCGTGACGGTGGTGCAGCGATTCGTGTACGTCTACCGCGTCACTCGGGTGCCGGGCGGCGGGAGCTGACCGCCCCGCTCTCCCGAGCCAGGATTTGACCGAAAGGATCTGAGTTCAATGGCGGATACCTCTGCCCGTGCCGTCGCCCCCGCGAAGGGGAAGCTTGGCGTGCTCTGCGTCGGTTTGGGCGCCGTGGCTTCCACTTTCATCGCGGGAGTGGAGCTGGCGCGCCGCGGCAAGGCCAAACCGTTCGGCTCGCTTACCCAGATGGCGACCATCCGGCTCGGGAAGCGAACCGAGCAGCGGAGCCCGCTCATCAAGGAGTTCGTGCCGCTCGCCCGCCTCGAGGACCTGGTGTTCGGCGCCTGGGATCCGATCCCCGACAACGGATATGAAGCGGCGCTCAAGTGCGGCGTGCTCGACAAGTGGGAGCATGTGGAGCCGATCAAGGAGTTCCTCGCCGGCATCAAACCGATGCCGGCGGTGTTCGACCAGTACTACGTGAAGCGGCTCAACGGCAGCAACGTCAAGCCGGGCAAGACCAAGCGGGAGCTCTTCGAGGCGCTGCGCAAGGACATTCGTGACTTCAGGGCGAGCAGCGGGTGCGACCGCCTGGTGCTGGTCTGGTGCGCGTCCACCGAGATATTCATCGCGCCGGGACCGGTGCACCAGACCATGGCGGCGTTCGAGAAGGCGGTGGACGCGAACGACCCCGCCATCGCCCCCTCGATGCTGTACGCCTGGGCCGCGATCATGGAGAACGTGCCGTTCGCCAACGGTGCACCCAACCTCACCACCGACGTGCCGGCGCTCGAACAACTCGCCCGAGAGCGCAAGATTGCCATCGGCGGAAAGGACTTCAAGACCGGGCAGACCATGGTGAAGACCGTGTTGTCGCCGATGTTCAAGGCGCGGATGCTGGGCGTTTCCGGCTGGTACTCCACCAACATTCTGGGGAACCGCGACGGGGAGGTTCTGGACGATCCGGAGAGCTTCAAGACCAAGGAGGAGTCGAAGCTGGGCGTGCTCGAGTACATCCTCCAGCCCAAGATGTACCCGGAGCTCTACGGCAACCTGTATCACAAGGTGCG
Source organism: Gemmatimonadota bacterium (assembly GCA_041482775.1). Classification (GTDB taxonomy): domain Bacteria; phylum Gemmatimonadota; class Gemmatimonadetes; order Gemmatimonadales; family GWC2-71-9; genus JABFSM01. The sequence goes on along the minus strand of JBGPEJ010000228.1, from coordinate 1,476 downwards.
GATCAACTACTACCCGCCCCGCGGAGACAACAAGGAGGGGTGGGACAACATCGACATCTTCGGGTGGTGCGGGTACCCGATGCAGATCAAGGTCGATTTCCTCTGCCGCGACTCGATTCTCGCCGCGCCGCTGGTGCTCGATCTTGCCTTGTTCTTCGATCTGGCGCAGCGGGCCGGGTTCTCCGGGGTGCAGGAGTGGCTCTCCTTCTATTTCAAGAGCCCGCAAACCGCTCCCGGGCTCTACCCCGAGCACGATCTCTTCATTCAACACACCAAGCTCAAGAACACGCTGCGCTATCTGATGGGCGAGGAGCCGATCACTCATCTCGGTGTCGAGTACTACGAGTACGGCAAGGAGTGATCCGGTGAAGTACTTCCACCGCACCTCGGTGTCGCCGGATCTGGTCATCAGCCGGGCGGCGAGTTTCTTCTCCGGTCACCTGGCACCGACCGATGAGTCATCCCGCCGGCGCCGCTTTGCCGGCGCGCTGGGACAGCTCAGCGTCACCGCCCAGGCCGAGGGCGGCCATTATACGCTGGTCACGGTGGAAACCAACCAGCCGGGAGAAAGCGAGCTCGATCGGCTCGCCAAGGGTTTTCTCGTGGTCGTTCACACCCTGGCGGAGCCGTCGCACCCGTTGCGCGGCGCCTACTGATTCACCCCGCGGGGAAGAGACCCCGCCGCTCAGCGACCGGGGAGGTCGGCTGAGCGACGGTAGATCGGACGGACCGCGGAGGTAGGACGCGGTGGTCCGGGCCTCTCCTTAGTGTCTGGTGCCCAACCCTGGTCGACATGCCCAGCCCTTCGGGCTGCTGCGCCCACCGCCATCAGCGCCAGCGGCGAGCCGGCTTTCGGCGCATTCGCGCCGCGCCTTCCGATATTGACGACTCACCGGTGGCGCCAAGCACACGCGGTCCGAAACCCGGTCGTGTGGCGGGGTGGTGCGTCGGACGTCCAGAGAGGGAAGCAAGGCAGGAAGATCGCCGGATCCCGGTGGTGTCGGTCGCGGGCCCGGGCCCGAAATACGGCCAGCGACCCCGCCGTGCAGGTATACACATGCGGGCATAAATGCTGGTCGGAAGCGGTACCCCGTTCCGCCGGCCGATCGCCTTCCGGGCAGCCCGGTTGGCCGGCGGACCGGGTCCTCCCTTGGCCCCATTGGCCTCCCCCTCCGGGGGCTGACGCCTACCCAGCGCTCAATTAACTTGTAGGGCTTCCGGAGGGGACAGCCCCGTCCGGACCTCGATCCGTACCCCCGCAATTCGGAGAGCTTCGATCATGACCTGGATGGCCCTCTTGAGCCGTCGAGTCCTTCGTCCGCTCGTCGCCCTGTCGGTACTGGTGCTGACGCCCGCCCTGGCCTTTGCGCAGGCCGCCGCCGCCCCGGAGGGGGGAGAGGCGAATCTGGTGGTCCCGGATTTGAGCAGCCAGCAGTTCCTCGGCGTCTCGGGGCGGACCCTGCTCATGTCGGGGCT
>JBGPEJ010000227.1:0-5323 GCA_041482775.1 Gemmatimonadota bacterium | reverse complement strand
GCTCCAGGTAGATGTCGACCAGGTCGAAATGGACCGTTCGGGTGCGCTGAATCCACCACTCGGCGCACCCCAGCGCCCCCGCGGCGGTGAGCAGGCCGGCCTCGTCCCGGGCCAGCAGGTGGCAGGTGCGGCGGCCGCGCGATTTCCAGATGTTCTCATGAACCGCGATCCCTCCGGCCGCCGCCCATGCCCGCGCCTCCCGCACCTCGCGGCTGCCGAAGTAGCGCCACCCCCTCATCGATCGCCCGCCTTGAGCCGGCGGAGGGCCTCCCGCGCCCCCCGGCCCGCTTCGGTGTTCCCGAAGCGGTGCGCGAACCGGGCCAATTCCGCCAGTTCGCGGCCGAGTTGTCTGGTGGCGCGGTACAAGTCGATCAACGCGTTGCCGATTGCGAATTCCTGTTGGGAAGATGGGCCGAGATGCCGGGCCTCGAGCAACAGCCGCTCCGCCCCGACGGGGTCCTCGAGGTGGTCCCGGTGGAGCGCTGCAAGTGCCAGGCGGGCGTCGAGGTCACCCGGCTGCGCGGCCACGTGGGATCGGTAGCTCTCTTCCGCTTCCGCGTATCTGCCTCGGGCGACCAGCGACTCCTCGTAGGAGAAGCTCGCGGCGCGCTTGATGTTGCCGGCGGCGGTCAACATCTGCACCAGTGATCGGCTCGCCAGGCCGGCCCATGTCCAGGTGAGCCCGGTGAGCGCCGCGCCAGCGAGCGGTCCCATGAGGACGACGCCAACCGCCCCGGCGACCCCGACCTGGTGGCGTCGGATGAGCAGGAAGGCGACGGCCGCGGCGAGCACCGAGCAGGCGCCGACGAGGATAACCCCGATGCGGAGGAGGAGCCCCCGCTCTCCGGCGTGAGCCAGCGAGCTACTCATCGCCCTGGACTCTGCCCCGCAGCCGTTTCACCGCGGCGCGCTGCCGCTTGGCCTCGAGGCGGCGCTGTTTCTCCGCCTTCGGGATCCTGGTCGGCCGACGGATCTTCCGGGGACGGAGGGCCTGCGCCAGGAGGGTCGTGAATCGCTTGGTCACGGTGTCGCGATTGCGCAGCTGGCTCCGGCTCCCCGCCTCAACCAAGCGGAGCCACCCCTCGGCATCGAGCCGTCGCCCCAGACGCTCCCGCAGGAGCGCGCGCTGGTCTTCGGTCGGCGCTGTGCTCTCGGAGAGACTCCACCACAGCTCGATCCGGGTCGAGGAAGTGTTGACATGCTGGCCGCCGGGGCCGCCGGCGCGGGTGGCGCGATAGCTCACCTCCGCGCGCGGAATCCGGAGTGAGTGTCCCGCGGAGAGCCAGGCATCGTCGGGCATCCCCTAAGGTAAATCGCCTACCGTTGCCCCGCGACGGCGTTACGTTTCCCCGATGCGCCTCTTCGTCGCCGTGCCGCTGCCGCCTCCCGCTCAGGCGGAGGTTGGCGAGCTCATCCGGAGGCTCCGCGCTCTGGACTGGCCGGTGCGCTGGGTGAGCGACGACGGGCTCCACCTTACGCTCAAGTTTTTCGGAGAGGTGACCTCCGACCGGGTCGACGCGATCGAGGAGATGGTCCAGTTCGCCACCGAGGGAATGAAACCGATCGAGATGGTCACCAAGGGTGGCGGAGCGTTTCCCTCCCTGCAGCATCCGCGGGTCCTCCGGCTGGAGATGGAGGCGGGGCCCGATCTGGAGCTCCTCCAGGACCGGCTCGAGCGGGGCGGCGACCGGATCGGCTTTGCCCCCGAGGGACGGCCGTTTCGTCCGCACATCACGCTGGGGCGGATGCGGGAGGGCCACCGCCTCCCCACCGGCGGAATCGCCGAGCTGGAGGGCATTCCCCCAGGAGCGCCGTTCCTCGCTGACCGGGTCGTCCTGTTCGAGAGCCGCCTCACTCCGGCGGGCCCGGCGTACAGCGTGCGATTGGAGCGACAGTTCTCGGAATGAAGGGATGCCTTACGCTGCCGTTTCGCCTCGCGTTCCTGGCGCTCCTGATCGTGGGCGGATACGTCGCGTGGTCCTATCGGAGCGACATCCGCCGCAAGGTGCACGAATGGACCGCCGAATCGGGGCCGCCCTCGCCGACCGGCCGTGCCGAGCCGGGGGGTGCCGCCGCGGCCCGCCGCAAGGTGGAGTCGTTGCGGGCCGGAGGGCGGGACTCGGTGGTGCTCAGCGCGGCCGACGTGGCGGGTCTGCTCGCCGCCGGCGCGGAGGCGCTCGTCGCCGGCGCGGTGGACTCGCTCGAGGTACGGCTCGATGAGGACGACGTGGAAGTGCGCGGGGTCGTGGATACCCGGCGGGCACCGCTCTCGCTCGGCCCGATCGCCGGGGTGGTGCGCGACCGCGAGCCGATTGCCGTGGACGGGCGGCTTCTTTTCCGGCGGACCGGGCTGCTGGAGTGGCAGGTGGAGCGGGTCCGGGTGCGGGGGATTCCGTTACCGAAAGACGTGGTGGAGGGGCTGCTCCGCCGGTTTGCAGGACGGGCGGAGGGCGGCGTGATCGCCATCCCGGTTTCCGCCGACATCACCGGGCTGCGGGTGACCCGGGGCGGCGTCACCCTCTATGGCCGCGCGGCGGCAAGAGCGGTGCGGTGAGCAACCGCGTGCTGGTCATCGACGATGAAGGCGGGGTGCGTGACGCGCTCCGCCAGGTGCTGGAATACGAGGGATGGCAGGTCAAGACCGCTGCGTCAGGGGGCGAGGGGATTACGCTCTACCCCGAGTTCCGCCCCCACGTCGTCCTGCTCGACGTGAAAATGGCGGGGCTCGACGGCCTGGAAACCTTGAGCCGCCTGCGCGACCTCGAGCCCCCCGCGACCGTGGTCATGATTTCGGGCCACGGGACGATCTCGACCGCGGTCTCGGCGACGCAGCGCGGTGCCTTCGATTTCATCGAGAAGCCCCTCGATACCGACCGGCTCCTGGTAACACTGCGCAACGCCCTGCAGCAATCGGCGCTGGCTGGTGAGAATCGTGAGCTCCGCCGGGTGGTGGACACTCGCTACCCAATGGTGGGGACCAGTCCCGCGCTGGAGGAGGTCCGGGCCCTGATCGGACGGGTGGGTCCCACCAATGCGCGGGTGCTCATCCGGGGGGAGAATGGCAGCGGAAAAGAACTGGTCGCGCGGGCGCTGCACGAGTCATCGCCGCGGCGGGAACGGGCTTTCATCGAGGTGAATTGCGCCGCGATCCCTACCGAGCTGATCGAGAGTGAGTTGTTCGGCCACATGAAGGGCAGCTTTACCGGCGCCTTCACCGACCGTGCCGGCAAGTTCGAGCTGGCCGACGGCGGCACGCTCTTCCTTGACGAGATCGGCGACCTGTCACTCTCCGCGCAGGCCAAGATGCTCCGGGTGCTTCAGGAAGGCGTGGTAACCCGGATCGGGGCGCCCAAGTCGGTGCAGGTGGACGTGCGGGTCCTCGCCGCGACCAACAAGTTCCTGGAGGACGAAATCGCCGGTGGCCGGTTCCGGGAGGACCTCTACCACCGGGTCAACGTCATTCCCATCGAAGTACCCCCGCTCCGGGAGCGGCTCGAGGACGTGCCGGCGCTGATCGAGCACTTCGTGGCCACGCTCAGCGTCGGGGCCGGTGTGGCGCCCCGGGACTTCACGCCCGAGGCGGTCCGGGCGCTGCAGCGGCGCAGCTGGCCGGGCAACGTGCGCGAGCTGCGCAACGCGGTTGAGCGGCTGCTGATCCTCGCGGTGGGCAAGCAGATCACCGCCGCCGATGTGGAACGGCTGCTCCCCTCTCCCGAGGGCAACGGGGCGAGCGATCTGGCACCCGAGGTCGGGCGCGCGTCCACCTTCGAGAACTTCAAGCAGGACGCCGAACGCGCGTTCCTGCTCTCCAAGCTCAGGGAACACTCCTGGAATGTCGCGGAGACCGCGCGCGCGCTGGACATGCCGCGCTCGAACCTGTATAAGAAGATTGAGAAGTATCGGCTCACCCGCGAGGAGACGTGACCGGCCCACCGCGCGATTGGGACAAGGAGCTGGCGGAGATCGACAAGATCATCGCCAAGCAACCGGCCGTCCCGCCGGGAAAGCCGGCCCCGGCCGCCCCCGCGGCGGCGCTCCCGGCGCCGTCCTCCGCTCGAAGCGCCGCCCCGGCGGCCCCCCGGGGCGGCCGCGCGGTCCTGACAACGTGGGTGCGGGTCGGCCTCGGCGTCGCGGTGGCGGTCGGAGTGGCCCAGTGGCCCTACGCGCACGCTTGCGGTTTGGCGCTGTACGGGTACGTCGCGGCGGCCGGAGGGGTGCTGCTGGCCGGGCTCTGGGGCGCCGTTACCAGCTGGAGCCGCCGGATGGGCCTGGCCCATATCATCTCGCTGCTGGTGGCACTCTGGGGCGGGTTGCTGGTCGGACAAGCGGTGCTCGAGCGCACCCAGTACGTACGACACCCCGCGGTGTGGACCTGTCCCTGAATCGATCGCCCATGGCAAAGACCTTCAAGAATTTCATCGCCGGCCGGTGGACCGCTCCGTCGGCTGGACGGTACCTGGCCAATCGGAATCCGGCGGACACCGCGGATCTGATCGGCCGATTTCCCGATTCCGGCCGCTCCGATGTGAGCGCCGCGGTCCGCTCCGCCACCGAGGGATTCCGGGCCTGGTCCCGGGTGCCCGCGCCGGCCCGGGGCGACGTGCTCCGCCGGGTGGGTGACCTCCTCACCGCGCGGAAGGAGGAGATCGCCGGCGCGATGACCCGTGAAATGGGAAAGGTCCTGGCGGAGACCCGCGGCGACGTACAGGAAGGAATCGACACCGCCTACTACGCCGCCAGCGAGGGGCGCCGGCTCTTCGGGCGCACCGTCCCCAGCGAGCTTCGCAGCAAGTGGGCCATGAGCTATCGCCGGCCCATCGGGGTGGTGGGCCTCATCACTCCGTTCAACTTTCCAATGGCGATTCCCACCTGGAAGATGTTTCCCGCGCTGGTGTGCGGAAACTCGGTGGTCATCAAACCGTCGGAGGACGTGCCCCACACCGTCCACCTGCTGGTGGAAATCCTCCTGGAGGCGGGGCTCCCGCCCGAGGCGATCCAGCTGGTGCACGGCCGGGGAGAGCGGGCCGGGAAGGCGGTGGTCGAACATCCGGCCGTGCCGGTGGTGTCCTTCACCGGCTCGACCGCCACCGGCGCATTCATCGGAGAAACCTGCGGCCGGCTGCATAAGCGGCTCTCCCTCGAGATGGGCGGCAAGAACGCCATGATCGTGATGGACGACGCCGATCTCGATCTCGCCCTGGACGGCGTCCTCTGGGGGGCCTTCGGCACCACCGGCCAGCGCTGCACCGCCACCAGTCGCCTCCTGCTCCACCGCAGGATCCACGACCGGTTCCTCCAGCGCCTCGCCGAGGCGGCCGATAAG
>JBGPEJ010000226.1:0-5335 GCA_041482775.1 Gemmatimonadota bacterium | reverse complement strand
ATCGTGATCTTCGTGTTCCTGGGCAGCCTGCGCGCCACGCTCATCCCCGTGGTGGCGATCCCGATCTCCATCATCGGGACCTTCACCGCCACCTACTTCCTGGGATTCAGCCTCAACATTCTGACGCTGCTGGCCCTGGTGCTCGCCATCGGGCTGGTGGTGGACGACGCGATCGTGATGCTCGAGAACGTCTATCGCCATCTCGAGATGGGCAAGAGCCGCATGCGCGCGGCCTACGACGGCGCGAAGGAGATCGGCTTCGCGATCATGGCCACCACCATCGCGCTCGTGGCGGTGTTCGTGCCGGTCGCGTTCCTCACCGGACGCATCGGCCGGCTCTTCAACGAATTCGGCATCGCGGTGGCCGCCTCGGTGGCCATCTCCGGATTCGTGGCGCTGACCTTGACCCCCATGCTCTGCGCCAAGATCCTGCGGGTGCCGGCCACCCAGAATCAACTGGCCCACACGCTGGAGCACGCCATCCTGGGGGTCACCACCCGCTACGAGCGGGCGCTGGGCTGGGCCCTGCGCCACCGGGCACTGGTGCTCACGATGGTCTCGGTGCTGGTGGCCGGCGCAATCCTGATTTTCCTCAACCTCAAGCGGGAATTCGTCCCCCCCGAGGATCGTGGACAGCTTCAGGTCTCCATCACCGCCCCCGAGGGGGCCACCCTGGCCTTCACCGACCAGTACCAGCGTCAGGTCGAAAAAATCCTGGCCGGCATACCCGAGATCGCGAATTACACCAGTACCGTAGGCGGCGGGTTCGGCGGCGGGGGCAGCCGGGTGAACGGCGGGCAGGTCTTCGTCCGCTTCGTGGACTGGTCCCAGCGTAAGCGCACGGCGCAGCAGATTATCGAGGTGCTCCGCCCCCAGCTTGCCAAGATTCCCGGCGTGCTCGCGTTCGCCAACAACCCGCCCGCGTTCGGCGGCTACGGCAGCGCGGTGCAATTCGTCATCCGCAACTCGAACTTCGACTCTCTCTTCACCGGCATGGAGGCCATGCTGAAGCGGGCCCGCCAGGTCAAGGGCCTGACCAACGTGGACACCGACCTCCGGATCAACAAGCCGGAGCTCTCGGTGGCCTATGATCGTGACCGGGCGGAAGACCTCGGCGTGCCGGTCCGCGCGGTGGCCGGTACCATGCAGGCTTTGCTGGGCGGACAGCGGGTAAGCACCTTCACCAGGAACAACAAGCTCTACTACGTGATGGTGCAGCTCTCTCCCGAGGAGCGCGCCACCCCGACCGACATGAGCGGCCTGGCCGTACGCGGCCGCAACAACGAACTCATCAAGCTGGAGCAGCTCGCCAAGGTGACCGAGGGCGTCGGCCCCCGGCAGCTGAGTCACTTCATGCGCGTCCGCGCCGCCACCCTGTCGGCCGGCCTGGCCGCCGGCTTCACCCTGGGCGAGGCGCTCGATTCCCTGGAGCGGATCGCCAAGGAAGTGCTGCCGGCGGGGTCCACCGTCGCGCTGGCCGGCGAATCCCGCGAGCTCCGGGAAAGCGGCACCTCGCTCTACTTCGCCTTCCTGCTGGCGCTCGTGGTGGTGTTCATGGTCCTGGCGTCCCAGTTCGAGTCGATGATCCACCCCTTCACCGTGCTGATGGCGGTGCCGCTGGCGGTGACCGGGGCAATCTTCACCCTGTTCGTCGCCCGGTCGAGCATCAACCTCTACAGCCAGATCGGAATGATTCTGCTCATCGGGCTGGTGACCAAGAACTCGATCCTCCTGGTGGAATACACCAACCAGCTGCGCGAGAAGGGCCTGGAGACCATGGCGGCGCTCCTGGAGGCGGGCCGCATCCGGCTCCGGCCGATTCTGATGACCTCGGTCGCCACCGTCATGGGGGCGGTACCCATCGCACTCGGACTCGGCGCCGGCTCCATCAGCCGCCGCCCGCTCGGGTACGCCATCGTCGGAGGCGTGCTCTTCTCAACCGCCCTCACCCTGTTCCTGGTGCCCGTGGTGTATTCCCTGATGGAAGGCCTCAGGGTCCGGGTTGGCCGGGCCCGTTCCCACCCCGCCCGGCAAGCCATCCCCGCGGTGGGGGCGGAGTGATCGCACTCCTTCTGGCGGCCCTGACCGGGCCGCCGGCGCCACCCGAGGACACGTTGCCCCGCGTTACCCTGGCGGAGGCGCTCCAGCGCGCCGCCCGGCTTGACCCCAACTACGTGCGGGCGCTGGGACAGGTGGACAACGCCGCCTGGGCGCGCCGCTCGGCAATCAGCGCGCTGGTGCTTCCCTCGCTCACCGTCAGCACCGATTACACCGGCTATTCGATTCCTCAGTTCAACGTCGGCATCGGCGCCGCAGCCAAGTCCAGCGCCACCGCCCGGATCGACGCGCGCTTCGAGCTGTTCACCGGATTCCGGAAGCTCGCCGACCTGAGCCGTTCCAACGCCGATCTCGAAAGCGCCCGTGCCGGCGAGCTGCAGCAGCGATTTCTCACCGCCCTCGGCACCGAGGCGGATTACTACTCCGTCCTGAGCAACCGCGAGCTGCTCGACGTTGCGAAGGACCGGGTCCGCCGCGCCGGGGAGCAGCTGGTGGTGGCGCGCGCCCGGGTGGTGAGCGGCGCCGCGGTGCAGACCGATTCGCTCCAGCTGCTCCTCGAGCTCAATCGGGCCCAGGTGTCCCTGCTGCAGGAGGATGCCGTGCTTCGAGTGGCCCGGCTCCAGCTGGGACGGCGGGTGGGAACTCCCGGCGCGGTCGATGCAGCGCCGCTCGATACCGCCCGCGCCGCTGATCTGCCCCTCACCCTCGTGGAGGCGATGAGCCAGGCACTGGAGCAGGGCCCCGAATACCGGGTGGCTCGTGCCAATCAGACGTCGGCCGAGGCGGTGCTGCGCGCCCGGCGTGCGGTCTACTTCCCCCAGGCCACGCTGAGCGCCAATACCACCGCCTTCGGTGACCACTTCTATCCCAGGGGCCTCAGCCGGAGCTCGCTGACCCTCGCGGTCAGCCTCCCGCTCTGGGACAACGCGCAGCGGGAGCTCACCCTGAGCCGGGCCCGCGCCGCCCGCGACGTGGCCCGCTCGGTGCGCGAGGATCTCGAGCGCGCCGCGGAGGCGGACGTGACCGAGGCGTATACCGCCTATCAGACCGCCCGGGCCACGACCGACTACTCCGCCCAGGGGCTCATCGTGGCCCGGGAGAACTACCGGGTGCAGGAGGCGCGGTACCGCGCCGGAGCAAGCACCATTCTCGACCTTCTCGACGCCCAATCCGGCCTGACCGAGGCTCAGGCCGAGCTGGTGCAGGCCCGCTATGCCACCCGGCTCGCCCTGGCGGGGCTCGAGGCCATCCTCGGCCGGCGTATCTTCAGCGACAAGGATCCCTCGTGAGAGGACTCAGCTGCGCGGCGCTCGCCGCGCTCGCCTCCGCCTGTGGCGGGTCGTCGGCCGCCCCTCGCGGCGGGGCCGGGGGCCGCGGCCCGGCCGGACCCCTCCCGGTCGAAGTGGTGGTCGCCCGGACCGACACCGTGGTGGACGCGATCACCGCCACCGGACAGATCGAGCCGATCCAGTCGATCCAGCTCCGCCCCGAAGTGGACGGCCGTCTGGTCGACATCCTGGTCCGCGAGGGGGCCGAAGTGGCCCAGGGAACTCCGCTGTTCAAGGTGGACGACGGCGAGCTCAAGGCCCAGGTGGCCCGCGCCCAGGCGGATCGTGATCTGGCCCAGCAGGCGCTGACCCGGACCAAACAACTGCTGGCCGAGAAGGCCGCCGCCCCCGCGGACGTCGAGCGGGCCGAGGGGCAAATGCGGAGCACCCAGGCCGGCCTCGACCTGTTGCAGCTCCGGCTCGACCGGACCGTGGTTCGCGCTCCCTTCGCCGGCGTCACCGGGCAACGGATGGTGAGCCTGGGCGACTACGTCAACAACACCACGCGGCTCATCACCCTGCAGACGGTCAATCCCCAGCGCGCGGCATTCCAGGTGCCCGAGCGCTACGCCGACCAGCTCAAGGTGGGACAGAAGGTCCTCTTCCGGGTTGCGGCGCTGGCCGGACGCGACTTCTTCGGCACGGTGGACTTCGTGGACCCGCTGGTGCAGCTGCCCGGCCGTACCATCACGGTGAAGGCGCTGGTGGCCAACCCGAAACGGGCCCTCCAGGCCGGCATGTTCATCGAGGCCCGGCTGGAGACCGCCCTCCGCCCCGCCGCAACGGTGATTCCCGAGGACGCGATCAGCCCCTTCGCCGGATCGATGTACGCCTGGGTGATCTCGGCCGGGAAGGCGGAGCGCCGCCAGGTGGTGCTGGGGGTGCGCACGGTAGGCTACGTGGAGGTGCGGCAGGGGGTCGAGCCGGGCGACCAGGTCGTGGTCGGGGGCGGGGAGCGGCTCTCTCCCGGGGCCGAGGTCAAGGTGACGGTGGTCGACCGGACCCCGCGCGGGGCCACCGGTGACCGCCCCAAGGGCCAGTAGTTATAGGATAAATATTTTGTGATTTATCGTAAAACTGATGATATTAATGCTTAATAGTTGATTCTTTATCATAGCTCCGCTAGATTCTGTCATCCCCGACACCCCCCCCCACCCCGTGGCAGCGCGGAGCCCGCCGATGAGCAGCGAACTCAGAGACTTCCTGGAAATCCCCTACGACCGGCTCGAGGAAATGAACCTCGAGGCCAAGGGCGAGCGTCTCGCCCGCACGGCGCCCGAAAAGATCCGCGACAAGCGGATGAAGTACCTCGCCGACGAAAAACGGATCAAGGCGGTGACGGTCTGCTTTGCCGACCTCGAAGGCCGCCTGCACATGCTGGACTACGACAAGAAATTCCTGCTCAAGTCGGCCGACAACCTGACCTTCGACGGCTCCTCGATCCGGGGCTTCTCCCAGCAGGCCGAGTCGGACCTCCGCCTGGCCATCGACTGGCCCGCGTTCTACTGGCTGCCCGCCGACGTCTTCGGCCCCGGCAAGGTGCTGGTCTTCGCCGACGTCCTGGAGAAGGACGGCTCCCCGTACATCGCCGACATCCGGGCCAAGTTCAAGCACTACCTCGAGGGGCTCTATCGCAAAGACGGCTTCACCTGCAACGCCGCCAACGAGATCGAGGGATTCCTCTTCAAGGGCCGGGACGCCGAGCGGCGCTACTATGAAACCGGCGCCTTCGAGTTTCCCAGCACCGGCGGCTACTACCACTCCCTCCCGGGTGATTCCCTCCGTCTGTTCATCGACACCGCCGCGGAAGTGCAGCGGGCCATGGGATTCGCCAACGAGAAGGACCACCCCGAGGTGGCCCCCTCCCTGTTCGAGATGAACTACGGCTACACCGAGGCCAGCATCGCGGCGGACCAGGTGCTGCTCTACAAGCTGATCTGCCGCCAGGT
>JBGPEJ010000225.1:0-5344 GCA_041482775.1 Gemmatimonadota bacterium | reverse complement strand
TGCAAGCCAAGACAGTGTGGGTGAGCAAGTTCGGTCTCTTGACCCGATCCGGCTCGAAGCTTATCTTGGCCCGTTGTAGACAAGCCAACCCCTCGTGTGCGTTTCCAGGGGACGACCCGGTTTCACCGGGAGAGCGGCGGAAATTTTTTCCGCTCTCTCGATGCTCACCTGTGGTGCGCCCGGGGACGGGGGAGTGCGCTTTCGTGCGCGATCCGGGCAAGAGTGTTCAGTCGCAGTGGGTAGCCGTAAGCTGTCATCACCTTCATGAGGGGGAGTAATGCGCAAGCTCTATCGTTCCCTGCTGTGGACGGGCCTGGTTGCGGCCGGTGTGGCTGCGTGTGGTGACAATGTCACCATCCCGACGCCGCCCCCACCGCCACCGCCGCCCACCCCCACCGTGCACTCCGTCAGCGTCACGCCTAATGGCGTGAGCGTTGGGGTTGGCGCCACGGTGACAATGGTGGCGAGCGTCAACGCCGATGCCGGCGTCGCGACGACTGTCACCTGGTCGGTGCTGGATGCGACCAGGGCCTCGATCACCGGCGCCGGTGTCTTCTCCGCGATTGCGGCGGGCCCGGTCGGCGTTCGCGCCTGCTCCACCGTCAATGCCGCGGTTTGCGGTGACGCGACCATCACGATCACCTCCACGGCCGCGACGGTCACCAGTGTGACCGTGACGCCGGGGAACGCCAACATGGTCAAGACCACCCCGGCGCAGACGTTGCAGCTCGCCGTCTCGGTCGCCGGGACCAACAACCCCAGCCAGGTGGTTACCTGGAACCCCTCGCCCGCTCCGACCATTGCTACGGTCAGCGCGACGGGTCTGGTGACCGCACTAGGCGGCGGCACCACCACGATTACCGCCTGCTCCACGGTGGCGGGATTCACCAATGTGTGCGGTTCGGCCGGCATCGTCGTCCAGGTGCCCACGGCGGCCACCGTCAGCATCCAGAGCGTTACCTGGGTGCCCACGATGACGCTCGCTTCTGAATCCGGCCCCATTCCGACCTGTATCCCGCTGACCGGCCAGCCGTCGGTGGCGGTTACCCTGACCAACGTCCGCTGCCAGATCGAAGTCACCGCCAACGTCAACGCCGGTGATCTCCAGCTGTCGCGGCTCGACGTCCTCATCGCTGGACGGGTGGTGGCCAGCCAGACGTTCCCGGGCACCGCTCCCGCCAACGAGGGCAACGCCTCCGTCAGCCAGTCCGTGCTGGTCACCGAGAGCGTCAACACCACGCAAGTGTCCGCCGGCACCTTGGCGGGAATCGGCTGCGGGACGTTCCTCTGCGTGCCGGTCATTCCGAACGGCAACGAGTCGATTGCGCTCAACCTGTACGTGACTGGTGTGGCCACCCCGATCGCATCCAATGCGGTCCCGGTGGTAATGAACAACGTTGATGCGATGACCTCCCCGACGACCCTGGCCCCCGCGAGCACCACGATTTCCGCGCCGGGCAACGGGACCTCTGGTGGGGTAACCTGGTACACCGGCTCCTCGAACATCTCCGGGGGCAGCTTCATCGCATTCAGCACAGTCGCGCCGACCGCGGTCAATTACACAGCGGGCGGCTCGGCGGGTTGTGCCAATTCGAGCAGCACCGTTGGCGGCTCGGCCAGCAGCGGCCTCGCCTTGAGCGGCGTGTTCACCTGCGGCACGGCGCCTGCTGGTAACGAAGGTTCGCTCACCACGAACACCGACGGGTTCATCGTTTCCTACGCTCCGTCGGTGATCGGACCGGATGGCACCGCGTTGCAGCCGCCGAATACGTACTCCTCGGTCGGCACGGCGTTCTGCGTCCCGAAGCTCAATAATCCGATCTTCGTCGGCCCGGCAGCGCCAGCGTGCGATTCGAACTCGGACAAGCGCTGGAACCTGCTCGCGCAGGACAACAATCCGGTTCCCTCGGCGCTCAACCTGACGCCGATCTGGATCGACAACTTGGCGCCGTCAACCACCGTTACTACGCCGGCGTTCAATACCCTGTTCGATCAGTACTGGATCAACTCGAACACCTACAACCTTCTCAGCAACGTCTTCTCGGTTGACGGGGGCTCGAGCGCTCCGCCGATTCCCACCATTCTGCCGGTGCGGTCGGCCAGTCTGTTCGTCGGGATCACCTGCTCGGCGGCGGTCCTGCCGAACCCGAGCCTCCTGGCGGAAACCGTCACCAGCAACTCGATCACCGGATACCGGCTCTGCGGCCGGGGCACCGACGCGATCGGCAACACTTCCACGAGCGGCGGGTCGGCCACTGGCCCGACCGGCGGTTTCTTCGGCGTCGACAACGGTCTCCCGACCAGCCGGTTCGGTAACGCCGCGGCAGGCAGCGGCGTCGTTCCGGTGTTCGCCAACATCTTCCTCGGTTCGGCGCTGGCCAACCAGACCTCGAACATCTACCTGGCCGTTCCGGCGGGTGGTGCTCCGGCCGGGCCGGCGGTATTCGGCGTCGAAGGTCAGGACACCCGTTCCGGCTTCAACCAGAACGGCCTCGTGGCTGGCATCCCCGCCACCCAGAGTATCGTCCGGCTTGCTCCGAGCGGTGTGCCCTGCGCCGGCATTTCCGGTGCATTGGCCACGGTGCTCTCCGACAACTGGGTGCGCAGCGTCGGCACCGAAGTGGACTGCGCCGCGGCACTGGGCGTCGGCTACTACAACTACTCCGCGACGGTCACCGACCGCGCGGGTAACACCACCGCCCCGATCCTCCGCAATCTCGCGATCGATCCGGCGGCTCCGGTGGCCAGCAGCGTTGGCCTCTCGACGGTGTTCTACACCGCCGCCACTCCGGCGCCGTTCTTCCTCTTCGGCTCGGACGATCTCGAAGTGATCGAGTCGGACATCACCCTCAACTACGGCGGCATGGACGCCGGCCTCACCGGCATTCAGTATCCGCTCAACCCGATCACTGGTGCGGCGCGGTGGGACGGCGCCTTGACCAACATCCTGGCCGGTTCGACGACCTCACAGGTCGCCTACCTGCTCGGCCGTATCGACTTCACCTGCACCGGCGCCGGCACTCCGTACGCTGGCTGCGCCGCGATCGACAACAAGGACGCGGTGGGGGCGGAGTACGACAACTTCGACGCTGCTCCGGCCGACGCGATCTTCAACAACGCGGACAAGAACCCGACCTTGGTTGGTGCCATTCTCCACGACGTCTTCGGCACCCCCTCGGCCCCGGTAAGCACCGGCATCTTGACGGCGCAGACCTGCGCGCCGGCCGGCTGCCCCACCATCGGTACCGCTCAGCAGTGGTCCGGTGCGGATATCGTCACCTGGAAGATCGTCGCGCCGACCACCACGACCGTCGTGGTGGAACACAAGGCCAGCACCTCGATCGTAGTGCCCTTCTTCGACTTCGTTCTGTTGACGAGAGTCGTGGGCGCGAACATCGTGGTGTGTCCGGTTGGTTCGGCTGCGCCGGTGCTCACCGACAACGGTGTGAACCGGTTCTGGACCTACACCTTCACCAAGCCGTCATCCGGGCCCTGCTCGGCCGGCGGAGTCTGGCGTGCGGTCGGTGTCAAGACCGGCGCAGCGTTGGTGACGGTTGGCGTGGCGTAACGAACTCCAACCCTGAGGGCCGCCACGGCCTCAGGTCGCTCTGAACCAGGAAGCCCCGCCGCAAGGCGGGGCTTCTTGCTTTCTACCCCGTTCGATCCGTCCTGGCGCCTCCTGGCGCGCCTGGGCCTCCCTGTGCAATTCACTGGCAACAGAAGGGGGCCCTCACGGGCCCCCGTGGTTTCCCTAGCATCCTAGCCCCTCGCTCCTACCTCCTACTCCACCACATCCGCCGGCCCCCCTCCCGCTCCGGGCGCCTGCTCCTTCACGAACCCCGGCCGCCCCATCGCCGCAAAAGTGAGCCGCTTGCCCAGCTCGACCCCCGGCTGGTCGAAGGGATTGACCCCGTACCACGCCCCGGCAAACCCGGTGGCCACCTGGTAGAACATGATCAACTCCCCCATCGTCTCGGGCGTCAGCGAAGGGAGCGAAAGCGCCACATTCATCCTTCCCATCCGGGCCAGCGCCGCCGACGTGGCCTCCTGCTCCGCCAGCAGCAGCTCCCCCAGGGTATGGCCTGAGAGATACGCCAGCTCCTCCGGCAGGCCCGCTCTCCCCGGGATCGTGACATCCTCTCCGGGGTGCTCCACCCGCAGAAAGGTCACCACCTTGTCGAACGGCCCTTCCATGTAGAGCTGGACCTGGCTGTGCTGGTCGGTGGCGCCGGTGGCTCCCACCGGCGTGGGCCCGGCATGCACAAGGGCGCCCCGGCGGTCGAGCCGCTTGCCCAGGCTCTCCGCCCAGAGCTGGGCGTACCAGGCCGCGAACTCCCGCAGGCGGTCCGAGTACGGCATCACCACGTGAATCCGCGCCCCGAGCCAGGCATCGGCGGCCCACAGCAGCGCGGCATAGAGCGCCGCCGGATTCTGCAGCAGCGATTCGTACTCCGCCCGCTCCAGTGCCCTCCGGGCGCCGGTTAACACCGCTTCGATGTCGATGCCCACCAGCGCCGCCGGCAGGAGCCCCACCGGGGTCAGGACGCTGTAGCGGCCCCCCACCCCCGCCGGGATCTCCAGCCGGGCGATCCCCTCCCGCTCGGCCAGCTCGCGGAGCGGCCCCTTTTCCGGGTCGGTGGTGAACGCGAGGTGCCGGACCGCCGCATCGGGACCCAGCGATTGATCGAGCCAGGAGCGCACCACGAGGTACTGCGCCAGCGTCTCCGCCGTCGCGCCCGATTTGCTGATCACGTTGACGAACACCCGCCGGGGATCGATGCGGCGGAGCGCCGCACCCACCGTGGTGGGGTCGACGTTCTCGAGGATGGTGATCCGGGGATAGAACTCCCGCCCCTCGTCGTCCAGCTCGTTCCACGCCGCCGGCCGGAGCGCGCCCACCAGCGCCTTGGTGCCCAGCGCCGAGCCGCCGATCCCGAGCACCAGCACGTGGTCGTAGGCCTGACCGATCCCCTCGGCAAAGCGCCGGATGCCCTCGATCGTCTGGGTTTGTTCGCCCAGGTCGTAAAAGCCGTATTCACCGGCGCGGCGCCGGGTGCGCACCTCGCCCAGGACATCGGGAAAGCGCTGGATCAGATCCTGGAGCCGGGCGCGGGGAAGGCCGTGCCCGCCGTCCAGCTTGTCCGCGAGGATTCGACCGTAATGGAGCTTCATCCGGCAATCTCCAGCGTCTGGCCGTCGTAGCCGGGTTCGATCCCCGGCGGGAGCTTTGCCGCGAGATCGGCGTGGCCGGTCTCGTGGGTCAGATGGGTCAGGATCGTCCGCGGGGCGCCGATGGCCTGGGCGGTCTCGATCGCCTCGGGAATACTGAGGTGGGTGGGGTGCT
>JBGPEJ010000224.1:0-5349 GCA_041482775.1 Gemmatimonadota bacterium | reverse complement strand
TCCTACGCGGTCTGGTGGATTCGCCAGGCCATCCTGCAGGCGCTCGCGGAGCAGAGCCGGATCGTCCGGGTTCCGCTCAACCGCGCCGGCACGCTGCACCGGATTACCCGTCGCTCCTCCGCTCTGCTGCAGGAGCTCGGGCGGGAGCCGACCCCGGCGGAGATCGCCGAGGGGATGGATATCGACATGGAAGAGGTGCAGAAGACCCTCTCCATTTCCCAGAACCATCTGTCGCTGGACGCGCCGCTCACGCCGGGCGAGGACAACCGACTGCTGGACTACCTCCCCGACAACCAGAACCCCGGCCCCGACGCCGAGACCTTCGAGCATGCCCTCAACAACTGCATCGAGGAGGTGCTCAAGGGGCTCAAGGAGCGGGAGGCCAAGATTCTCCGGCTCTATTTCGGCCTCGACAGCCCCGAGCCCATGACTCTCGAGGAGATCGGGGCGCTCCTCGGCATCACTCGGGAGCGGGTCCGCCAGATCAAGGAAAAAGCGCTCTCCCGGCTCCGCCACGTGAGCCGCTCCAAGGCCCTCGAATCCTTCCTCTCCTGAGCATGGCTGGCACCTCATCCTTCGACGTCTCGACCGGCGCGGATCTTCAGGAAGTCGACAATGCGGTGAACCAGGCGGTCAAGGAGATCGCCCAGCGTTACGACTTCAAGGGCACCCACGTCACCCTCGAGTTCGACCGCGCCAAGGCGGTCATCAAGCTTGCCGCGGATGACGAATTCCGGATGAAGCAGGTGATCGAGGTGGTGCAGGCCAAGTGCGCCAAACGGGGTGTTCCCCTCAAGAACATCACGGTCGGGGACCTGATCCCCGGCGCCGGAACATCGGTGCGCTGCGAAATCACCCTCACCCAGGGCATTCCCCAGGACACCGCCAAGAAGATTCAGAAGGCCATCAAGGAGCAAGGGTTCAAGAAGGTGCAGGCGGGGATCCAGGGCGACGAGCTCCGGGTTACCAGCCCTTCCAAGGATGAGCTGCAGACGGTCATCGGCTTCCTCAAGTCCCAGGATTTTGGCATCGAGCTCAAGTTCGGCAACTACCGCGGGTGAGGCCGTGAGAGTCGCCAACGCCGGCGCCGCCCTCGTGCTGCTCGCGGCGGGGTGCGCGCGCCCGGAAGTGAGTTCGGTGGCCGCCCCGGAAACGGCGGCGCCGGAAATTCGCGTGAGCGTGGTTCCCGCCGCCGCCTCGGTTACCGTGGGTGGCGGAGGCATGGTAATCCTCACGACGCCCGACGGCGACGGCCGTACCGAGCTCCCCGTCGGAACCGTCGCGACGGTGAGTGCGGGGCCAGGCGGGCTCCGGGTGCGGCTCGGGGCGGCCCTGCAGAGCCCCGGGGTCGCTCTGGAGGTGGCCCCGGGCGATTCGGGCGGCCCGGTCCGGATCAACGTACGCGATTATCGGGGACGATTTACCCTCTCGCCGACGGCCGGCGGCGTGATGGCGGTCAATCTGCTCGGACTCGAGGAATACCTGGACGGCGTGGTTGGCGCCGAGATGGGGCGCCGCACCGAGCAGGATCTGGCGGGCCAGCGGGCCCAGGCGGTGGTGTCGCGGACCTTCGCGCTCAAGAGTCTGGGCCGGTGGCGACTACGCGGGTATGACGTGGTGGCCACTGTGGCGGATCAGGCCTACGCCGGGATCGGGTTCGAGACGCCGCTCTCCACTCAGGCGGTGGAGGACACCCGGGGCGAGGTTCTCAGCTACGACGGCCTCCTCATCGACGCCTTCTTCCACTCGACCTGCGGGGGCCGGACCGCGGACGGCGTCGAGGTGTTCGCGGGCGCGGAACGACCCTATCTCCGCTCCATTCGCGACGTGGATGGCGCCGGCCAGGCCTGGTGCGCCATCTCGCCCCGATTCCGCTGGCGGGAGAGCTGGACCGGCGAGGCCCTGGCGCGCACCCTCCAGGAAACCTTGCCACCGTCGGGCGGCTCGGCGGCGCTGGCTACCTCGCTCCGGGACCTCCGGATCGTCGAGCGCACCGCCACGGGCCGGGTGGCCAGGATGGAGCTGGTCGGAGGCGCCGGATCGCTCACCGTGTCCGGTCCGATTGCGCGGAACCTGCTGCGGACCGGAGACGGCAGCACCCTCCGGAGCGCCAATTTCAATCTGCAGGTGACCCGCGACGGGTGGCGGATCGTGCAGCTCGTGGCCGAGGGATCGGGGGCGGGGCACGGCGTCGGGATGTGCCAGTGGGGGGCGATTGCCCGGGCCCGGGCCGGCTTCTCGTATCAGGACATCCTCTCGGCTTATTTTCCGGGGACCCAGGTTACCCGCAACTACTGAGCAGGGGACGACACCCATGAGCGATCCCATCCGGATCGGGCTGATCGGCGCCGGCGCCGTCGTCCAAGTGGCCCACCTGCCGGTGCTCAAGAAGCTCAAGAACATTCAGCTCGCCGCCATCTGTGACGTGGACCTGCCGAAGGCGCGAGCGCTGAGCGAGCGCTTCGGGATCGGCGGCGTCTTCGACGACATCGAGGATCTCCTGGGCCACTCGACGATCGACGCCCTGCTGATTGCGACCCCCAATCACCTGCACGAGCCCCACATCCTGGCGGGATTGGCCGCGAACGCCCACGTCCTGGTGGAAAAGCCCATTGCGCTCACGGCGGCGGCGGCGCAGCGGGTGGCCAAGGCCGCCGAAAAGAAGAACAAGGTCGTCATGGCGGGGATGACCCACCGGTACCGGCCCGACGCCCAGGCGGTCCGCAGCTTCGTGCAGAGCGGTGAGCTCGGCGAGATCGACAGCATCCGGTCCAGCTGGCACGTGGCGCGGCCGGCGCGCACCGCGCTGGGGTGGCGCCAGCGGAAGGACGAGGCAGGCGGGGGTGCGATGCTCGATCTCGGGCTCACCATGCTGGATCTCTGTTTCTGGCTCGCCGGCAACCCCGCCCCCGCCCGAGTGAGCGCCGCCCTGGTGCGACTCAAGGGGGAGCGGGCCGTGGAGCAGTCGGGGAGCGCCTACGTGGTTTGCGAGAACGGCGCCTCGATCTTCGTGGACGTAACCTGGCGGCATATCGGCGAGGGGGAGCGATTCGGTGTCGGCCTGCGCGGCGCCAAGGGCACCGCGGGCATCAACCCGCTCCACGTCTGGAAGGAGCTCAACGGCATCGCGCACGACGTCTCACCGACCGGAAGCCTGTCGCGGGAAAACGCCTTCAGCGCCTCGTTCCGCGCCCAGTGGGCCCATTTCCTGGCGGCTATCGCGGGCGAGGCGGAAGCCCCGCCGCTCGCGGAGCATGTCACGCTGCTCAAGGTGCTCGAGGCGATCTACAAGTCTGCCGCAGAGGGCAAGGACGTGGCGGTGTGATTGGCTCGGTGTTCCCGCTGCTGTACCTGCTGGTCCAGGCGCCGGCCCCGCCGGCCGCACCGCGTCCGGCTGAGGGTGAGCCGGGAGCGGCGCTCACCGTGACGCTGCTGACCTACGAAACCGGCGGCATGCTCTGGGAGCGCTTCGGCCATAACGCCATCTGGATCCATGACGCCGTGACCGGGATCGACCGGCACTACGATTACGGCCGGTTCAGCTTCAAGCAGGCGAGCTTCTTCCTCCGATTCGCGCAAGGGAAGATGTGGTACTCGATGGGAGTGGACAACAACCCGAGCGCCTACATCGAGTTCTACGGCAATGAGGGCCGGAAGATCTGGGCCCAGGAGCTCGACCTCCCTCCGGCGGAGCGCTATGCCATGCGCGAAGCACTCGAGCGCAATGCGCTGGAGGAGAATGCGGGATACGCGTACGACTACTATCGGGACAACTGCTCCACCCGGATCCGCGATGTTATCGATCGCGCGCTGGGAGGGGCCATCCGGCGCTACGGAGTCAAACCATCGGGGTTCACCTGGCGCGACGAGACCCGCCGGCTCGACCAGCACAATCCCTTCATCTACACCGGCCTCATGATCGGGCTGGGACACCCGGTGGATGAGGAGATGTCCCGCTGGGAGCAGATGTTTCTCCCCGGCCGGCTCCGCGAGCACCTCGATAACGTCACAATCACGGGCCCCGACGGCGTGGCGCGGCCGGTCGTCAAATCGGAGCGGATTCTGAACCAGGGAGGCCGCTGGCCGGTGCCGGCGCGGCCGGTCGATTGGACGCTGGGCTACCTCGGCGTGGGCGTTGTGCTCGGGGGCGCTCTGGCGCTGCTCGGCCGCGGTCGGCGCCGGGTGGCCCGCGCGGCGTTTCTCGCCCTCGCCACGCTGTGGGCGCTGCTCTGCGGCATTCTGGGGCTCATTCTCACCTGGCTGTGGGGGTTCAGCAGCCACATCGCCGCCCACCGGAACGAAAATCTCTTTCTATTCAACCTCCTCGCCCTGGCCCTTGCCGTCGTCCTTCCCGCTGCCTTGCGCGGCAAGGCGTGGGCTCATCAACCGGCGCGCCGCCTGGCGCTCGCGGTGGCGGCGCTGGCGGCGCTCGGGTTGGTCGTAAAGCTCCTGCCCGGCTTCCAGCAGAAGAACCTCGAGCTGATCGCCCTCGCGCTGCCGGTGCACGCGGGGGTGGCGCTCGGGCTGGTCCGAGGAGCCGCCACCCCGGATTAGGGCTTCTTCGGGCCGGCGCCGGTGTAATCCACGTGGCCGAATTGAAACATTGCGCCTGTGGTTGGGTTGATCGTAATCGTGAAATTGATCGAGCTCGCCAGTATCATCCCCGTGATGGCAACCACCGACGGTTGATCTCCCTGGCCCGGGACGGGCACGAGAGGCAGGGTGGTCGCGAAGAAATTTCCCAGGCCATCGAAGGCGTCGTTCCCGCTGCGAACGAAGGCCCGCGGACGCTTCCCGATCAGGAGGCCGTATACCGTGATTTTGGGAGTAGTGCCGATCATTTCCTTCAACACCGCGAGCTCCCGGATATTCGGGATGCCGACGCCGGGCTCCAGGCCGTCCCGATCATTCCCGGCCGTCGTGTTCTTGGTGATGGTGACCGCATAGCGGTCGCCGCCCGGGACATGAACGGTGAAAGATCCCTGGCCGACGACCGGATTTCCATTGACGGTCGCGTTGGCGGTGAAGGTCAGGACGTGATCACCGATCGACGCATTCTGGATCGTGAGGGTCACGACGGTGCTGTTGGTCCCATCCGGCAAGAGGATGGGACCGGTGTAGGTGCTGGTGATCCCCGCATCGGTCGCGCTCTGCGTCAGGGTAACCGGTCCGGAGAAGTTGATGCGGCTGACGCTCACGGTCAGCGGCACCTCCGCGAGGTTTGCCTGGGTCGTGAACACCTCCAGATTGTTCTCGAATACGGGACTAACCACGATTCGGGGCGCGCCGGCGCAGATGTTTCCCTGCGTGCCGGTCTGGAAGCTGTTGGTGCCGGGTATCGACCCGGTT
>JBGPEJ010000223.1:0-5364 GCA_041482775.1 Gemmatimonadota bacterium | reverse complement strand
TCAAGAACAACGTGATCTCGGGCGGCGGGGCCATCATGCTGGTCGTGGTGGCGATCGCGGCGATCGCGGCGGTGGTGGCCATGACCATCGCCTCCCGCCGCATCCCGATCCAGATTCCCCGCAAGGTGATGGGCCGGGGACGGATCCGCGAAGGCCAGAAGACCTTCATCCCGATCCGGCTCATCACCGCCGGGGTGATGCCGATCGTTTTCGCCCAGACCATCATCATCGTGCCGGGCACGGTGGCCAACTTCACCAAGAGCCCGGTGCTCAAGGACATCGCCGACGTCTTCACTCCGGGCGACTGGCCCTACAACCTGGCCTTTGCGGTCATGGTGCTGCTGTTCAGCTACTTCTACACCTCCATCATCTTCAATTCCATCGATCTGTCCGAGAATTTGAAGAAGCAGGGTGGCTTCATTCCCGGGGTCCGGCCCGGTGCGGCCACCGCGGACTACATCGACGGCGTCCTCGGGCGGGTCACCCTCCCCGGCGCGCTCTTTCTCGCGGCCGTCGCCATCCTGCCGATCATCATCGCCAAGAAGATCGGGGTCCAGGCGGTGTTCGGGGGCACCTCGGTGCTCATCGTGGTCGGCGTGCTGCTCGACACGATCGCCCAAGTGGAGCAACACCGGACGCTCCGGAAATACGACAGCTTCATGAAGACGGGGCGGGTGAAGTTCCGGGGGCGGCAGCAGCGCTACATGTAGCCGGGTGCAGCCAGCAGCGGCAAGCGAGGAGGGAGGAGGCCAGCGTCCTTCTCCCTTTTCGCTTCCCGCTCCACCCTGGAGGAAAATGGACATTCTGCTGTTGGGCCCCCCCGGTGCGGGGAAGGGCACCCAGGGGGCGCTTCTGGCGGAGTACCTGGGCCTTCCGAAGTTCGCCACCGGAGACCTCCTGCGTGACGCGGTGGCCCGGGGCACCCCGCTGGGGCTCGAGGCCAAGGCGGTGATGGAGGGCGGCGGCCTGGTGAGCGATGACCTCATTCTGGGGGTGGTCCGGGAGGAGCTCCGCAAGCCGGCCGCCGCCCGCGGGGTAATATTCGACGGGGTGGTGCGGACACTCCCTCAGGCCGAGGGGGTCCAGAGGCTTCTGACGGATCTCGGACGAAAAATGGACCGGGTGCTGTTCTTCGATGTGAGCGACGAGGAGATCCTCGCCCGGCTGGCCAAACGGCGGACCATCGAGGGACGGGCCGACGATGATCCCGCGGCGGTGGCCCGCCGGCTCACCGCCTACCGCGAACAGACGGCCCCGGTGCTCGCCTGGTACCAGGGGCGCGGTGGCGTGGTGAAGATCTCCGCGGCCGGCGGCGTGGACGAAATTGCTGCGCGGGTCAGGGCGGCCATCGCGCAATGATCACGCTCAAGTCCCCCAAGGAAATCGAGATCATGGCGCGGGCAGGCCGCATCGTGGCCGAGACGCTCGAGCTGGTGCGTTCGCTGGTCCGGCCCGGGGTATCCACCGAGGAGCTCGACTCGGCGGCCGAAAAGTTCATTCGCAGCCATCCGGGAGCCAGTCCCTCGTTCAAGGGACTCTACGGCTTTCCAAAAACCCTCTGCGTCTCGATCAACCAGGAAATCGTGCACGGCATTCCTTCGCCGCGGAGGGTTCTGCGGGAGGGCAGCATCGTGAGCGTGGACGTCGGGGTACATCTCGAGGGATTCCACGCCGACGCGGCCACCACGGTGGCCGTGGGGGAAATTGCCCCGGAGGCCCGTCGGCTGCTCGAGGTAACCCAGGAGGCGCTCGCGGCGGGAATCGCCGAGGCCAGGATCGGTAATCACATCGGCGACATCGGACACGCCGTCCAGGCAGTGGCCGAGGGCGCCGGGTTCGGCGTGGTGCGGGAGCTGGTGGGCCACGGCGTGGGTGAGCGGATGCACGAAGACCCGCAGGTGCCCAATCACGGCCAGCCCCACCGGGGCCCGCGGCTCCAGGCGGGGATGACGCTCGCCATCGAGCCGATGATCACGCTGGGTGACTACGCCACCCGGATGCTGGACGACAAGTGGACCGTGGTGACCGCCGACGGATCGCTGGCGGCGCATTTCGAGCACACCGTGGCGATCACCCGGGAGGGACCCAGGATTCTGACGCTCGCCGCGTAATCACGCCCGGCCGGTCGTTGTTCCGCCGCTCCAGATTCTCCAGCAGTTCATTCAGGAATCCTACGGCTGTGCCCCGGGATGGTACCGCTTTACCGCTCCGGCATCGATGTCTGCGGCGGTGAACGCCACCCGCTTCATCTCACCTCTGACGAACAGCTCCGCCTGATCGCCGTTGTAGGGGGAGCCCTCCCGGGGGCTCTCCCCGTACGCCAGCACGCTGAGCGCGCGCGGTCCGGTCTTGGCAAACTCGACCGCGAGGATCCACCCGTCGCCCCCGCGGGCGACCTGCTTTCCGTCCTTGTCCTCCTCAAACAAGAGCACCCGGAAACAGCCGAGATCCCCCGGGCAGCCGGTGGTGGGAAGATCCTTGCCGCCGGCGCGCACCCGGTGAACCTCCCCCCAGGCGGCGTCGAGCCGGCCGTACTTGCGGCGAACTTCGGGGAGCACCGCGCGGAGCGCGGCCACGGCCTGCACCGGATCGGCAAGTCCACGCGGCGTCCGCACCGGATCCTCCCTGGTCCAGGCCACCTCGAAACGCGGTGTTGCACGCGGGCCGGCGGCGTAACGCCGCCACCATGCCTCGAAGAGCACCCCGCCTCGGCTCTCGATCCCGGTGCTGTTGTCCCAGGCCGCAAGGATCTGTGCCGCTTCCGTGAGCGAGGAGTCGGGCCCGGCAGCGGCGGTTGCCGCCAGGAGCGCAGGCTTCACCCGGTCGGCGAGGAGCATGTGGGGATCGAACTTGAGCTTCACCACCTCTTCGAGCGTGAGCTTCTTCTTCGAGGTGCGGAGCAGCTGGAGCGCCATCTGGCTCCGGAGGCTTAAGGCCGGGGGAGGTACCGTCGGCGGAAGCGACGCCGAATCGAGGGGCTGCTCGAGATTGGTGAAGTGGGGCGGATCGTTCTCGTTATGGAGGTACCCCGACTTCGGGTTCTTGAGCTGGGGCAGTGAATCCCAGGGTACGTAGCGGGTCCAGACGTCGCCGGTGCGCGCCGCCGGCACCGCGGCGGTGTCGCCGCGAAGCGGGTGAGGAAACACCGGCTGGGTCGCGTCCCAGACGTAGAAGATGTTCCCATCCCGGTCGGCGTAGGTGAAGCTCGAGGTCGAGCGCGCGTTCATCCGCATCGCCTCGCGCCACTCGCTGAACGAGCCGGCCCGCATCATCCGGAGGAATTGTTCCCCGCCGCGCAGCTCCTCGTTGCCGGCGGCACGCAGCACATAGACCTTGCCGCCGGTGCGGGCGATGACCGGACCGATCGGGCTCCGCCACCCCTCCCGGGTCTCCGAGGACGAGCCGGCGCCGTTTCGATACTCGACGGTGACCGTTTCCCGGGTGAGCGGCACGGCGGTCCCGTCGAGGAGCACCTGGTCGGTCTGCCCCGGCGCCACGTCGAGGGCGTAGATGGCGTTGAGGACCGGCGCATTGTTGGTCGTGGCCCAGCCGAGGGCGGCGTTGAAGCCGCCGATCACGGTGAAGGGGCCGCCGATCCGGAAGTCACCGTAGAAGTCGAGCACTCCGGGTACCGTGAGCTGGGCCTCGTAATACCCCGCGTCCCACGCCAGGTGGGGATTCCGGAGCAGCATGGCGCTCTTGGTGGCGCTCCGGCCGGGCCCGAGGGCCCACGCGTTGGAGCCTTCGTCGGGATTGGGCGGGGGCGGCGCCCCTTCGAGCCCCGGAGCGGGCGGGGCACCACCGCGCGCCGGTTGGGAGAGGCGCGCGAGGAACCGGCGCGCTGCGCCGAGGCCGCTGCCGCCCGCGTCGCGGAGGACGACGTCGTACCCGGAGAAATCGGCGGGAAACCCCTCGGGAAACTGGTCGAGATGGAGCGTGACGTACCGGTTCACCCCCGCAGCGAAACCTTCGTACACGTCGCGGGTGGCCTGGTCGAGACGCTGATATTCGCCCCGCGCCCACGCCGCAGCGGGACGGGCCAAAAAGTCGCTCTCGATACTGTCGCGGCCGAACAGACGGGCCATCTGTCCCCGCTCCCGGAGCAGGCCCAATGCCACCATCGGGCCGTAGTCCTCGAGCTGCACCCAGGCCAGTCCGTAGCCGGCGGCGCGGAGGCTTGCCGCGCGGATGTGCGGCACCCCGTAGGCGGTGCGAATGATCTCCACCTGGCCCGACAGATCGTTCGGGTCACCCGCTTGCCGGCGGACCGGTACCCCGGGAACGAAGGTCAGAGCGGCGAGCAGGAGCGCGCGTCTCATGCGGCACCAAGCTGGTTGAGGAGCCACCGCTGGATGGCGGGGTTTCCCGCCACGAGACCGGTGTGGCGGATGTCGACGTCCGCACCCTCCAAATCCGTCACTCTGCCGCCGGCCTCACGAATGAGCAGAACTCCCGCGGCGAAGTCCCACGGCGCGAGCGAGAGCTCCCAGAAGCCGTCGAAGCGCCCGGCCGCCACGTCGACCAGATCGAGCGCCGCGGCGCCGGCCCGCCGCACGCCGCTGGTGGCGGGGAGAACCCTCCGGAGTTGGGCAAGGTACCGGTCCAGATGGTCGAGATGCTTGAAGGGGAATCCGGTCCCCAGCAACGCTCGCGCGGGGTCGGTGGTTTCCGATACCCGGAGCCGACGGTCTCCCAGCCAGGCGCCGCCACCGCGCACGGCTCCGTAGAGGCACTCGCGGGCCACATCGAGCACCACCCCGGCCGCCGGCACGCCGTCCACCACCGCGGCGATTGATACTGCATACTGGGGATACCCGTGGAGGAAGTTGGTGGTTCCATCCAGCGGATCGACGATCCACACTAATCCGTCGCGGACCAGGTCGGGGCTCGATTCCTCACCCACCAGGCGGGACCCCGGTGCCCCGCCCAGCAGCAGATCCGCGATCATCACTTCGGCCGTCCGGTCCGCCTCGGTGACCCAGTCGTTGTGACCCTTGGAGACCCAGGTTGCCGGGCTTCCCGAGGACCTGAGATACCCCCCCGCCCCTTCAGCGGCCTGCGCTGCCAAATGCAGTAAGTCCAAGGAAGATCTCATCTTGCGAGGCATCGGAGAGGTGGCTACCTTGCCCGGATGGACCGGATCTTTTCGGGGATTCAGCCGACCGGCGACCTTCACATCGGCAACTGGCTCGGCGCGGTCCGGAATTGGGTCGCTCTCCAGGCAGAGTACGATTGCATCTATTGCGTGGTGGACCTCCACGCTGTCACGCTCCCATACGAAGTCTCGGAGCTCGCCCCCCGGACCCGGGACGTTGCCATCGGGCTCATGGCCGCCGGGATCGATCCGGAGCGCTCGATCCTGTT
>JBGPEJ010000222.1:0-5378 GCA_041482775.1 Gemmatimonadota bacterium | reverse complement strand
CGCGGCGGTGTTCCTCAAGGCGGCGGACCTCCTGGCCGGCCCGTGGCGGCAGACTCTCAACGCCGCCACGATGCTGGGACAGAGCAAGACGGTGTTCCAGGCCGAAGTCGACAGCGCCTGCGAGGTGATCGACTTCTTCCGCTTCAACGTCCACTATGCCGAGCAGCCGCGGTCGGCACCGGGCGCGTGGAACCGGATCGATCACCGCCCGCTCGAAGGGTTCATCTACGCCGTCACGCCGTTCAACTTCACCGCCATCGGCGCCAACCTGCCGACCGCGCCGGCGCTGATGGGCAACACGGTGGTGTGGAAGCCGGCGGCCACCGCCGCGCTCAGCAACTACATGGTGATGCGTCTGCTTCAGGAGGCGGGGCTCCCTCCCGGCGTGATCAACTTCGTCCCGGGCGAGTCAGCGATGGTAACCGAGCGGGTGCTGGCCGAGCGCTCGCTCGCAGGGATTCACTTCACCGGATCGACCGGGGTGTTCCAGTCGCTCTGGAAGGGCGTGGCCCAGCGCCTGGAGCAGTACGCCGGCTATCCGCGGCTGGTCGGAGAGACCGGCGGCAAGGACTTTGTTCTGGCCCATCCCAGCGCCGACGCCGAAGCGCTTGCGGTGGCGCTGGTTCGGGGGGCCTACGAATACCAGGGACAGAAATGCAGCGCGGCGTCGCGCACCTACATCCCGCAGAGTCTCTGGCCGACGGTGAAGCAGCACATGCTGCAGATGATTGCCGACATCAAGATGGGAGACGTGGCGGATTTCCGGAACTTCATGGGCGCCGTCATCGACGCCAAGTCATTCGCCAAGCTCAAGGGCTACCTCGACCGCGCCCGGAGGGACCGCGGCGTGACGATCCTGGCCGGGGGCGGGGCCGACGACAAGCGGGGCTGGTTCGTGGAACCGACCCTTCTCCAGGTGAAGGACCCGATGTACCGCACCATGTGCGAGGAGCTGTTCGGGCCGGTGCTCACCGCCTACGTCTACCCGGACAAGGCGTGGAGGGCCACTTTGAGCCTGGTCAACACGACCAGTCCCTACGCGCTGACGGGGTCGGTGTTCGCGCAGGACCGCCGGGCGCTGGTGGAAGCGGGCGCCGCGCTCCGGCAGGCGGCGGGGAATTTCTATCTCAACGACAAGCCGACCGGGGCGGTGGTGGGACAGCAGCCCTTCGGAGGCGCCCGCGCAAGCGGCACCAACGACAAGGCCGGCTCGATTCTCAACCTGCTGCGCTGGGTGTCACCGCGGACCATCAAGGAGACCTTCGCGCCGCCGCACGACTACCGGTATCCGTTCATGCAGGGGGAGTAGGGCCCCCACCGGTCAGCGTTTGCCGAAGAGCCGCTCCACGGCGTGGCCGATGGCGCGGATGATGCCGACCGTCTTGCGCCAGAAGAGGAGCACCACTCCGGCGGCGGCAGCGAGCGCCGTCGCCAGCGGCCCCACGACATCGGGTCCGATATACATGTCCCGGCATCCAGCATGAGGGAAGGACCGCGGCCGGTCAGGACCGGCCCGGGTTCACCGCCGTACCACCGTCCCGCCTTTCATGACCCACTTGACCCGCTGCAATTCCGTCACGTCGCGGAGCGGGTCTCCCCCGACGGCGATCAAATCGGCCAGATGCCCCGCGGTCACTGCCCCGAGATTGTCGCTCTGGTCGAGCAGGCGGGCGGCCGTGGCGGTCGCGGAGCGAATGGCCTGCATCGGGGTCATCCCGTACTGCACCATCATGGGGAACTCCTGCGCCTGGTTCTCGCTCCAGGCGTATCCGCCGGCGTCGGTGCCGTAGGCGATGAGGTCGCCGGCGCCGCGCCGCAACGCCTCCCCGAACGCCGCCCGCACCAGTTCCACCATTCGCGGCCAAACTCCTCCCCGTCCCGCCGCCACGTAGCGCCCCACGAACATGGTGGGACACCAGTACACCTGTTGCTTGATCAGGCGGTCGATCAGGTCGGGGGTCATGCCGTGGCCGTGCTCGATCGAGTTGACCCCGGCGCGGAGCGCGGCATCGATGCCATCCCACGCCATGGCGTGGGCCGCCACCTTGCGGCCCAACCGGTGGCTTTCGTCCACCAGCGCCTTCATTTCTTCGTCGGTGAAGTTGACCCGGCTGCGGAGCCGGCCGTCCTCGGCGAGATAGTAGGCCCGGTCGGCGTAGAACTTGATCCAATCGGCGCCGTACTTGACCTCCTCCCGGACCGCTTTGCGGATCGCATCCGGGCCATCGACGATCTGGACGCCCTCGGGGACCCGGAGCTCCCAGGAGTACCCGGAGAGGGGATACATGCCGGTCGGCGCCATCGCCCGGGTCGCGACGAACAAGCGGGGGCCGGGAACCACGCCCCGCGCGATTGCGGTCTTGAGGTCGACATCGGCGTACATCGCGCCCTCGGTTTCGAGGTCGCGCAGGGTGGTGAACCCGTTGAAGAGCGCGGTCCTCGCGGCGGCGGTGGCCGCGATGGCGCGGTAGGGAATCGATTGCTTGAGGAGCTGATCGTCGTAGTCGGCGGCGGTAATGTCTCCCTGCAGCAGCACGTGGGTATGGGCGTCGATCAGTCCGGGCAGCACCGTCATCGCGGAGAGGTCGATCGTCTCGGCCTCGCCGGCCCGGGCGGCGACGGCGCTCCAGGGACCCACCTCCAGGATGCGCTCGCCCACAACCAGGATGCCCTGATCGGTGCGCGGTTCGGCAGCCAGCCCGTCGATCAGCCGGCCGGCGCGAATCAGGGTGCGATGGGCCGGGGCCTGGGGCGCCGCGCGCGGGGCGGCGCCCAGGGCTCCGAGCACCACGAAGGCGGGGATGGCGAACCGGCGCATGGACTCTCCGGGTGAGCGGGAGCAACTTGGAGGCGATGACCAGATCCATCCTATCCGCGCCGCCGCTCGGACGCCAGACGGCGCTTTTTCATCGGGGCAGGGCTCCTCTTTCCCGGGCAGCCGGCCCCGCCGCGCTATTCCGCCGAGATGTTGGCCTGCGCCGCCTACCAGGAGCAGGTGCGCAGCGACATCCGGACGGAGGCCGGCGGCGCCGTCCGGATAGAGCACGCCGAGCGCGCCGGGACGCTCGTGCTGCGCGCGGCGCAGGGGAAGGGCGGGCTACTGATCGAGGCGTGGTACGACTCGCTCAGCATCTGGCGGGAGGGCCCCGAGGGCCGGATCACTCCCGACGCAGAAGGGCTGCTGGGCGGCCGGTGGCGGGGCACCCTCACACCTGACGGCGGCTATTCGCGCGGCGCGGTGCCCTTCATTCCCGACGGCGTAGCGGAGATCGCCGATTTGAGCGGCGTGATCGATGATTTTCTTCCCCGTCTGCCCGCCAGCGCGCTCGCCGACGGCGCGCGCCACACCTGGTCCCGCCGGTCGGTGTCCGATTCCACCGCGGTGATCCAGGACAGCGTCGAAGCGCCGCTGCACCGCGAGATCGAGGAGAAGGGATCGCTGGTCTGGGACGGCCGTCTCGGCCCGACCGGTTGGGAGCGCACCCTCACGCTCCGCGCGCGCCTCGAGCCGAAAGGGGCACGGCGACCCGGCATCCGGAGCGTGGTGACCCAGAAGATCGAAGTGAAGCGGCTGCCGTGCCTGCCGGCTAGATGACACCCAGGGCGCGCATCGCCGCCACCCGCGCTACCCCCACGGCGACCTTCGCCTGGATGACTGCGTCGCGGGCCGCCGTAAGACTCAACTGGGCGTTGCTGGTTTCCAGACTGCCGGCCACTCCGGCCTCGAAGCGCTCCTCGGCCTGTCGCAGCTCTTCAGCGGAAAGCCGCTGGCGGTCGCTCGCAATGGCGACCTGCTCGCGGGCCGAGGCAAGGTCGAGCACCGCCTGGCGGGCATCGGATTCGACCTGGTTGGCCAGGTCCTCAAGCCGATGGGCTTCGGACTCGATCCGAACGGCCTGCTCCTGGGAGCGGTACTGACGCCGGAATCCGTCGATGATCGGGATGTTGAGACCCACCTGCACCGTCCAGGAGCTCTTGAGCTGGCCGGTGCGCGGCCCGCTCTCCTGCCACGATCCGCTGGCCGCAAGCGAGGGGAGCTGCTCGGCCCGAATTGCGCGGCGGCCGAGTCCGAGGACCTCCAGGCGCTTTCGCTCCGCGGCCAGGTCGGGCCGGTGGGCAAGGGCGTAGGTCACGGCGGAGTCCTGGCTCTCCGGCACGCCCTCACCGTCCGGCCCGTCGAGCTCGGCGAGGACGATCGCTCCGGCGGGCGGCAGGTCGAGAGCGCGCGCGAGGTCGAGGCGCGCCCGGTCCCGCTGGTTGCGCGCCACGGCGAGCTGCGAGCGGACCGCACCGAAGGCGACGCCGCTCCGGGTCAAATCAATTGCCGCGGTGACTCCCGCCTCGAGGAGCCGGCGGGATTGCTCCAGCAGGCTCCCCGCGACAGCACTGTCCGCCACCCGGGCCCGCACGGTTTCCTCGGCGGCGAGGAGCCGGAGCCAGGCCACCCCCGCCGCCGCGCCGGCCAGCGCCCCGGCATTCCTGGCGTCGAGCCCGGCGGCCGCGGCGCTGTCCCGAGCGGCGGAGAGCCGGGCCCAGGCCGCCGGATCGATCAGCGACTGCGAGGCGCGGAGCTGAAGGCGGTAGATGTTGAACGGATCGGTGACCCCGGTGAACCCGCCGAGATCGAGCCCGAATTCGTCCAGATTGACCGTCTGCCGGGTGTACGAGGCACCCGCGCCGATCGAGGGGAGGAGATCGGCGCGCCGCTGCCCGATCCGGTCCTCCGCGATCCGCGCGCCGAGCTCGGCAATGCGCGCCTGGACTCCGCGGCTCCTGCCCAGCGCGATGGCCTGCGCGAGGGTCAGCGGGCCGGCGGGCAACGGAGACGGCGCCCGGGCTTGCGCCTGGGCCGGGGTTGCCGCGAGGGCGGCGATGAGCAACAGAAATCCCGCGCGCATGGGCATCCTTCCTTGCTTCCCGGTCCGGCTCGGGGCCGGGCCAGAAGACCGTTGAGCACCAGGTCGAGCACCCCCCGGAAGGAGCCGTCAACCGGCTCCGGGGGGATCGGAGAGGTCGCTTTAGGGGGCTTGTCCCAACCCCAAATGCCTCATATGTTTACATACCCCCTTAGGGAGGCCCACCGGATGTCGGATGCCTTTCTCAGCTCCGACGACTTCGATGAACAGGCCCACCAACTCTACAACCAAGGACGGTACGACGAAGCCCTTGAAACGCTGAAAGACGGTCTCGCCCTCTATCCCAATGCGGTGGAACTGCACATCGGGATGGGATACGCCTATCTCGCGCGCGAGGAATTTGCCTGGTCGCGCCGCGCGTTTGAACAGGCGCTCACGCTCGATCCCGATCACGAAGACGCGCTCGCGGGCATGGGCGAGGCATTGCTCGCCGTCGGCGATCAGCGCGGCGCCATCCAGAGT
>JBGPEJ010000221.1:0-5384 GCA_041482775.1 Gemmatimonadota bacterium | reverse complement strand
GTACGGAGAGCCGGGGCTCTCGGTCCGTGGCGCACCGCCCGCCACCGACGGCGAGTCGCCCGGGGGCTTCCTCCTCATCGCCGAGAACGCTTACCGGCTCGCGAGCTTTACCGGAGCCCTGTCGACCCGGCTGGTGAGCCTTCCCGGGGGCCCCACCCTCCGACCTTCGCTCGGCGCGGTGCTCGAGCGATGGTCGGCCCCGGGTACTCCCGCCAGAACGCTCCTGGGCGCCCAGGGAGGCCTGGTCCTCGACTTCGCGCTCTCGGAGGCGTTCGCAGCGGCCATCGAGGGTGACGTGGGGTTCACCCCCTCGTCACCGTTCCGTTCGGAAGACTTACCGGAGCAATTTCGCCCCAGGAGCACCTGGCGGAAGTCGCTGGGGGCCGGGGTGTACTGGAAGTTCTGAGAGCGGATCCGCGTTCAGGCGGAAACCGGAGCACCGCAACCGGCGCAGAAGCGGCTTTCCGGCTCGAGCGCGGCTCCGCAGGCGGAGCAGAATGCCGCCGGATTGAGCGAGAGTCCACACGCCGAGCAGAACAGTGCATCGGACTCGGGGCGCGGGCCGCAGCGGGGACAGGGCGGCGGCGCCGGGACTCCGGAGGCACCAGCGGCCTGGAGCTGCCGGACTCGAGCGGCAATCATCGCCTCGGGATCGGCGCTGGCCGCGTCCGCATCGATCGCCGCCAGCGCCTCGGTACTGTATCGGGCCTTGAGATCATGGTAGTCGGAGTCCGAGAGCTTTCCGGTTTCCCGGTCGAACTCGATTTCCTTGAGCGCCAGCAGGGCAATCCCGCGGCGGGTTTCCTCTGGGGCCTCCGGCTCGGGAAGCACCAGCGCCGTGCGCGCCGACCCGACCACCGGCTCGAACATCAGCCACAGCACGAGCGCGCTGATGGCCAAGGCACCCACCACCTCGAGGATCATCAATCCTCGACGTCCCGAAGGGCCCGCGCGAGGCGCTCGGCGTCGGAAGGGCTGGCGGCGGATTGCGCCGGCGCCGCCGCCGGCTGGGGCGGCCGCCGGCTCCGCCGGAGCAGCACGGCGGCCAGCAGCACCCCGGCCGTCGCGACGAGGGCGCCAGGCAGCAGGTACCCCGCCAGGTTGAAGCCCTGGGGCTCCGGCGCCATCAGAATGCGCTCGCCGTACTTGGCAACAAACGCCGCCTCGACCTGATCGGGCGACTTCCCCTCCCGCCGGAGCGCCAGCACCTCCCGGTGCAGCGCAGGGGAATAGGTGCAGGTGAAGTCGGTGGTGCGGCAGGTGTAGACGTCGAGGTTGCACCCGCAGGTGCAGCGGAAGCGGTGTTCCAGCTCCTTGATCACCGGATCGTTGTCGGCGGCAGTGGCGGCGGCACGGTCCTGGACCAGATCGGGACGGGCCAGCGGGTCCGCGACGGTCGAATCGGGGCTGGGCCGCGCCGGGGTTTGCCCCAGACCGCGCCGGAGCGCCAGCGCCAGGGCGCCCGCGCCGATGGCGCCGCTTCGGAAAAGCTCGCGCCGGGTCACGACTCGGCTCCCACCCCGGCGAGCCGGGCGTCGTAACCCGCCTGCGCCTCGCTCTGCCGCCGCTGCTGCACCGCCGGCCCACCCGGCCACATGGTAATCAGCCCACCGGTGATCAGGATCCCCGCTCCGAGCCACACCCACATCACCAGGGGATTGATCGTGATGGCGTAGGTGGCCTGATCGGTTCCCCCCACGGAGCCGGCGTAGACGACGTAGAGATCCTCCTTGAGGTTGCTCCAGATGCCCACTTCGGTCGAGGGCTCGAAGGTCTTCCGCTTGAAGCTGTCCAGATGCTGGCGCTTCTCCGAGGTGATCCGGCCCATCGAGACCCCGTCCTTGCGGACCTCGAGCGAAGCCGCGGAGACGAAACGATTGAGCTGCTCGTACTGCGAAACGCCCATGTGGGTCAGCCGGTAGGTGTGCCCGTACGGGCTCCGGATCTCGGCGCTCTGCCCCGGCGCCAGGGTCACCTCGCGGGTTACCCGGAACGCCATTCCGGCGAACGCCACGATATAGACAATGATGCCAACGTGAACGATGTATCCGCCGTAGCGCCGGCGGTTCCGGGAGATCAAGGCCACCAGCGCCGTGGGGGCCGACTCGCCGTGCATCCGGTGGCGGGCCCGCATTCCCCGCCAGAACTCCTGCACCACCGTTCCCAGGACGAACCCGGCGAGCGACCAGGCGAGCAGCGGATATGGGTCCCGGATACCGGCGAGCAGGAGCGCCGCGAGCACCGCCAGACCGCTGGCCACCGGTGCCACGAACTGTCGGCGGAGGTTCTGGGCGCTGGCCTTCCGCCAGGCGATCAGGGGGCCGATGCCGGTAAGGGCCACCAGCAGCAGACCGAGCGGCACGTTGACCCGATTGAAGAACGGCGGCCCGACCGTGATCTTGGTGCCGCGCACCGCCTCGGAGATGATCGGGAACAGCGTTCCCCACAGCACCGAGAAGGCAATTCCCACCAGCGCCAGATTATTGAAGAGGAAGGCGGCCTCCCGGCTGGCCATTGACTCGAGCCGGGCTTCCGCCTCCAGCAGCGGCCAGCGGACATAGAGGAGGGTGAACGAGAGAATCGCCACCAGCAGGAGGAACCCCAGGAAGAAATAACCCACGTTCGACTGGGTGAAGCTGTGCACGCTCGCGATCACCCCGCTCCGGGTGATGAAGGTGCCGAAGATGCTGAGCAGGAACGACGCGACGATGAGCGCCACGTTCCAGCGCTTGAGCATCCCGCGTTTTTCCTGGATCATCACCGAATGGAGGAAGGCCGTCATAGTGAGCCAGGGCAGCAAGCTCGCGTTCTCCACCGGGTCCCACGCCCAGTAGCCGCCCCAGCCGAGCTCCACGTAGGCCCACCACATTCCCAGCGTGATCCCGGCGGAGAGGAAGAGCCACGACAGGATGGTCCACTTCCGCATCGCGTGGATCCAGCCGGTGTCGAGCCGTTTGGAAAGCAGCGCCGCGATGGCGAAGCCGAACGGAATGGTGATGCTGATGTAGCCGAGGTAGAGCATCGGAGGATGGATCGTCATCCCCGGATTCTGGAGCTGCGGGTTAAGGCCCCGGCCGTCGTCCGGGGTGAAGGGCAGCCGCTCGAAGGGGTTCGCGGAGAACAGCATGGTGAGCACGAAAAACGCCACCACCACGTTGGTGATACCCGCGACGTAGGGCAGGAGCGCCTCGTGCCGCCGACTGGTAACCTGCTGGGCGGTAGCCCCGAAGATCGAGAGGATGGTGGCCCAGAACAACAGGCTGCCCTTCTGGCCGGCCCAGAACGCGGCGAAAATGTAGGACTCGGGGAGGTTGCGCGAGGTGTACTGGGCTACGTACTCGATGTTGAAGTCGTGGGCGAAGAGGCCCTTCCAGAGGCAGAGCGCCGCCACCAGGAGCGCCGCGCAGACCCCGTAGGTGGAGCGGGTTATGATCCGGGCCAGCTCGGGGCGATCCTGCCAGCGGGCGAGAAACGCCGTGCCCGCCCCCCACGCGGCGGCGAACAGGGCAAGCCAGAGACTGAATTGTCCGAGAACGGTCACCGGGTCATGCCTTGCGGGATTTCTGGATCTCCGCCTCGTAGCGGGAGCCGCACTTGGCCAGCACTTCGGTGGCGTGGAATACTCCGTCCCGGCCGTACTTCCCCTCCACGATCACCTCGATGTTGCTGGCGTCGGTGAACGTGTCGGGAACCAGGCCGGTATAAGTGACCGGAAACTCGGAAGTCCCGTCGGTCACCCGGAAGGCGATGGTCCGGGCACCCGGATCCCGGGTGACCGAGCCGGGCACCACCTTGGCGCCCACCTTGAGCCCTACGTCATGGAAAGTGGAATCGGCCCGGGTGCGCGACATGAGCTCGGTCGGGGTCAGGAAATACACCCCGGTTTCCTTGACCCCCGTCACGATCAGGCCCGCGACCCCCGCCACGATGATCGCGGCGCCCAGGAGAAACTTGGTTCCTGCTTTCACGGCGTCCTCCGGCTGGTAGCCTTACCGGTTGAAGAATAACCGGCTGCCAGGGCCGAGGCCCGGAACTGATCGAGCATGGTCTGGTGGTCGAGGTATTCGGGCCGGCCGACCTTGGTTTCGGCATCCCACGCGGCCAGAAAATCGCCGTAGGCCTTGCCCAGGAGCCGGTCGTTTCCCGAGAGCCGGGCCGCAGTGCCCCGGATCAGATAGCCCAGGAGATGGCGGGGACTCGCGGCCAGAATGGAGTCGGCCAGCCGGAGCGCTCCCACGGTGTCGCTGCGCACATGAAGCTCGAGCACGGCGAGGTGGTAGCGGGCATCGGCGTTGACCGAATCCAACCGGCCGTAGGCTTGGAATGCCATCGGCGCGAATCGGCCCACCGTGGCGGTGTCGCCGCTTTCGGCGGCGCGCATCACCCGGTTATAGAGCCGGTCGAAGCGTTCCCGAGCGGACATGGTGCTGAGATCGGGGAGTGCCCCGGCGGAGCCGGACTCTCCAGCGGCCGCCGGTGCCGCCGGCGCCGCGGCGGGCTTGCTGGCCACGGCCCACACCAGCGCCACCGCCAGGAGCCCGAGCGCGATCGCGGCGGAGGTCCATCCCCGCCGCTCCCGCGCGGCCAGGGGCTCCCGCGCGGCCGGCGGCTCCCCACCCAGGCCGGTGGGGGTGCCGCACCGGCTGCAGAACCGGTCGTGGGTGCTTGCCCCGCACCGCTTACACGTTGTCACGCTTGCCTCTTCCCCGTGAGGGATCGCCTGAGATTTGGGGGTATATTAATGAAGCCTTCGTGAATATGTGATGAAAAGTTCTTGTGTGTAACATCTTGTCATTTAAGCACTTGCGTTTCAGGCCCCAACTGGTTTATGGTGGACCGCGTCCCCGAAGTCCGCCTCCAGAGTCGGCGCCGGAAGCGCTGAGGAGGAATTCCGATGAGAGCCACCCTGCGCTTCTCCCGCTGGTGCCTTGGCGGGTTGCTGATCGCGACCGGCTGCACCAAGACCGACATCGTATACCGCGACCGGCAGCCGTTCAATCCCGCGCCGGACCTGGCCAGCGGCCTGCTGGGTTACTACACCAGGTCCACCAAGCAGACCACCTGCGGCAACTGCCACGCCGGCCACCAGGCGGACTGGGCCCAGACCCACCATGCCAATGCCTTCGCGACGCTGGTGGGCACCGGAACCAGCGCGCAAGCGTTCTGCTACGGGTGCCACACCGTCTCCGAGAAGGGAAACGGCATTGCCGTGCCGGCGGGATGGAACGCCAAAGCCGATAGCGGTTACGCGGATGTTCAGTGCGAGAGCTGTCATGGCCCCGGCAGCGAGCACGTCAAGCTGCCCGACGACAAGACCAAGTGGCCGCTGGCCCGGCTGACCCTTACCAAGGCGAGCGCCAGCTGCGCCTCCTGCCACACCGGGG
>JBGPEJ010000220.1:0-5436 GCA_041482775.1 Gemmatimonadota bacterium | reverse complement strand
CGAGGAGCCCCCGGCGCCACCGGAAGTAGTGTTCGACCGGCCGGCCCACCTCCCCGACGAGTACGTCGCCGACGACGACACCAAGCTCGACCTCTACCGCCGACTGGCGCGGGCGGTCCGGTCTGGTGAAATTGATGAGTTGCGGCAGGAAATGCGCGAGCGCTTCGGGCCCCTCCCGGGGGAGGCCGATCGGCTGCTGGACCTGTCGCGGCTTCGGGTGCTCGGCGGGGCGCTGGGCATCCAGCACATCCTGGTCCGCGGTGAGGAGGCCCGGGTCACCTTCAGAACCGGCGCGTCGCCGCGGATGGCCCGGTTGACCACCGCCCTCGACAATGTGCAGCTGGCGGCGGACGTCCGCCGCACGGTGCCTCTGGCCCTCCGGCTGATGCGGCTGGGCGGTGAGGAGCTGATCCCCGCGCTGGTGCGGGCGTTGATTCTGGTGACCGGCACTCAGTGACCGGTTGCGTGGTTCAACCTTTACGGATGGATTCGTCATGCGTCGAGTCGGGTTGGCAGGGTTGGTCGCGGGCATCGCGCTCACCGGATGCGGCAGCTTCCGGGACGTGTTCACCTCCCACGCCGCTACCGCCGCGCGGGTCGGGACGCGGGAGCTCAAGTCGGCGCGGGTCGCCGAGATCATCTCGCGGGTCGGCGGGGCCAACGCGAATCCGCAGGCCGCGGAGCTGGTTACCGGCATCTGGGCGGACATCTCGCTCTACGCCGACGCGCTGGCCGGCGGCAGCTTCAAGGCCGACTCGGTCACCATCGAACGGCTGATGTGGCCCGAGCTGGCGGAGGCCCGGGTCAATGCCTGGCACGATAGCGTCGTGGCGCGGCGCGCCGGGGTCAGCCCCGCCGCGGCGGACAGCCTCTACGATTCCGGCCAGGTCCGGCTTTTCCAGCATATCCTCTTCATGGCCACGGGGCCCACCGCGGCGGATACCGGCAAGGCCAAGGCCACGGCGGAGAAGGTGCTGCCCCAGGCCAAGAAGGGAGATTTTGGCAAGCTGGCCACCCAGTACAGCAACGACGGCAGCAAGAACGACGCGGGCTATCTCCCGCCCGGACCGAGGGGCGGATTCGTGGCGGAGTTCGACAGCGTGGCCTGGTCCCTCCAGCCCGGCCAGGTGAGCGGGCTGGTGAAGACCCAGTTCGGATTCCACATCATCCGCCGGCCGCCGTTGAGCGAAATTCGCGAGCGCATGATGGGATACTTGAAGGACCAGCAGAAGGGGCGTCAGGACTCCATCTATATGGCGGAGCTCTCGGCGCGGAACGTGCTCACCGTCAAGCCCGGCGCCGTTGCGGCCATGCGGAGCGCCCTGGCCGACCCGACCGCGGCGCGGAAATCCGGGAAGGAGCTGGTGGCCATCAAGAGCGGCCCCTTTACCGTGGGCGAAATGGTCAAGTGGCTGGGGGCCCTCTCACCGCAGCAGATCAACCAGGTCCGCCAGGCCAACGACACCATGCTCGGCAATTTCGTGAAGATCCTGGCCCAGAACGCGATCCTGCTGCGCGAGGCCGATTCCGCCAAGGTCCGCCCTAACCCGGCGGTCTACCAGGCGGTCAGTCTCAAGTACAAGTCGGATATCGCCAATCTCAAAGAGGCGCTCGGGCTCACCGGAACCGAGTTCTCCGACTCCTCGAAAACGCCGGCGGCCCAGCGCAAGAAGCTCGCCGAGCAGAAGGTCGATGAGTACTTCGACAAACTCACCAAGGGCCAGGCGGTCTTCCGGCCGGTGCCGCCGACGCTCTCTTCTGAGCTCCGCGCCGCGGGAGATTTCAAGATCTACCAGGCTGGCATTGCCCACGCGATGGAGTTGATCATCGCGCAGAAGAAGAAGGATTCGACCTCGTTCGGAGGCGCCGCGCCGGGCGGCCCCCCCGGAGGCCTCCGTCGCGCGCCGGGCGGTCCTCCCCAGCCGGGCCAGCGTCCCGATACTGCGAAGAAGCCATGACCCTGCGGAGGACACCGATTCTGGTCGCCGCGCTGCTCCTCCTCGGGGGCAGCGGGGCTCCGCTGGGAGCCCGGCAGGTCGCGCGGCTCCGCAGCGATTCGGTCATCGACCGGATCGTGGCGGTGGTCGGCTCCCGGGCGATCCTCGATTCCCACATCACCGAGCGGATTTACCAGGAGCATCCGCAGGGCAAGGGCCTGCCCACTACGGACGAGGCCAGGGTGGCGCTGCGGAAGGACGTGCTCGAATCGCTGGTGAACGAAGAGCTGATGATGCAGGAGGCGCTGCGCGACACCACCATCAAGGTCCCCGACGATGATGTCACCAAGTCGGTGGACGCCCTCATCAAGACCACCCGGGCGCGGTACCCGGGCGAGGAGGCCTATCGGCGGGACCTCCGGGTTTCCGGCTTCGAGACTCCGGACGAGTACCGGACCTGGCTGACCGAGCAGCAGCGCCGCGCCCTGACGATCCGCGCCCTGATGAGCAAGCTCAAGGGTTCGGGGAAGCTCAAGTCGGTGGCGCCGATCGACAAGGAAATCCGGGACTACTTCGAGAAGTACAAGGCCAACTTTCCCAAGCGGGCCGAAGCCGTCACCTTCCGGCAGATCGTGATCGCCCCGCCCGCCAAGGCGGAGGCCAAGGCCCGGGCGCTTGCCCAGGCCGACTCGATCCTCGCTGAGCTCAGGAAAGGCGCCGATTTCGCCACCACGGCCCGCCGCTTCTCGATGGACCCCGGCAGCAAAGAGCAGGGCGGTGAGCTGGGGTGGATCCGCCGCGGCACCGGCCTGCTGGATCAGCGGTTCGAAGACGTGGCATTCCTGCTCCGCCCCGGCGTGGTGTCCGAGGCGGTCGAAACCGCCTATGGATACCACCTGATCCAGGTCGAGCGGACCCAGCCCGCCGAGGTGCAGGTCCGCCACATCCTCATCATGCCGACACTCGATGCGGCGGATGCCGACAGCGCGGCGCGCACCGCGGCCCGGCTGCGCGATCTGATCGAGAAGGGCGCTTCGTTCGACTCCCTCCAGCTGGTCTGGCACGACAAGGCCGAGGAGAAGGAAGTCGTCGAGATCTCGTTGGAAGCGCTGCCGCCGGCCTACGCCGAGGCCCAGAAGGGCGTGGCTCCCGGGCACGTGGGGCCGGTATTCCGGCTCGAGGCGTCGGTGGACCCCCTCCGTTCCAAGTTCGGATTTCTGATGGTCACCAACCGCATTCCCGCCGGAGATGTCCGCTTCGAGGACGTGAAGGAACAAATCCGGGCGGGGCTCACCGACCAGCTCACCCAGCAGCGCTACATCGATCGCCTCCGCCGCGCCACGCTGGTGGAGGTTCGCGGCGGATGACGCTGCGGCCGCGTCTCGCCGTCACCCTGGGTGACCCCCGCGGCGTCGGTCCGGAAGTCGCCGCCCACGGCCTCGCCGCTCCCCTCGACGCCGATGTGACGCTGATTGGCGCCGAGGAGCAGATCGCGCCGATCGCGGCCCAGCAGCGGATTTCGGTGGGAAGCTGGAAGGGCGGGTCGGGCCAGGGGAGCGCCGACCGGGGCCGGGCGCTCCGGGCCGGCCAGATCGCCGGGCATTCTCTCCAACACGCCGTGCGTCTGGTGCTCGGCGGCCAGGCCGACGCCATCGTGACCGGCCCGGTCGAGAAGCACGCCCTCCACGCCGCGGGCTTTCCCTTCCCGGGTCAGACCGAGTGGCTGGGCCAGCTGGCCGGCGGGGTCGATGTGGCGATGATGCTCGCCGCGGGAAAGCTCCGGGTAGTGCTGGTGACCACCCACGTGGCGCTGCGCGACGTGCCCGCGCTGCTCACCCTGGACCGGATCGTTCGCACCGGCCGGGTTACCGCGAAGGCGCTGGTGGACTGGTTCGGGATTCCCGAGCCCAGGCTGGCACTCTGCGCGCTCAATCCCCACGCGGGAGAGCAGGGGCTCTTCGGGGACGAGGAGGCGCGGGTCCTGATCCCCGCCGCGCGCGCGCTCGGGGCGGCGGGGCCGTTCCCTGCGGATACGGTGTTCGTGCGAGCCCTGCGGGGGGAGTTCGACGCGGTGCTGGCACCGTATCACGACGTGGGTATGACCGCGATCAAGGTGGCGGGGTTCGGGCGCGGGGTGAACATCACCCTGGGACTGCCCTTCATCCGGACCTCGCCGGATCACGGCACCGCGTTCGACATCGCGGGGCAGGGCATTGCGCAGAGCGGGAGCATGCGGGAGGCGCTGGAAATGGCGGTGGCCCTGGCACGGCGGCGTGCCGTGGTTGCTACGGCGCCTTGACGACCTTCTTTTCGCCCGCCGCCAGCCGCACCCGCTTGACCCTCCGCCCCTCCATCTCGACCACCTCGAAGGTGTGCCCGCCGGCCGCCATCCGGTCGCCCACCCGGGGGAGCCGCCCCAGCTGGCCGAAGATCCACCCGCCGATCGTGGTGTAGTCGGCGTCGCTCAGCGACTCGTCGTACTCCGAGTTGAACTCCGAAATGGGCAGTGCGCCGTCGAGCAGGGGAGCCCCGGCCGGCGCCGCGGGGCGCTCGGCGGCGTCGAACTCGTCCACGATCTGGCCCACGATCTCCTCCAGCAGATCCTCCATCGTCACCACACCGGCGGTTCCGCCGTACTCATCCAGCACCACCGCCATGTGGGTCTTCAGTCGCTTCATGTCGGCCAGCACGTCCTCGACCTCCCGGGTGCCGGGCACGAAGAGCGGCGGCCGGACCAGGGTGCTCACCTTGGCGGTCGGCGACTGCCGCAGGGCGCGCAGGATGTCCTTGGCGTGCACGATGCCGGCGATTTCATCGAGGGTGTCGTTGTACACCGGGTAACGGCTCTTCTTCGATTCGGCCACCACGTCGGCCGCCGCCTCGATGCTGGCGTCCCCCGGGATGGCCACCACGTCGGTTCGCGGAGTCATCACCTCTTCGGCGCTCTTCTCGCTGAATTCGAACACCCCCTCCAGCATCCGGGCATCCTGGGCGCCCAGCGTTCCCCATTCCTGGCTCTGTTCCACCAGGATCCGGAGCTCGTCGGGGGAGTGCACCC
This sequence comes from Gemmatimonadota bacterium, assembly GCA_041482775.1. Classification (GTDB taxonomy): domain Bacteria; phylum Gemmatimonadota; class Gemmatimonadetes; order Gemmatimonadales; family GWC2-71-9; genus JABFSM01. The sequence goes on along the minus strand of JBGPEJ010000220.1, from coordinate 441 downwards.
GCTCCTGGCCCCCGGGCTGCTTCAGGCCGAAGAGCCGGAGGGTGTGCTTGGCGGCACCGTTCAGCACCTTGATGGGCAGCGCCATGACCCAGGCAAATCCCATGAGCGGAGGTGCCAGCCACCGGCTCACCGATTCCGGCGCCACCAGCGCCGCCGACTTGGGCACCAGCTCCCCGAGGATGATGTGCAGCGAGGTGATGATCGAAAAGGCGACCACCACCGCCACCGAATGGGTGGCCACCACCCGGGCGGCCGCCGGAAACCCGGCAAACAGCGCCTCGAACATGTGGGCCAGTCGGGGCTCGCCCACCCAGCCGAGGCCGAGGGAGGTCAGGGTGATGCCGAGCTGGGTGGCGGAGATGTACCGAGGGAGAGATTGAATGGCCCGCGCCGCCAGCATAGCTTTTCGGTCGCCGGCCCGAATCTGCTCTTCGAGGCGGG
>JBGPEJ010000219.1:0-5459 GCA_041482775.1 Gemmatimonadota bacterium | reverse complement strand
GCACTTCCACTACGGCGAGGAGACCCACCTGGTCTCGCCGAAGGCGGGTTATAGCGCGCTGGTCGGGCTCACCCTGCACGCATTCTTCGACGGGGTGGCCATCGCCAGCGGGTTCCTGGTGTCGCCGCGGCTGGGCGCCCTGTTTTTTCTCGCAGTGCTCCTCCACAAGCTTCCGGAGGGGGTGACGGTGTCCAGCCTCATGCTCGCCGGAGGGCTGGGGCGCCGTCGAGCCCTGGCGGCGGGAATCCTGCTCGGCGTGGCGACGATACTCGGCTTGTTCCTGACCGAGGTGGTGGCGCCGCTGGCCCGGTACGGGCTGCCGCTGGCCGCGGGCGTCACCCTCTACGTCGCCGCCTCGAACCTGGTTCCCGAGTTCCAGGCCAGTCGCGGGATCCGGATGACCGCGGCGTTCCTCGGCGGTGCGGCGGCACTGGTGTTGCTGGGCTCGCTTACCGGCGGAACGGTGTGAGCTCGGTCATGGATGCTCCGGAGCTGTTCTCGACCCCTGCGCCGCTGGCCGCGCGCATGCGCCCCCGCACGCTGGAGGAATTCGCCGGGCAGGATCATCTCCTTGCCCCGGGACGCGCCCTAGGCGATGCCCTGCGGCGCGGGGATCTCGGCAGCGTCATCCTGTGGGGCCCCCCGGGCACCGGCAAGACTTCGCTGGCCCATCTGGTTGCGCGGCACACCGGACGGGCGTTCATCGGGTTCAGCGCGGTGACCGAGGGGGTGCAGCGGGTCCGTGAAATCATCAAAGAGGCGGAGGATCGCCGGAGCAGCGGGCGGGGAACGATCCTCTTCTGCGACGAGATCCACCGTTTCAACCGGGCCCAGCAGGACGCCTTTCTGCCCCATGTGGAACGGGGCACCATCGCGCTCATCGGCGCTACTACCGAGAACCCGAGCTTCAGCCTCAACGCCGCGCTGCTCTCCCGCTGCCAGGTGTTCGTGCTCGAGCCGCTCTCGGCCGGGTCGATCGAAACGGTGATCAAGGCCGCGCTGAGGGACCCGGAGCGCGGGTTCGGCGGGATGGAGCTCCATGCGGAGCCCGAGGCCGTCGCCTGGCTGGCAACCCAGTCCGACGGCGACGCCCGGCGCGCGCTCAACGCGCTCGAGGCGGCGGCCCAACAGGTCGGGCCGGGCGGGCGGCTGACCCTCGCGGTCATGGCGGAGGCGTTCGCCCGCCGAGTGCCGCTCTACGATCAGTCCGGTGAGGAGCACTTCAATCTCCTCTCGGCGTATCACAAATCGCTCCGGGGCAGCGATCCGCAGGCCGCGCTCTACTGGATGGCGCGGATGCTGGAAGGGGGCGAGGATCCGCTGGTCTTGTTCCGGCGGGCCATCGCCATGGCCGCGGAAGACGTCGGGATGGCGGACCCGAATGCCCTCCAGCTGGCGGTCGCGGCGCGGGAAGCCTACCGCCAGCTGGGGCCGCCGGAGGGCTATCTCCCACTCGCCGAGATGACGATCTATCTGGCCACCGCCCCCAAGTCGAACAGCTCGATGAAGGCCTTGCGTGCCGCGCTCGAGCTGGCGAGGGAATCACCGGCGGAGCCGGTGCCCCTTCACCTCCGCAATGCGCCGACACCGCTCATGAAGGAGCTCGGGTACGGCGCCGAGTATCGCTACGCGCATGACTATCCGGGCCACTTCGTTGCGCAGACCCATCTTCCCGAGCGGCTGGCCGGATCGGAGCTCTACATTCCCGGCGGCCTGGGGTACGAGAAGCGGGTGGCGGAGCGGCTCGCCTGGTGGCGGACGCACGGGTCGGCTGAACGGGACATGGGGGAGAAGTGAGGACGCCGCTCGGTTATCTTTCTCATTCGTTGAACCGGTCCGACGTCGCTCCCGATCCCCGAGGCGTGCCATCCGAGAACTAATCACCGTTCAGCCGCCGACCGAGCGCGCCGTGCTGGTGGCCGTGCCCCGCAAGGGCTCGCGGGAGGCCGAGCAACTGAACGAGCACCTCGGGGAGCTGGCCCGTCTGGTGGACACGGCGGGCGCCGAGGTGGTCGGGCGACTGACTCAGCAGGTGGCGGCGCCCAACCCCGGCACGTTGCTCGGTGAGGGCAAAGTTGTCGAACTCGCCGCACTGGTGGCGGAGCTGGGGGCCACACTCGCAATCTTCGATGAAGAGCTGACCCCGGTGCAGGGCTTCAATCTGGAGCGGGAGCTCAAGGTCCGGGTGATGGACCGCGCCGAGGTGATTCTCGACATCTTCTCCACGCGGGCGCGCTCCGCGGAAGCCAAATTACAGGTGGAGCTGGCCCAGCTCGAGTACCTGCTGCCGCGATTGACCCGGATGTGGACCCACCTTTCCCGTATCCGGGGCGGCATCGGGCTCCGGGGCCCCGGTGAAACCCAGCTGGAAACCGACCGCCGGATGATCCGGCGGAAGATTCAGCACCATCGGGGCAAGCTGCACGACGTCGAGCGGCACCGCGAGACGATTCGCGCAGGGCGTCAGAAAGTGCTGCACGCCGCATTGGTGGGCTATACCAACGCCGGCAAGTCGAGCATCCTGCGCTCGCTCACCGGAGATCACGATATTTTCGTGGAGGACCGGCTGTTTGCGACGCTCGATACGCTGACCCGCGAGGTGGACGTCGGCGAGGGCATCCGGGTCCGGGTTACCGATACCGTCGGCTTCATCCGCAAACTCCCCCACCATCTGGTCGCGAGCTTCCGCGCCACCCTCGAAGAGGCGCGCGAGGCCGACGTGCTGCTGCATATCATCGACGCGAGCCACCCCGAGTGGGAAGTACAGATGGCCGTGGTGGAGGAGGTGCTGGCCGAGCTGGATTTGTCGGATCGGCCGGTGGTGCTGGTGTTCAACAAGATCGATCTGGTGCCCGATGCGGCCCACTTCGCCACCCGGATCCGCGAGCTGCACCCCGGCGCGGTGCTGGCCACCACGATGCGGACCGACGGCGCCGACGCGATCAAAGCCGTGCTGCGCGAACGGGTACGGGCCGGCCGGCCGACGGTGCGGGTGGTGGTGCCGGCGGGCGACGGCGCCCGGGTGGCCGCCGTGTACCGCGCCGGCGAAGTCCTCTCGCGGGAGGACACGGCGGAGGGGGTGGTGCTCACCGTGCGGATGGAAGGATGGCGGGCGCGGCAGCTCAACGTGACCGACGGGGCGGCGTGAGAGACGCCCCGGATGTCTTCGTGCGGAAGCCGGCAATCACCGGCCGCAAGATCCGTTTCGCGCTGGTCGGCTGCGGCCGGATCTCGGCCAACCACTTCGACTCCATCACCGTGCACGCCGCCGACGCCGAGCTGGTCGGGGTCGCGGACATCGACCCCGTGGCGCTGCAGCGGGCCATCGCGCGGACCGGCGCGCCGGGCTTCCCGTCTCTCGAGGCGCTGCTGGCCGGCGCCGCTCCCGACGTCGTCATCCTCTCCACGCCGAGCGGGCTGCACGCCTCCCAGGCGATGACGGTCGCGGAGGCGGGCCGCCACGTGATGAGCGAGAAGCCGATGGCCACCCGCTGGCAGGACGGCAAGTCGATGGTGGAGGCCTGCGACGCCGCGGGGGTGCATCTCTTCGTGGTCAAGCAGAACCGGAGAAACCCCACGCTGCAACTGCTCAAGCGCGCCATCGAGGCGGAACGGTTCGGCAAGATCTACTTGGTGACGGTGAATGTCTTTTGGAGTCGTCCCCAGTCGTACTACGACAGCGCGCCCTGGCGGGGCACCTGGGAGTTCGACGGCGGGGCCTTCATGAACCAGGCGAGCCATTACGTGGACATGCTGGACTGGCTGATCGGTCCGGTGGAGAGCGTGCAGGCGTACACCGCCACGCTGGCGCGCAACATCGAGGTCGAGGACACCGGGGTGCTCGCGCTCCGCTGGAGGGCGGGGACGCTGGGGTCCCTCAATGTCACCATGCTCACCTACCCCAAGAACTTCGAGGGGTCGGTGACGGTGCTGGGCGAAATTGGAACCGCCCGGGTGGGGGGCGTTGCGGTCAACAAGATCGAGCACTGGCAGTTCGAGCGGCCCGATCCGATGGATGCCGAAGTGGAGCGGGCGAGCTATGAAACTCTGTCGGTCTACGGCCATGGGCACCCGCGCTACTACCGAAACGTCATCCAGACGCTACGGGGCGAGGCCGAACCGGACACCGATGGCCGGGAAGGGCTCCATTCGCTGGAAATCCTGATAGCGACTTATCTCTCGGCGCGGGACGGCCGCCGGGTCGCGCTGCCACTGGAATACTGACCAGCCGCGAGCACCTCCTCCCAGAACGCCAGGGTGCGCTGCGCCACCGCGGCGTCCACGAACTCCTCGAGAACCCGTTGCCGAGCCCGTTGCCCGAGCCGGTGCGCGCGGGCCGGTTCGGCAAGGAGCTCCTGCAGTGCCAGCGCGAGCGCCTCGATGTCCGGTACCACGATGCCGGCGTCTCCGACCAGCTCGGGGAGGGCCCCGGTCGGGCTGACGATCGGGGCAACGCCGTGGGCCATCGCCTCGAGCAACACCGGCGAGGAGCGCTCGACCCAGGTCGGCGTCTGCTGGGACGGCACCACGAGGCAGTCGAACTCCCCCCAGTGCCCGCCCAGGTCAGCCAGCGGAATCCCCCCGGCCCACCGGATGCGGGAAGCCAGGCCAAGCCGCTCGGCCAGCGCCTCGAGCGGTTCCTGCTCGGGGCCGGTGCCGACTACGGTGAGAGTCCAGGCCCCGAGGAGCTGGGCGCAGGCGCGAAACAGCGTTTCGGCTCCGCGTTCCGGCACCAGCCGCCCGACGAAAGCGATGCGGAGTCCACCGCGGCTGACCTCGCGAGGGAGCACTGAGGCGGGAGAAATCCCGATCTGGGGCAGGACCGCGGCGCGGGCGCCGGGCGCCTCCCCGGCGAGCAGATCGCGCGCGAGGCGATTGCCGCCGATGATGCCGGCCGCGTGCCCCAGCGTGGAACGATAGCGCCGGGCCTCGAGGAAGCCGCGCTTCCGGGGAAGGCTCTCCCAGCTGAACAGGACGTAGGGAATCCTGGAGCGGCGCGCCGCCGCCGCCGTCGCCACTCCAGCCGGCGATGCGGGCGGCTCCTCGATCTGGACCAGGGCGGGGTGGAAGTCGGAGAGGAGGCGGCGGATGGCGCGCGGGCTCCAGCGGAGCGTCTCCGGCGATCCGGATTCACCGGAGACCGGGATCGGGGTGAAGCGGACGCCGCCGTCGAGCCCGGCCTCTCCGCCGGGCAGCGCCACCATCAATTCGACACCGAGGCCGGCAAGAGCGCGGAGTTTTCCGCGATGATTGGGCTGAGCGTAAAGGGAGGAGAGAATGAGGGCCCGCACGGCGAGGAAGGTAACGATGCCGGCGGACGAATTCAGCCTCGGGAGGCGGCTGCGCGCCGGTGAGCGGCGTGCTAGGTTATTTGGAGTGGCGGGGCCCTTAGCTCAGCCTGGTTAGAGCAGCGGACTCATAATCCGTAGCGCGCTGGTTCAAATCCAGCAGGGCCCATG
>JBGPEJ010000218.1:0-5480 GCA_041482775.1 Gemmatimonadota bacterium | reverse complement strand
CGCACCCGGGACTCGACGGTGGCGCAATCGGTCACCGAGGCGTTGCGCATCGATATTTCTCGTTCTCCCAGCGTCCGCTTGCTCGAGGCGAGTGACGTGGGCGCCACGCTCCGCCAGATGCAGCGCGATCCCGCGACGCCCCTCACCGCGCAGGTGGCCCGCGAGGTGGCGGAGCGCGCCGGTGCCCCGGCGGTGGTGACCGGAGAGATCGCCACCCTGGGGAGCGGCTACGTGCTCTCGGTCCGGCTCATCGGCACCAAGGACGGCGCCACCCTGCTGGCGGAGCGGGAATCCGCCGCCGACGCCGGGGCTCTCATTCCGGCGGTGGACAAGCTCTCCCGCAAGGTGCGCGAAGGGATCGGCGAATCGCTCCGCTCGATCCGCGGCGGCGACCCGCTGGAACAGGTGACGACCGGATCGCTCGACGCGCTCCGCAAGTACTCCCAGGCGGAGCGCGCGGCCGATGCCGGCGAGGAGCCCAAGGCCCTTGCCCTCCTCAAGGACGCCGTCCATCTCGACACCGGCTTCGCGATGGCCTACCGCAAGATCGCGGCGCTCGAAGGCAACATCGGCGCCAATCTCAGCGATCAGGTCATGGCGGCCCGGCGCGCCTACGAGCTGCGGGATCGGCTGCCCGAGCGGGAAAAGCTCCTGTCCACCGCGTATTACTACTCGGTCGTCGCCTACGACTCCGACAAACAGATCGGCGCCTACCAGCAGGTGCTGGACACCTGGCCCGACGATGTCACCGCCGGCAACAACGTGGCCATCGAGCTCATCGTCCGGCGACGGTATCCCGAGGCGGAGACGGTGCTGGACCGGATGCTGGTCAGCTCCCCCCAGGTGGGGGTGCTCTACGCCAACCTGCTCGAGGTGCTGGCGTCCCAGGGAAAATTCGCCAAGGGCGACTCGATCATGGCCCGGTGGGCCAAGGCGCAGCCGGGATCGGGGAACCGATATACCGCCGGCTTCCGCTTCACCTTCGGGAAGGGCGACTACCCCGCCGCCCTTGCCTTTGCCGATTCCGCGGCCCTCCGCGGCAACTCGATCATCCAGGCGCGCGGCCACCACCAGCGCGCCAATGTCTTCCGCATCCGCGGCCAGCTCGGCCGCGCCGACCGGGAGGAGCTTGCCGAGGCGGAGATCAACCGGCAGGCCGGGATGCCGGCGCAGGCGGTTGCTCCGGTGGTGGAGGTGGCCCAGAGCAGCATCCTGTTCCGCGGCCGGCCGGAGGCGGGGGTCCGCAGTCTGGATTCGGTGCTGGCGAAGTTTCCCATGAACGACGTGAACCCGGCCGATCGCCCCTATCTGATCCTCGCGGACGCGTATCTGCGGGCCGGCGAGGTGGCCAAGGCGGAACGGATGCTGGCCGAATACGAGCGCACCGTGCCGGCGGACATCAAGCGCGACGATTTTGAGCGGCTCTACTCCCGCGCCCTCCTGGCCTTCGGGAAAGGGCAGCACGCCGAGGCGATCGCCGGGTTCCGCAGCTATCGCGAGAAAGTCGGCGGAGAGCTCACCGCGCTCTTCGAGATCGGCCAGGCCTTCGACCGGATGGGGCAGACCGACTCGGCGCTGGCCACCTACCAGTCCTTCGCCACCACGCCGGACATGGGCCCGGCGGGACGGCAGTACAACTTCCCCCGGACCTACCGGCGGCTGGGCGAGCTGTATGAAGCCAAGAGCAACAAGGAGAAGGCGCTGGAGTACTACGGAAAATTCACCGCGCTCTGGAAAGACGCCGACGCCGAGCTCCAGCCCCAGGTGCAGGACGTGAAGAAGCGGATGGCCGCCCTGGCCGGGGAGCCGCGGCGCTAGCCCGCCGATCATGACCCAGCTCCGCGACCGGCTCCAGGAGGCCCTCGGCTCCCAGTACCAGATCGAGCGCGAGCTGGGCGGCGGCGGGATGAGCCGGGTGTTCGTGGCGGTGGAGGCGCAGCTCGGCCGCCGCGTGGTGGTCAAGGTGCTGCCGCCCGATCTCTCCGCGGGACTGAGCGTGGAGCGCTTCCGCCGCGAAATCCAGGTTATCGCCGCACTCCAGCATCCCCACATCGTCCCGCTCCTGGCCTCCGGAGAAGCCGGGGAGCTGCTCTACTACACCATGCCCTTCATCGAGGGGGAGTCGCTCCGCGCCAAGCTCGACCGCGAGGGCGCCCAGCCGGTGGCCTCGGTAGTGCGCATTCTTCGAGAAGTGACCGATGCCCTGGGCTACGCCCACCAGAACGGCGTGGTGCACCGGGACATCAAGCCCGACAACATCCTGCTCTCCCACCAGCACGCCGTGGTCACCGACTTCGGGATCGGCAAGGCGCTGAGCGAGGCGGGCGCCGCGGCCAGGATCACCAGCACCGGGGTGGCCATCGGCACCCCGGCGTACATGGCGCCGGAGCAGGCAGCAGCCGATCCCCGGATCGACCACCGGGCCGACATCTACGCCGTGGGCGTCCTGGCCTACGAGCTCCTGGCCGGGGAGCCGCCCTATCGCGGCCCCACCGCCCAGGCAATCTTGGCCGCCAAGCTCACCCGTCCCCCCGCGCCGATCACCGACTTGAGGGCCGCGGTGCCCGCACCGCTCGCCGCCCTGGTGATGCATTGTCTGGAACGGGACCCGGCCGATCGCTTCCAGAGCACCGCCGAGCTGCGGGCCGAGCTGGACCAGTTCTCCTCCCCCACCTCGGCCACGACTCCGGCGGCGGGCACCGCGCCGGCCGGGGTGGAGCGTCCCTGGTCGCTGCCGCTGGTGCTGGGGTACTTCCTCGCCACCGGCGCCGCGGTGCTGGGCCTGGCCTGGGGGCTCCGCAACCTGCTGGGGCTTCCCGACTGGTTCATCTCGGCGGCGGTGGTACTGCTGGCGCTGGGACTTCCCGTCGTGGTGCTGGCGGTCATCACCCACAACCGGCGGATTGCCGGCCGCAAGGCGGTGAGCCTGCCGATCCCCGGCAACGTCCATCACCGCCTGACCATGGCCAAGGCCGTTACCGGCGGGATCGCCTCGTTCTCCGCGCTGGCGCTGGTCACCGGCGGCTACATGGCGATGCGCCTCCTCGGCATCGGCCCGGTGGGATCGCTGGTGGCGAGCGGCAAGCTCGCCGCGCGGGAGCGGCTCATCATCGCCGACTTCGGCAATCAGACCCGCGATCCCCTGCTCGGCCCCGCCGTGACCCAGGCGTTCCGGGTGGACTTCAGCCAGTCGAAGCTGGTCTCCCCGGTGGAAGCGGACTACGTGCGCCGGGTGCTCAAGCGGATGCAGCGCCCCGATTCGATTCCGGTGGGCCTCACGGTGGCGCGGGAGATTGCCCAGCGGGAAGGGTGGAAGGCGGTGGTGGCGGGAGAGCTGCAGCAGGTGGGGCCAAACGTGCTGGTCTCGGCCCAGCTGGTCAACGCCCAGTCGGGTGAAGTCCTCGCCAGCGTCCGGGAAACCGCGCGGGACTCGACCGGCATCCTCGAGGCGGTGGACCGGGTATCCAAGCGGCTGCGCGAGAAAATCGGCGAATCACTCAGGAGCATCCGGGCCAATCCGCCGCTGGCGGACGTCACCACCGGCTCCCTCGATGCGCTCCGCAACTACTCCGAAGCGCTCCGGGACGTCTATGAGGGGGACAACGCGAAGGCCGTCACGCTGCTCCAGGAGGCGGTGCACCAGGACAGCAGCTTTGCGATGGCCTGGCGCAAGCTGGGCACCATGCTGGTCCAGGGTGGAGAGCGATCGGCCGAGGGGGTGGCCGCCCTGACCCGGGCCTTCCAGCTCCGCGACCGGCTCACCTTTCGGGAACGGAAGCTCACCGAAGACTCCTACTACATGGACGTGACCGGCGCGACCGACAGCGCCACCGGCGCGCTGCAGTCGCTGCTGGCGGAGTATCCCAACGACAGCTGGGCGCTCAACAACCTCGGCGTGATGTACGAGGTGGTCGGCAACAAGGTAGCGGCCGAGCAGTCCTACCTCAGCGCCGCGAAGCTCGAGCCGGAGAGCGCCCTCATCTGGGGAAACGTCTTCAGCGTTCGGGTCGGACTGGCCCGGTACGACTCCGCCGCGAGCACGCTCAAGCTCCTGAAGGAGCGATTTGCGCCCGGGGCGCTGATGGACGAGCGCGAGGTAACCCTCCTGGCCGGACGCCGGGACTTCGCCGCCGCCGAGGCACGAACGCGGGAACTGGTGGAGCGCTACCGATCCGACCCTCGCGCCCACAACCGGGAGCTTCACCTCCTGGCGGGTATCCTGGGCATCCGGGGCAAGCTCGCCGAGGCGGATCGCACCTTTGTCCAGGCGTCCGAGCTCTTCGCCGGCCGGGGCCTCGCCGGGAACGCGCTGGCCGAGCAGGCCCTCCGCGTCTCCCCGGTCGCCATGTACGGAGATCGCCGCGCCGCCGCGGCTCGGCTCGACGAGGCCCTCCGCGCCTCTCCGCTGGAGCGCATGAGCGAGCGCGACCGCCCGCTGATGGACCTGATCGTGGCGGCAGTGGTGGCGGGGCAGCAGGATCGGGCCAGGGCGCTGCTCGCCGAGTTCGAGCGCAACCCCGGCAACACCCCGGGGCGGGTCGTGTCGATCCTGCGGATCGGTGCGCGCGCCCGGGTCCTCGGCATGGCCAACGAGGCGCTGCCCCAGGCGCTGGCCGACTACCGGCGGGCCAGTGGCGCAGCCTGCGGCTATTGCAACGACGCCCCCATGGCCAACGCCTTCGACCGCGCCGGAATGCCCGACTCCGCCCTGTTTTACTACCAGCGCTGGGCCGACGCCGGCGAGTGGCTCTGGGATGCTGGGATCTACAACTTCTGGCCGCCGGTGGCCTACTTCCGCCTGGCCGAGTTGTACCAGCAGAAGAGCGACACCGCGCGGGCCATGGAGTTCTATGGGAAGTTCGCCGAGCTGTGGAAGGAAGCCGACGCCGAGCTGCAGCCCCGGGTCAAGGAGGCCAGGCGGCGGATGAGCGAGCTGACGGCGGAGCCACGACGATGACCGACGACCTCCGCGACCGGCTCCAGGAAGCCCTCGGCTCCCAGTACCAGATCGAGCGCGAGCTGGGCGGCGGCGGGATGAGCCGCGTCTTCCTTGCCGAAGAGACGGCGCTCGGCCGCAAGGTGGTGATCAAGCTGCTCCCCCCCGAGCTCGCGGCGGTGGTGAGCGCCGACCGTTTCCAGCGCGAGGTCCGGCTCGCCGCGGCGCTGCAGCACCCCCACATCGTGCCGCTGCTCGCCGCCGGTACCGCCGGCGAAATCCTCTACTACACCATGCCCTTCGTCGAGGGCGAATCGCTCCGCGCCCGCCTCGCTCGCGAAGGCGAGCTCCCCGTACCCGAGGCGGTTCGCCTGCTGCGCGAAGTGGTGGACGCGCTGGCGTACGCGCACCGGCAGGGCATCGTCCACCGCGACATCAAGCCCGACAACGTCCTGCTGAGCCAGCACCACGCCGTGGTCACCGACTTCGGGATCGCCAAGGCGCTCTCCGAGGCCGGCGGCAGCGGCCACCTTACCGCCACCGG
>JBGPEJ010000217.1:0-5497 GCA_041482775.1 Gemmatimonadota bacterium | reverse complement strand
GACGATCCGCTCCACCAGCGGAAGCCCGGTCTCGAAGACTTCGGCAATGGCGGCCACCGATCCCACATTCTGCACCACGACGCCGGTGGTTGCCGGAAGCTTCCCCGAGGGAACCTCCACGCCGGTGACCGCCTTGATCAGCATCTTCTCCGCGCCCTGAGGGTACTTCACGGTGAGCGGGAGGATCGTGATGTCGAGGTCGGCCGGCAACGCCTTTCGCAACGCGGCAATCGCGTCCGGCTTGTTCCGCTCAACGCCGATCACGCACCGGGTCACTCCCAGTGCATGCATCATGACCCGGATCCCGAACTGCACCCGGTCCGGGTACTCCACCATGATGCGGTGGTCCGAGGTGAGATAGGGCTCGCACTCGGCACCATTGACAAGGAGCGTGTGAATGGCGGTATCGGGAGGCGGCACCAGCTTGACATGAGTCGGGAAGGCGGCCCCCCCCAAGCCCACCACGCCCGCCTCCTGCACCGCCTTGACGACCTCCGCAGGGGTGAGCCCCTCCCACCGTGGGACCAGGCGCGGGCGCGCCACCTGGGGGGCAAACCGATCCACCCGGAGCCGCACCGCCTCGGCCATGGTTCCGTCGGGGTGGGGCCACCACTCGACCGAGGTCACCGTGCCCGCGGCGGACGCATGGATGGGGACCGACATGAATCCGTCCGCCTCGCCGACCTTGTCGCCGCGCTCGACGTGATCACCCACCGTCACACCCAGGCGCGCGGGTGCGCCGGCATGCTGGCGGAGCGGCAGCACCAGCTCGTCCGGGAACGGCATCCGCCGGATCGGGAGCCCGCTGGTGAGCCCCTTCTCCTCCGGCGGATGAACACCGTGCCGGAAGCCGAACCCGAAGTGCCCGGTCATGTCAGTTGTACTTCTCCGCCCGCTTCACCCACTTCGCGAGGTCCTTTTCCCTCGAATTCGACGGGGTGCCCGGATGGATGATCGAGACCGGACAGCGCTCCGCCGCGAGGACCAGTTGCTGGAAGGTCCCGGCCGTGGGGTCCTTCACGTACGCCTGTTTCTTGGCGTCGTAGGCGAACATCCGGCCATTCAGGTTGGTGCACTCGTTGCACGAGGTGCAGCGGAGCGAGTCGATATACGGCTCCAGGGTGAGCGGCTCGTCCGGAACGGTTGCCGTCGCCGGCGCCGCCACTGCGGCAGCGGCTTCCGGCGCCGCGGCGGCTTCGGGGCGCGGCGGAACCGGCACCGCTGCCGCGGATGGGCCCGACGACGGACCATTGCTAGTCGCAGGCACCGCGGGGAGGGAGGCCAGGAGCTCCGCCACCGCGGCCGAGCCCCCGGAGCTCCGCAGCAGCCCCTGCGCCAGGCGCCGCGCCATCTGCGCGGGATAGGATGCCTTGAGCTCGGCGACCTGCGCGTCGTACTCGGCCCGCAGCTGCGCTGCTCTGCGAGTGAACTCGGCCTCGAGCTCCGTGGTCACGGTGTCGCGCACCGCCGGCGCGACCTCGAGCCCGGCCAGTTGCCGGAGCTCCGACCAGAACTCCAGCCGCTCCTCGGCCAGCGCCACGATCTCCGGGGCCACCCGGAGCCGGCGCAGGCCTCGCTCCCGTCCGAGCGCGTTGATAAAGGGAGACCGGCCTTCCCGCTCGGCCGCCGACAGCGCGACGTACTCGTGAAACGGAATCATCGCGTCGTCCCAGCGCTCGGCGGGGACTTCCACAAAGTGCTGCTTGAAGCGGGCCTCGGTCGCCGCCCAATCAGCGATCGTGAGGGGCAATTCGAGCGCCTGCAGCGTGCCGTCCTCCGCTACGTACTTGAGCGTGTAGCTCGGCCACGCGGCCTCGGGGGAGGGATTACCCTCGAGACTCAGGCGATCGGGGAAGCTGGGGCCCCCGTCGGGGTCGTAGGTGAGGTAGGGAAAGGCGCGGCTCTCCAGCGCCAGGCGGGCCGAGTGTTGCGCCCAGTCGTCCGGGAGGCCGTGCTCCACCGGGCAGGGGGTGTAGATGTTGAAGAGGACGGGACGCCGCTTGTGCAGGCCCTTGAGCACCCCGGCGATCAGGTGCGATGCCGAGGCCTGGGACGACTGATGGACGTACACGCCGCGGTGCGCCAGGGCGATCAACGCCAGCTCCTTGCGCGCCTCCCGCTTGCCGTGGTGCTCCTTGCCGTACGCCGACATGTCCGCCACCTGGCCGGTGAAGCCCGAGGTGCACGCCTGGCCGCCGGTATTGGAGTACACCTGGGTATCGAGCACCACCACGCGGATCGGCTTCCCGGAGGCCATCAGGCGCGACAGGTTTTGAAAGCCGATGTCGAGCATCGCACCATCTCCACCCATGGCGACGATCGGGGGGCAGAGGGCGAATTCGTCGTCGGTGAACTGCTGCCAGTCGAGTCCCGAGAGCGCCGGCTCGTGTACGGCGGGATCGTAGGCTCCCTCCCGGAGCAGCTCGGCCCGCCGCACCGTCACGAATCCGTCGGCCATCTTGCGCATGTGGGCTTCGAAGAGCCCGATCGCGATTGAGGGCGAATCCTGGAACAGGTGATTCACCCAGGGGAACGGGTAAGGATTGTATGGATAGGTGCTGCCCCAGACCGAAGAGCAGCCGGTGCTGTTGGCCATGCCGAGCGACGCCCGCCCCTGGCCCCCCGGGCCTTCGACGTAGCGCCACTTGAGGTCGCCGAGCTCCTGAAGCGTCCGGTTGAGCAGGGCGATCCGTTCATGCTTGGCGGCATCCATCGGCAGCGCCACCGGACCCGTTGCAGCGGCCGCGGCGTCGAGGTCGGCCCCCGCGGCCAGCAGCTCGCGGGCCTGCCGGTCGAGTACCGTGATCAGCCCTTTCAGGATTTCGACGTGCCGGGCAACCCGGGGTCCCATCGAGGCGTGAATGGCCGAAACGATCAGGTGCACCGCGGTCTTCTCGCCGCATCCCATGCACGCGCCGTCGCCTCCGACCATCGCGCGGTAGGTGGCCTTCTTGAGGAGTAGCGAGGAGAGTACGCCGATCCCCTCGTCGCGGTCCGGCACGTTGACGAAGCGGTCATCGGTGTCGGGAAGACGCTGCCAGACCGCCCAGTTCCGGCGCAGCCTTGCCAGGGCGGGCTCGTCCTGCTTGACCGTGACCAGCGCGCCGTCGGGGCAAACCGCCACGCAGAGATTGCAGCCCTTGCACGCTTCGGGGTTGATCGTGATGGAAAGGAGGCCTCCGGTGCCCTTCCCCCGTGACTCGACCGCATCGTAGAACGGCCTGGTCCGGGCCACCGGGAATTCCATCAGCCGGGTCTCAGCTGCCCTGAATTCCGGCTCGGCCGCCGCCTGGCGCTCCGCGTCCCAGCCGAGCCTCTCGACCGCGGCTCGATAGCCGGCACCCCAGATCCCGGGAAGCGAAGCGGCGGGATCCTGGTCCATCAGCTTCCGCACCTCGCGCCCCCAGTGCCGAATGATTGGACGCAGCCGATCCATCCGGTTGCCGTTGCCGGCGGCGTCGAGGACGCCTCCGAGCACCTCCTCCACGCTGTTCACCAGCCCCGGAATCGCGGCGTCGGGGCATTGGGTCCAGCACTGGGCGCACCCGGTGCACTTGGCGGCGATGAAGTCGGGGACCTCGAGCCGAACTCCGCTCATGTCCCGCACTGCCCCGGTGGCCGCGGGAATCACGCTCATCGCGGCGAACGGGTCGGCGATCCCATCCTGGCCCAGCTGGCAGAGAGCACACACCTGCTCCCAGAACCGGCCCGGATTGCCGGGGCCCGGCCGGGCGTTTGGCACGTCCAGCAGGTCCGGCAGATGGGGAACCGGGCCCGGCGGATCCACCCCCGCCTCGCTGCCGGGCATCACCTCACGCACCTGGTCGAAACCCCGGCGGATGACCCGCACGTTGTCCAGCACCACCTGCTCGCCCTTGCCCCCGAATTTCTTCTGGAGCTGCGCGCGGATTCCGTCGAAGAGCTTCGCCTCGGCGACACCTTCCCTCGCGAGGAGCGGCGCAGTGCGGAAGAAGGCGCCCAGGAACGCCGCGCCCTGCATCCGGTAGCGCAACTCGACGTCGGAAGCCTCCTCCCGGGCGATCGCGAACGCGTCGAGCACGAACACCCGGAGCCGGCGTTCCCGGATGGCGTGGCGCGCCGCCGCAGGAAGTGTCTGCCAGAATTCCTCGGGGGCGAGGTCGCTCTGGATCACGAAGACCCCGGCGTCGGCCAGCCCGGCCAGCGGGTCGCTGTGGCGGAAGACGTTGGGATCGGGGGAGAGCACGACGTCCACATGCCGGAGCTCGCAATTGAGCCGCACCGGCTCGTGGGCCAGCACCGCGTAGAACGTAGTGGGTTGCCCCTTCTTCTCGGAGCCGTACTTGGGATTGGCCTTGATGTGCAGCCCGAGCAGCTCGAACGCCGTCATCGCGAGGTTCTTGCCCATCGTGATGGCGCCCCACCCGCCCACGGAATGGATCCGGACCGCGGTCGAGCCGCGGGGGAGCAGATTCAGGTCGCCCGACGCGTGCAGCGCGAGGTCGGGAAGCCGGGGGTAACCGTCGAGCAGTTTTTCCTGCCAGATCTGGAGCTTGGGAACCCGGGTGCCTTCCCGGATGAAATCCACGCCGAGATAGAACTGACGGCGGCGCGCCCCGCCGGCCCGCATGTTGTGAACGGCCGCGACGATCTCCCCCGGTTGGAGATCGCGGCTGCCCAGCCCAAAGCACCCGGAGTAGAAGTCGGGGACCTGATCGGCCCGCAACGGGAGAACGCCGATATGGGGTGGCGCGGTCCCGGCGCGCCCGTTCTCGATCGCCTTCGACATGGCCGCGCGCAGCTCGCGAAGCAGCGGCGGATCGACCGCCAGCGGCTGGTCGGTGCGCTCGAGTACGACGACGCCCTTCTTCCCCGCCAGCAACCGGGTGACCAGGTCCGCGGGGAACGGCCGGAACATCGTGAGATCCAGCACCCCGACCTTGAGCCCCGTGGTGCCCCGCAGGTGGTCGGCCACCGCTTCGGCGTTGGCAACCACCGATCCCTGCCCTGCGACGACCCATTCTGCGTCGTCGAGCCGGTAGCCGGCCGCCCGGGCGTACCGGCGGCCGGTGAGCGCGGCGAATTCCTCGAACGCCCGATCGGTCAGCTCCGCCACGTGATCGAAGTAGAACGGCCGCTGGGCGGCGACGCCCTGGGCGTAGCTGTCCTGGTTCTGGACCACGCCCAGCATGGCCGGATAATCGAGGTCGAACAACTCCGGAATGCGGCGCCTTCGGTCTCCGAAGACCAGGCGTTGCGCCGGGGTGGGTGACTCGATCAGGTCGGCCGGATCGCCCAGGTAGGTCTTGATGAGCTCCGGCTCCGGCAACCGGAGCGACTCGATGACGTGGCTGGTGAGGAAGCCGTCCTGCGCGCAGATCCCGGGGTTGAGCGACAGCTCCGCCACCCGGTGGGCGATCAGCGTGAGGTCGGCGACCGACTGCACGTCCTTGGCGAAAATCTGGAAGAAACCGGTGTCGTCCACCGCGTGGTAGTCGTCGTGGCCGGCGTGCACATT
>JBGPEJ010000216.1:0-5503 GCA_041482775.1 Gemmatimonadota bacterium | reverse complement strand
GGCTGCCGCACGATGATGCCCGGGGCGATCATCTCCACCGGCCGGCGCCCCTCCGCCTTGATCGGACCGCGGCCGTCGACCGGCTGGCCCAGCGCGTCCACCACCCGCCCCAGCATGGCCCGACCCGTCGGCACTTGAAGAAGGCGTCCGGTGCAACGCACCTCGTCGCCTTCCTTGAGCTTGAGGTAGTCGCCCATGATCGCGGCGCCCACGTTGTCCTGCTCGAGATTGAGCACCAGGCCGGTAATCGTCTCCCCCGTCTCCGAGGAGGTGAACTCGAGCATCTCCCCGGCCAGGGCCGCCTTGAGCCCGTAGATCCGGGCAACGCCATCCCGGACTTCCAGGGTGGTCCCGACGTCGGCGGTATCGGCCTGCCCGAGGTTCGCCGCCTCGATTTCCTTGAGGAGGATGTCCTTCAGTTCACCGGGGCGGAGGACTGAATCAGTCGCCATGGGCTCAGAGCCTGAAGATCACGTGAAAACGGGTCGGATTTGACTTTGTGAAAATTATCACAATCCCCCAGGCCGGGCAAGAGGCTGCGGCCGGCCCGCTTGTGCCTTACCCTCGGCTTCGGGCCCCCCCGCGAACGAACCGACCCAACAGCTCCCGTTCCGACAATTGCCGCGCCTGCTCGAGCCGGACTCCGGCGATCCGAAGCACCATCGACCGGAGGTGGCTGGGTGTGGAGAATCCCAGAAGCCGGGCGACCTGGGGGAGCCGGTAGCCGGGATTGCCCAGCAACGACAGCGCCGCGGACACGGTGAGAAGATCCGCGACCCGCTTGAGGTTCGGTGCGCCCCCCGCGCCGAACTGGCGCGACAGATGTTCACGGGAGAGCCCGAGGGTCCGGGCCAGCGAGGCGGTGCGGACCGGACGTCCCCACACCGCGAGGAGGGCCTCCCAGGCTCTCCGCTGCACCGGCTCGGTCAGCCGGAGGAGCCTCGGCGCTTCGGCCAGGGCGCGGCGTCGCCGGGAAGAGACCGATTGTCGCACGACCAGATCGCCCACCACCGGGTCGTCAAGCCCCTCGATGGCCACCGCCGCCAAGTCCAGGCGCTGCCAGGTAGCCAGCAACGGGCCGTCGTCGGAGCGAAACACGCCGTAGACCACCACCGGAATGCCGGGATATTGGGCCCGGAGGCTGTCGAGGTCGAGCCGTCGGGCGGCCCCGGAGCCCAGGACGATCGCTTCGAGCAGCCGGAGCTCGACCGCGCGCTCGAGACCTCCGGGCGAGCGACAGGCCAGCAACGGGGCGAATCCGCGCGGCAGGGAGCGCCGCAGCGCACCCAGCGCGGTTCGGCTGTCGAGCAGGGCGGCGACGGCCGGCATCGCCTCACGAAGGGGCGATGGGCTTCGGTGCCGGATGCGGCCGGCCGGCGCCGACGGCAACCAGCGCCCGCGCCATGTCGCCGGCCCGGCGGAGCACCCCGCGGGCGTTTTCGTAACTCAGGTCGCCGAGCGCTCCCTCAAGGGTGCCCCACTGACACGCGGTGATCCCCTCGTCCTTCTGGGGAACCGGCTCGCCGCTCGAAGATTCGAACAGGAAGAAGTGGCAGAACTTGTGGATGAACCGCCCCCGGAACCGGAAGTGCCAGTCAATGATCCGGATCGGCCCGTGGAGCCGGAGGCCCCCCAGACCGGTTTCCTCGGCGGTTTCCCGAAGCGCGGCGTCGGCGGGGGACTCACCGTCCTCCAGGTGGCCCTTGGGGAACCCCCAATTGTCGTAGGAATCCCGGATCAGGAGAAAGCGCAGCTCCCCCTCCGGGTCCCGGCGAAAGACGATGCCGCCCGCCGAGACCTCGCGTTCGGGGCGCCGCTTAGCCACGACCGGGTCCGCCGAACGGCGCCATCAGAATACCGAGAAGCGAAAATAGCGACGGGGATTGGCCTGAATGTCGGCGAGCAGCTGCCGCAGCTGCTGAACGGTCTGGGTCGCCTCGTGGTAGAGCGTCGAGTCGCTGGCGAGCAAGGAGAGCGTGCCGCGGCCGGTCTGCACCTTGGTGAGCAGGGAGTCGCTCGCTTCGAGAATGCGGACCAGGCTCCGCCGGTGCTCCTTCACGTCGTTGACCAGCTCCTGCATATCCGTGGTCATCTGCCGCAGTGATTGGCTGGTCTGCCGGGTGGAGCTCATCAGGTCTTGCAGCTGCCCGTTCATCGTGGCCGAATCCACCCGCCCCAACACCGTGTTGAACCGGTGGGATGCGACCCCCACTTCATCCGAGGTCCGGGTGAGATTGCCCGAAAGCTTGCTGAAGTTGTCGCTCTCGCTGTTGGCCAGCCGGGTCAGCCGGACGACGGTGGCGCGGAGATCCTTGAGGCTCTGTTTGACGTCCCCCACGGCATTGGAGTCGAGGGCGCCCTCGATCCGGTCGGTGATGACGCCGATGTCTCCGGCGATCCGGCTGGCCTGGAGGGTGATTTCGCCGATGTCGGGGAGAGTGGTGCCAGGCCAGACGTCGCCGCCCACTGCCTGGGCCTCGGCGAGCTGCGACTGCACCTCGCGATCGGAGGAGGCCTCCTCGATCGGCAGGATGTTGACCCGCCACTCGCCGAAGAGGGTGGCCGGCGCGGCGATCGCGGTGGGGCGGGCGGGAAGGTTGAGATCGGGCCGGAGCAGGAAATCGACCTCGACCCAGTCGTCCTTGACGACCCGGATGGTGGCGACCCGGCCGACCTTGACCCCGCGGAGGGTCACGTTGGCCCCCGGGCCCAGGCCGCCCACCGAGCGGAACCGCGCGGTGCGCACCACGTCCTGGCGGCCGATGTGGAGCCGGCCGAGGCCCATGGCGCCGACCACCACCAGGATCGCGGCGGCGAACACGGTCAGGCCCACCGCGTACTCGTTGGAGCGCTTCACCGGTGTCCTCCGCCGCCAGCGGGGGGGCGTCCCTCGATGAAGCCCCGCACCAGAGGATCGGTCGTTTCCTGGATCTCCCGCACGCTGCCGACCTGGCGGATCCGGCCCTCGTCGAGGAAGGCCACCCGGTCGGCCACGGCAAAGGCGCTGCGGAGATCGTGGGTCACGACGACGCTGGTGGCCCCGAGCTCCTGCCGGGCGCGCACCATCAAGTCATCCATCGCGGCCGTGGTCACCGGATCGAGGCCGGTGGTCGGCTCATCATACAGAATGTAGCGTGGCCGGAGCGCGATCGCCCGCGCAATACCCACCCGCTTGCGCATTCCGCCGGAGAGCTCCGCCGGATAGCGTTCTTCCGCACCGGAGAGCTCCACAAGCCGCAGGCTTTCGGCCACCCGCGCGGCGATGGTCTCGGGATCGAGCCCCTGCCGCCGCAGGCCCAGCGCGAGGTTTTCGCGGATGCTGAGGGAATCGAACAGGGCGGCGAACTGGAAGACGTAGCCGATGCGGCCGCGGAGCCGCATCAGCTCCTCGTACGGCAGCTGATCCACCACTTCGTCGTCTACGACGACGTGGCCGGCATCGGGCTCGATGAGCCCGACGATGTGCTTGAGGGCAACGCTCTTCCCCGAGCCGGAGTGCCCCATGAGCACGGTCGTCTCCCCTTCGGGCACCTCGAGCGAGAAACCGTCGAGGACCACCCGGTCCCCGAAGCGTTTGGAGACGCCCTCGAACGCGATCACAGGAGCACCAGCGCCCAGAAGGCGTCCAGGACCAGGATCGCCTGGCAACCGAGCACCACCGCGCGGGTGGTCGAACGGCCCACGCCTTCGGCGCCGCCGTGGGTGTTGAGTCCCTGGAAACAGCCCAGCGTGGCGACCGCGGTGCCGAAGCTGGCACTCTTGACCAGACCGAACCAGATGTCCTTGAACTTGTAGAACTGCTGGGCGCCGCGGAGAAACTCTCCACTGCTCAGATCGAGGAGGTTGACCGCGGTAAACCATCCCGAAAGCACGCCGATCGCCATCGCCATCGCGGTGACGACGGGAAACATCAGGGTGGCGGCGATGACCCGCGGGGTAACCAGATAGGCGTGCGGGCTGATGGCGAGGGTCTCCAGCGCATCCACCTGCTCGGTGACCCGCATGGTTCCGAGCTCCGCGGCGATGTTGGCGCCGACCCGGCCGGCCAGCGCCATTCCGGTGAGCACCGGCCCCAGCTCGAGCATCACCGCCTTGGTGACCAGGGTCCCCACGAAATAGAGCGGAATGGCGCGGGTAAACATGTAGGAGGAGAGCAGCGCCAGCACCATTCCGGTGAAGACCGCAAGGAAGAGGGCCACCGGCACCGAGTCCACACCCAGCCGCCGCATTTGCGGGAAGAGCTGGGGACGCCAGGTGGTACCGTCGGCGAGGGCGCGCCGCGCCTCGATGGCCCACCGGCCGGTCAGCCGGAAGAAGCGGCGCACTCCGCGCTCTTCGTTCATGCGGCGAAACTCGCCAGCGCCCGCCCCACCTCGCCCTCGCGCAGCCGCTTCAGGGCCCGGTCCCGGAGCTGGCGCACCCGCTCGCGGGTGACGCCGAAAAGCACGCCGATTTCCTCGAGCGTGTGTTCCCGCCCGCCGTCGAGCCCAAAGGAGAGCCGGAGCACCTTGGCATCGCGGGGGGCGAGGGTCCGGAGCGCCGATTCGATTTCCGCCGCGAGGAAGCGTTCCATCACCTCCGCTTCGGTGTCGGCCTGGGCATCGGCGATGAAGCGCTCGATGGTCGAGCGGTCGCCGTCGTGGCTGAGCGGTGCGTCGAGGCGGACCTCGGCGGTATTGAGCGCGGCGAGCGCCTGCACCAGCTCCACCGACAGCCCCACCGACTCGGCGACCTCCTCCGCGGTCGGTTCCCGGCCCAGGTCTTGGCGGAGCGCCTCGGTGGCCCGCATGGTGCGGGAGAGATCGGCGGTGCGGTTGAGCGGAACCCGTACGGTGCGCCCATACTTGGCGACCGACGAGAGGATGGCCTGGCGGATCCACCAGACGGCGTAGGAGATGAATTTGACGCCGTGGTCGGGGTCGAACTTCCGAGCCGCGGTCAGCAGGCCGAGGTTGCCCTCGCCGATCAAGTCCACCAGGGGAATGCCCCGATTCTGGTACTTCTTGGCGACCGAGACGACGAAACGGAGGTTCCGGGTGACCAGCTCGTGCATTGCGGACTCGTCGCCCTGGCGCACCCGGCGGGCAACCTCCAGTTCCTGGGCGGGGGTCAGCAGCGACGACTTGCTGACGTCGTGGAGATAGAGGTCGAGAATGTCGCGTTCGGCGTCGTACACGCCGAGCGAGGCGGCGGTGTCGCGCTTCCGGTTCCTCGGCTTGCTCATCGCTGGTGAACCCTCGGCGGGCGATGGCGTTATAGAGCGGGGCGGCGCGTCGAAACGGTGCGGTTTTTGCTTGACACACCCGGAGGCCACGACTAGCTTGGCATGCTGCGGTCGTGCTCCCGGCGGGCGAGATAATATAGCGGGGGCGTAGCTCAGTTGGGAGAGCGCGTGAATGGCATTCACGAGGTCAGGGGTTCGATCCCCCTCGCCTCCATTCGCGTCCGGTGGCGGGGCCGCGCTGCATGGAAAACGGTTGCAATGGACGGGCGGGGCACATAG
>JBGPEJ010000215.1:0-5518 GCA_041482775.1 Gemmatimonadota bacterium | reverse complement strand
GTCGGGCGATTCTACCTGACCCCGACAGGCAACGACCCTGGGGCGCTTCGGCTCCGTAACCGGGCCTCGGTGGCGGACACGGCGGTGCATGAAGGATTTCCGGGGCACGACTGGGACTACAAGTACATGACCCAGCATGCCGCGGAAATCTCCAACGTCCGCTGGCTGACCCCCGGCGCGGTGGAGGATTCCTCCTCCATGTGGGAGGACTCCATGGCCTCGGAGGGGTGGGCGCTGTACGCCGAAGACCTCATGGCCGTGCCGGTCCCGGACCAGCCGCACGGGTTCTACACGGCGGCGGAGCATCTGTATGAACTGCAGGGGCAGCTGCGCCGGGCGGTACGGGTCCGGGTGGACGTGGGGATCCATACCGGCCGGATGACGTTCGACGAAGCGGTGGACTTCTTCGCCGAACACGCGCAGTTCTATCCCGGGGCCTGACACGCGGCCCCGGGGAACGCCGACGCCCGGGCGGTCTGCGAGGCGTCCACCCAGGCCCTCTACCGTTACAGCAAGTGGCCCACCCAGGCAATCACCTACAACCTCGGCAAGAACGAGATCATCGCCCTGCGGGATGCATGGAAGGAGAAGAATGGCGCCGCATTCACCGCCAAGGACTTCCACGAGCGGTTCATGCGGCAGGGGACGATTCCGGTGGGGTACTTCCGGGAGACGTTTCTGGGACAGGCGTAGGGATCCGGCAGCAGTTCAGCTCGAAGCGATGACCCGGCGTTTAACGGAGCTTACGGAGGTGCTCAAGGTCTCTAGTGAAGCTGTCGCGTGCGGGAGCGTCACACCCCTCGTCGCGCTGCAGGCGGCGGCGTCCGGGAGAGGAAGTGGGCACGCGACCGCCCGCCTGACGCACTCCTCAGGGGATGCCGCTCCCTTCGCGACCGGGCATTGAAGACCGCTTCCGCCGTCCGGTGAGGGCATGCCTCCGCAGGCGCCGTCCCAGGGGCGTGGGGGTGGCTGTCGCGGACGGCGCCGGAGGGGGTGTGTCCTCGCCGGCGGCGGAGTGGCACCGGTGCTGCCACCGACCGCCTCACCTCAACGCCTGCACCACCGGCAGCCTCGCGGCCCGCCAGGCGGGGAAGAAACCGCCCAAAGTCCCCATCACCAGCGCGAAGACGAGGCCTGCGAGGAGGAGTCCCGGGGTGACCCGGAAACTGAACGCGATCTCGCTGAAGCTGGCCCAGTTGGTGGTGCTGGTCACGATCCCGTTGATGGGGAGCGCCAGCAGGATCCCGATCACGCCCCCCACCAGCGCGATCAGCACCGACTCGACCAGGAAGCTGAGCAGCACGCTCAGGGGATGGAAGCCGAGGGTGAGCAGCACGGCGATCTCGGGTGCCCGGGTGGCCACGGCGGCGTACATCGTGTTGATCGCGCCGAAGATGGCGCCCACCGCCATGATGCTGGTGACGAGGAAGGCGAGGACCTGGAGAATCCGCCCCAGCACCTGGGACTGTTCGGCGTAGAACGTTGATTCCTGGTGCACGTCCACCGTGAGGCGCTGGTCGCTCTCCAGCGCCCGCTTGGCCTCCTCGAAGGCGGCGGGATCCTTGAGCCGGAAGCTGACCGACTGGAAGACCTCGCCCCGGAATACCGGCATGAACTGCTCGTTCTCGCCCCAGATCTCCGACTCGAACGCCGACCCCCCGGCTGTGAACTGGCAGACCACCGTCCAGTCCCGTCCGCCGAAATGGAGGGTCTGACCCACGCCGGTGTTGGGAAAGGTCGCCGCCATCTTCCGGCCCACGCAGACCTCGGCCCGCCCCGAGTGGGGCGGCTGTCCGGCGACGATGGCGATGTTGCTGCGGACCTTCCAGGCCGCCTCGCCGATTCCGCGGACCACCACGTTCGCGACCGTGCCGGTGTCGGCGCCCCGCCGGGTAAGCGGCACCAGGACGTAGACCTCGGGACTCACCAGGGGCCGGCCGTCCGCACCGCTCGCCACGTGGGGCGAGGCCGCGAGAATGCTCGCGGTGGCGCGGTCGATGCCGCTCGCCAGCTCGGTATCGGCACCGCGCCGGAGCACCAGCGCGTTCAGGTCCGAGCCGGTCCGCACCAGCGCCGCGCGGAACCCGTTGGCCAGCGCCAGCATCCCGATGAAAACCGCCACCACCAGGCCGATCCCGAGCGCCGTGAACGCGGTCGACATGGGGCGCTGGAGGACGCTGCGGGCGTTGTAGATGAGGGGGATCTTCATGGGTAATCTCCGGGCTACTCGACCCGCCGGAGCGCCTGCACCACCGGCAGCCGTGCCGCCCGGATTGCCGGAACCAGGCCGCTCGCCAGCATCAGGAGCAGCGCCACCGTGGCGCCGAGCAGCAGGGTGCTGGTCGTCACGTCGAAACCGGGCAGAAACCCGGCGGCGTTGAAGTTGGTGGCCTTGTAGAGGAACTTGGCCCCGCCGAGCCCCAGGAGCGCGCCGGTCAGCGCGATGGCCGCCGCCTCGAGCATCACCAGCCCGAACACGATCCGGTCGGAGAAGCCGATGGCCTTGAGCACCGCCACCTCGCCGGTGCGCTCCCGGGCGCTCATCATCATCGCGTTGGCGGTGACCAGCAGGATGGCGAACACCACCGCCAGCCCGATGGTCCCCATGAGCAGGCTCACGTTGCCCCACATGGTGGCGAAGCTGGCGTTGAAGGCCTGCTCGGTCCCGGTCTTGGTCGCCGCGCTGGAGTTCTTGAACTGGCCGTCCACCGTCCGGGCGATCTGGGCCGCGTGATTGGCATCGTCGATCCGGAACACGTACCAGCCCGCGATTCCCGGCCGGCCTACGCGCTCCTCGAGATAGTCGTGACGGAAGAGCAGCATGTCATCGTTGATGACCGCGTCGGTCGGGGTGTAGATGCCGCGGATGGTGAAGGTCCAGTCGCCCGGGAAGATGGTCCCCCGGATGGTCACGTTCTGTCCCAGCCGCCACCCGAAGACGTCCACCAGCCGGCGGCCGATGATCGCCGAGGAGCGTTCCCGGAAGAAGGCCTGCTTCTGGTCCTCGGGGAGGGAGATCTCGGGATACATCTCGAGATAGGACTGGGGATCCACCGCGAACTGGGCGAAGAACCGCTTGTTGTCGCCGTAGCGGCCGCCGAACCAGTTGGCCCAGGTGACCGCTTCGACTCCCGGCACCGCCCGGAGCTTGTTGGCGTAGCTGAGCGGCAGCGGGAACACGATCCCCGTGGCGTTGGTGCTCACCAGCCGCCGGGCGCTGCCGAACCGCGCTGCGGCATCGAGGGTGGTCACCACGGTCCGGAGCGAGGCGAACAGGAACAGCGCCAGCGCCACACTCGCCGTAGTGAGGAGGGTGCGGAGCTTGTGACGGCCGAGGTTGGCCAGGACCAGGTGGAGGAATCTCACACGGCCGCTCCCTGCCGCTCGATCAGCCGGCCCTTATCGAGGTGGAGCACCGTTCGGGCTGCGTCCGCGGCGTGCGCATCGTGAGTCACGATGATGATGGCCTTCTTGAACTCCTGGTTGAGGCGGCCCAGGAGCTGCAGCACGTCCCCCGAACTCCTGGCATCGAGCTGCCCGGTGGGCTCGTCCAGCAGGACCAGCGTCGGGTCAGCCACGATGGCGCGGGCGATGGCCACCCGCTGCTCCTGCCCACCGGAGAGTTGCCGCGGATAGTGGGACAAGCGGTCCTCCAGCCCGACCACGCCGAGCGCCAGCCGGATTCGCTCATCCCGCTCCTTCCGGGACAGCCGGGTGAGCAGGAGCGGCAGCTCCACGTTCTGATAGGCGGTGAGCACCGGCAGGAGGTTGAGCTGCTGGAACACGAAGCCGATATGCCGGGCCCGCCAGGGTGCGAGCTGGTTCGGCCGCATGGCACTCACTTCCGCGCCGGCGACCCGGACGCTGCCACGAGTGGGGCGATCGAGCCCGGCCACCAGATTGAGCAGGGTGGGCTTTCCGGAGCCGGACGGGCCCATGAGGGCGGTGAAGGAACCCTCCGCGATATCGAGCGTGAGCCCGATGAACACGTCGATCCGCTCCGAGCCGCGCTGGAAGGTCTTGTCAACCTCGCGAATCTCGACCAGGGCCATGACGTCGTCTCCCTCCTAAGGGCTGGTGCTGACCCGCATCCCCTCTCGGGGCGATTCGACGCCCCCCACCATCAGCAACTCTCCGCCCAGCAGGCCGGAGCGGATCTCGCGGAAGCCGCCGCTCACCGGCCCCGCTTCCACCGGATGCGACTCCAGGCGGCCCTGGCGTACCAGCCAGACCACCGAGCGGCCCTCCCGTTCCTGCACCGCCGCCGCCGGGACCCTGAGGCGACCGGCGCCGGGGCGGGCGGCCGCGGAGTCGGCCGCGGAGTCGGCCGCTTCGAGAAAGTCCACCCGGGCGCCCATCTCGGGGAGGATCCGCGGATCGCGGTCGAGGATGGCCACCTTCACCTGCACCGTCGCCCGTTGCCGGTCGGCCGTCGGCACCACCTGCCTGACCTGACCCCGGAAACTGGTATCGGGATAGGCGTCGAGGGTGATCACCGCGGGCTGGGTGTTCCCCACCCGGGCAATGTAGGCCTCGTTCACGTCCACCTCGACCTCGAGCGACTGCAGATCGGCCATGGTCACCACGGCCCCGCGAGTGAGACCGCCGCCCACCGACGGTGCCACGACTTCTCCCACCTCGGCTTCTTTCCGGAGCACCGTGCCGTTGAATGGCGCCCGAATCACCGTGTGTTCCAGCGTGGCATGGGCGAATCGCAGCTCCGCCCCCGCCGCGGCGACCCGCGAGGTTGCGGCGCGAGCCTGCGCCTCCGCCTGACGGGCGGCACTCTGCGCCGCCTCGACCTCCTGGTCCGACATCAGGTCGGACCCAGCACTCCGGATGTCCTCGACCCGGCGGGCCTCCCGCACCAGCTGGTCTCTCCGAGCCTCCGCCACCGTCACCTCGGCCTGGGCGGTGGCGAGGGCGGCCTCCGCCTGCGTCACCTGGGCCTGGTAGTCGGCGCTCTCCAGCCGGGCGATCACCTCACCCTTCCGTACTACCGATCCCTCGCTCACCCTCAGCTCGGCCAGCCGCCCGGCCAGCCTGGCCGAGACGGCGGCCCGAGTCCGGGCGACGACGTAGCCGTTGGCGGTCACGCTGGTCGCGCCGGCCGCCCGCGCCGACCCGCTCGGGCTTGGATTGACGGCGAAGACCTGGATGGGAACTGGCTGATCGCGACGGAGGAACAGCACGAGTGCGACGACCAGACCGACTGCCACCAGCACTAGCGCCAGGTTCCGCCCCAGCGCGCGGCGGAGCGCCGGCGACGGCGCGTCGCGGTCGATACGAAGCTTGGCCAGATCTGGCCCCGCGCTGGGCGGTGTGGCGGGTGCATTCATACAACCGGGGAATCTAGGACCCGATTCTGCGCTCGCAAACCAGGTGGATCACTTACCCCGTTACGAGGCCTGGTACGTGCCGGATTCGAGTGTGGAAATGTGATCAATGTGCACGCCTGTGGAAAGGAAATTCGACTCTTGCGCACGCATGCTACGCTCCTTATGTTGGCTCCCCCAGT
>JBGPEJ010000214.1:0-5527 GCA_041482775.1 Gemmatimonadota bacterium | reverse complement strand
GGTCGAGGACCGGGTCCTCCGGCTCGCCGCCGCATTCGCCGGTGTCCTCGTCGGGGCCACCTCCTGGACGGTGTGGAATCAGTCCACGGTCAATGAGAAGGTCTACACTGTCTCGATGTTTTTCATGGCGCTGGTCACCTGGCTCGCGGTCCACTGGGGCGATGACGAACCGGGAGCCCACCGGGATCGCTGGCTGATCCTGATCGCCTACCTGCTGGCGCTCACCTCGACCAACCACATGATGGGCGTGCTCGCGGCGCCCGCGGTGGCGGTGTACGTGCTCTGGACCGACTGGCGGGTCCTCACTCGCCCGGCGGTCCTGGTCGGCATCGTGGCCGCCATCGTGATCGGGGTGTCGCCGAACTATCTCTTCCTGCCGATCCGGGCCGCGCAATTCCCGCCCATCAACGAGGGGGAGCCGATCTGTCGCGGGGTGCTCAACGCCATCGCGATGAAATGCCAGCCCCTCAACGACGTGCTCAACCGAGTCCAGTACGGAAAGCCCTCGGTCTTCAACCGGCAGACCGGTTCCTATCTCGAACAGCTGGCCAACTACTGGCAGTATTTCAGCTGGCAGTTCTCCCGCGACTGGCCGTCGCGGATCCCCGCTGTGACCACCGCGATCTTCACGGTCACCGGCCTGGGCGGGCTCTGGGCCCTGCTCAAGCGGGATCGCCGGGCCGGCATTGCCGCCGCCGCGATGGTCTTCATCCTCACCTTCACGCTGGTCTGGTATCTCAACTTCAAATACGGCTTCTCGATGTATCCGGACCGGGCGGACATCAACAACGACATGCGCGAGGTCCGCGAGCGCGACTATTTCTTTGTCTGTTCTTTCGCCTTCTTCGGCACCCTGTTCGCCGCCGGCATCGCGGTGGCGGCGGATTCGCTGGCCAAGCAGGCGCGCACCCGGCTTGCCGCACTGCCGGTGCTCCTGCTCGGCATCGTTCCCCTCTTCGGCAATCACCTCACCGCCAGCCGCAGCAAGGAATCGGTCCCCCGCGACTTCGCAATCGACCTCCTCGAGTCGGTGGAGCCCTACGGAATCCTGATCACCGCCGGCGACAACGACACCTTCCCCCTCTGGTTCGCCCAGGAGGTGGAAGGGATCCGTCCCGACGTGACGCTCGCCAACCTCTCGCTGATGAACACCGATTGGCACCTCCGCCAGCTGCGAAGGCGAAAGACCCCCGACTTCGACCCCGCCCGGGCGCTCGACCTCTGGAGGCCGCGGGCCGACACCACCGGGATAGCCCTCGGCGTACCCGGCAAGGAGGGGTGGCCGAGGCCGGCCGGCCCGGTGTTTTCCCAGACCGAGGAGGAGCTCGACAGCCTTCCCGAGTATTCCCGAATCCCCAAAGGGCAGGGCGTGAAATTCGGCGAATTGGTGATCTCCTTCGGCTCCGAGGTGGTGGATCGGAAGGACCTGGCCACCATTTTCCTGATCCGCGACAACCTCGGCAAGCGCCCGATCTACTTCGCCTGGAGCGACGGCGGCTACCCCGACGAAACCCTCGGGCTTACCGGGTATCTCGTGTCCCAGGGCCTGGTCCGGAAACTCTACCCCAAGCCGGTTACTCCGAGCGCCAATATCGTGCTGACACCGATGGGATACACCGATCTGGAGCGCACTCGCGCGCTGCTGGAGAAGGGTTACCACTGGCAAAGCGCCACCCGGGACCGGCCGCTTGGCTGGGTGGATGCGCCCTCGGCGTCGATCCTGCGGCTCTACTCGATCATCTACGGCGGAATGGCCGCCACGTTCCGGGAGCACGGTGACAGTGCCTTGGCCGCCCGGGCCGACTCGATCGCGAAGCGGGTGGACGCCGAAATCAGGAAATCGGGTCGGATTGAACCCTGAGGTTGTGGCGCTCGACCGGACGTCCTAGCTTGGCCGACCAAGGCGTGGTGGCCGAGTGGTTGAAGGCAGCGGTCTTGAAAACCGCCAAGGGGGAAACCCCTTCGTGAGTTCGAATCTCACCCACGCCGTGGCATACCTCTCGCCCCTTTTACAGTCAAGAACATTGACACAGGGGCGGTGGCAGCGGTGGAGATCCGTTCGATTCGGGTGGGCCGCAGGCTCGCAGGCGCCGGGTTCGGTGCCCTGATTTCCGCCTGTTCTACCCTGGCCCCCCACGACATCCCCCTTCCCGCCGGCGCGGTACAGGTAGTGGCCCCCGTCATCTACCAGGAATGGCAAGAGCGGACCGAGGCCTGCAGCGGCCTCACCGGGAATTTCTCCGCGATCCAATGGTATGTGGTGCCAGGAGTTGAGACCTTCTCCACCGACCAGGGTCTGAAGGTCGGACAATGGATCAGAGAGGGGGGTCAGAACAAGATCGTCATCGCCGGGAATTACCAGAACCACGAGATGGTGGTCCGGCACGAAATCCTCCACTCGCTGCTCGAGCGGGAAGGCCACCCGCCGGAGTATTTCGTCACCCGCTGCCACCTGACTTGGGACAGCTGGGACCGGGCGACCGGGGCACCGATTTCGGGGGACTGAAACTGACGCGCAAGACCAACACTGTTGCAGAAACACCACAGTTTCCTACTGCCCTGCCCCACTCCTCCATTCCCGAACCACCCTGGCCCGGCGGATGTAATCCAGTTTGGGATGAACTCGCGCCAGGTACGCCTCCCCGGCCAGCCGGATCGAGTCCTGGGAGGGACAGGTCCCCTGGCTTCCGCGCCGACAGGAATACCCCTCGTACATCGAATCGACGACCGCCATCCCCTCGGTAACCTGGGCGATCGGCGGGAATCCGAAGGTACTGGTGGTGTCGAGGCGCGCGTTGTCTCCCAGATTCACATAGAGTTGTACCGAGCGGGTGTTGGGGCCGCCGCGCGCGTAGGACACCAGACCGCGCGTGTTGCTGCGCCGGACCGGTTCATCCGGGATGGCGCGGTTCTCCCAGGCCGCGTTGATGGCTGGCTCGCCGGAGATGCCCCATTGGACCACGAAGCCCGGGACCACCCTGAAGAATCGAGCTCCGTCGTAGTACCCGTGGCGCACCAGGAAGTGGAACCGGTCGACGCCGAGAGGCGACCAATCCCGATGGGCCGCCAGGACGAACTGCCCTCGACTGGTCTCGAACGCCACCAGGAAGCTGTCGGGCGCGATAGCGGCCAGCTGTGTGGGGGTGGGAGAAAGCAGCGGGGAGGCGCCCGCACA
This sequence comes from Gemmatimonadota bacterium, assembly GCA_041482775.1. Taxonomy (GTDB): domain Bacteria; phylum Gemmatimonadota; class Gemmatimonadetes; order Gemmatimonadales; family GWC2-71-9; genus JABFSM01. The sequence continues at coordinate 2,352 of JBGPEJ010000214.1, read as the reverse complement.
GGCGATCGCGACTCCGGCCGCGGCCGCGCAGCAGAGCGCTCCCCTCACTGCGTCACGACGCCCTGCATCCGCACCACTTCGAAATCGCTCCCCCTGAGTTGTTTCAGCGTATTGATCTCCCCGTCATTCCACCGGGCGTCGGCCACTCCGCTCAGGTACCAGTCGCTCCCGTTATCGGCCACGATCATCCCGTACGTCTTGAGCGCCCGAAGAATCACCTGCACCCGGGCGGGGTAGCCCGAGATATTGAACGAGGCCTTGAGCCGGACCCGCATCCCCATCGGCGGACGGAGCGGCGAGGTGTCGCTGCTGGCCCAGTGCCGGGCCGGAGGAATATAGGCCCGGCGGCTCTGGCTGATGGTGAATCGAAGCGCGTGCGCAATGACGCCCGCCGTTACCTCGTCGTAACGAACCAGGCCCGGGAGAATCGGCAGTCCCGCGGCGTCCGCCGAGGTCCAGCCCGCGGGCCGAAGGGCGTTGGAGTTGAGATCGAAGACGGCGCCCGAACCGGCGTGCCAGGAGCCGTCCGGCTGGGGATACGCCGCGAACAATTCGTATAGGCGCCAAGCGTCCCGGTCGACCACGAGCACGTGTCGATCACCGCCTGCGCTCGCGCCGCCCTCGATGGGAGCATCGACCGGAATCGGGTACGGACCGGGATCGCTCTCGTCGGCGTAGTCGAAGCTCACCGGCACTCGCGCCTGAGTACCGGCCACCACGATGTAGGCAATCCCGAACGGGCCCCCGTTCCAGTTGGCTCCGAAGTCGGGGTGAAACGCCTTGGTGGCGCCGATCAGACCGACGATCGCGTCGGAGCTGGGATCGACCTGAGCGGTGTCGACCGGCTGGTTCCACGGGTTGTCGGCCGGGAACATCCGGAGCGGGTAGAGATCCGCGTTGATCCCCAGCGGACCCGATGGGGGGGGTGGCGGCGGCGGTGGTGGCGGTGGTAGCGGCGGCGGCGGTGGCGGTGGTGGCGGCGGTGGTGGCGGCGGCGGCGGTGCCGGAATTATGACCCGGCTAGTGTCGGCCAGGTTGGGAGCTTGGAGCTGGAACCAGACCAGGAAACTTCCCGAGGTCTGTCCGGCGGTGAAGAGTCCAGTGGAAGAGACCTGTCCCCCGGTTGCGCCGAATCCGCCCAGGAGAGCCACCGTCGTGCCATCGGACCGGTGTCCCACGGCCGAGAATTGCAGCGATGCCCCTCTCGATACATTCGCACTGTCGGGAAGCAGCTCGACCGAGAGTAGCGACGGAGCCGGCGGCGGCGGTGGCGGCGGCGGCGGGGTCGGCGGCGGCGGCGGCGGTGGCGGGGTCGGCGGCGGCGGTGCCGGCGGCACCACCACGGTCACCCAGGCGGTGTCGACCGCGGTTCGACCGTCGGCCGCCAAGGTGGCCACGACCTGATCGGAGCCCCCCGTGCTCCCTGCGCGATAGCGCCCATCGGGACCGATGGTACCCAGGGTCGCCATCCAGGCCGGCGTAACCGCCCGGTCCGTCCCATCCGAAAACCGCGCCAACGCAGTAAACAGTTGCTCGCCGCTCGGCGCGAGGGAAACCGAGTCGGGATTGACCGAAATCCACTGGAGAACCGGTGCAGGAGGAGGCGCCCGGACGTCAACCCGGGCGACCGCGCCCACGTCGCCGGTCTTGAGGTGGAGAAGGGCGCGCACCTCAAAGGCCCCAGCTGCCGTCGCGCGGTAGAGCCCGTCGGCGTCGATCGTACCCCCGGTCGCTTCGAACGCAGCGCCCTGGGCCGACTGGACCTCGCCATTGGCACTCACCGCCATCGCGCGGAATCGGAGGGTATCCGTTGCCGACAGATCGGCGGACTCCGGAACGATTCTCACCGCCACCACACGCGAAGGATCCGGCTCCAGACCGGCCGAAGCCGATCCCGGCCGACAGCCTGCGAGCGCCAGGAACGCGAGCCCGATTGCCCCGTGGGAAAAGACGACTCTCATGGAGTCCAATCTAGGGATTTCAACGCCTGTCTACAAGTAAAGAAAACGATCACACCAACATATCAACATCAGCATGAATTATTGTAATTTACTGCAAACAAATGGTTTAGTTGATCGGACTCAGGTCGTTACTGACAGCTGGTGGTGACAAGATTCGAACAGTGTGGAAGCCCATGCACCCGACGGAGCCGCAGTCGGCGAGCTCGTGCGGGCCTGCCGGGCGGGCTGGAGATCCACTCAGGGTCGGCGCGATTGAACTGCTCCGTCCGGTTGCGTAACCTCAGGTAGCGGCCAATATTCCAGCCCGTTTTGGAGTGGTGGCCGAGCGGCTGAAGGCGGCGGTTTGCTAAACCGTTATAGGGGCGAAATCCCCTATCGAGGGTTCGAATCC
>JBGPEJ010000213.1:0-5546 GCA_041482775.1 Gemmatimonadota bacterium | reverse complement strand
GGCCACCTGACGGTCGACGACGTGGTCATCATGCCGGCCTTCGGGGTCACGATCCACGACTTCGAGCGGCTCAAGCGGATCGGCTGCATCATGGTGGACACGACCTGCGGCTCGGTGCTCAACGTGTGGAAGCGGGTCGAGAGCTACGCCCGGGACGGATTCACCGCGTTGATTCACGGCAAGTTGTGGCACGAGGAGACCAAGGCCACGGCGAGCCAGGTGATGAAGTACCCCGGAGGGCGTTATCTGGTGCTGCTCAACATGGACGAGGCGCGGGCGGTGTGCGACTTCATCGAGCACTCGGGAGACGCCGCCGCGATCGTGAAGCGCTTCGAGGGCGCCATGTCGCCGGGGTTCGATTTTTCCCGGGATCTGACGCGGGTGGGGCTGGCCAATCAGACCACCATGCTCTCGACCGAGTCGCTGGCCATCGCCGAGGAGGTGCGGCGTACGATGGTGCGCGTCTACGGGGAGGCGGCGGCGCCCGAGCACGTGCGCACCTTCGACACCATCTGCTCCGCCACCCAGGAGCGGCAGGATGCCGTGCTCCAGCTCCTGGCCGAGCCGCCCGACCTGATGGTGGTGGTCGGCGGGTACAACTCGAGCAATACCACTCATCTCGCCAAGCTCTGCTCCAGCCGGGGGGTTCGCACCTTCCATATCGAGGACTCCCAGGGCGTGGACCTGGAGAGCGGGGACATCCGCCACCGGCCGATCGGCACCACCGCGGTGGCCACCGCTTCGGGCTGGCTGGACGGGGTCCGGACGGTCGGGATCACCGCCGGGGCATCGACGCCGAACAACAAGATCGGGGAAACCATCGCGCGGATCTGCGCGGTGGCCGGGCTCGAGGCGGAGCTGACGGCGGCCCTGGCGATCTAGCGGGAGGGTGATCCGGGCGGTAGCATTGCTCGATGAACCCGATCAGTCGGCCGGCCCTGGTGCGCGACATCCTCTCCGCCCTGTCGCCGGTGAGGATCAAGAAGCTCTTCGGCACCGAGGCCTTCTTCCTCGGCGAGCGGATGTTTGCGGTGCTCGGCGTGGATGTCCTGGTGCTCCGGCTGTCCGAGCCCACCCGCACCGAAACGCTGGCCGCCGGTGGCGCGCGTCCGTTCCTCTCCGAACGACTCGCCCTCACCCATGGCTGGGTGGAAGTCTCCTACTCGAGCGAATTGGCCCTGCTGACCCGCCTGGCCCAGTCGGCGCACGCCGCGGCGGCGCGGGGAAGGAAGACGGCAAAACGGCGGTTTCGGCGGGCCGCGCATCGCAGAGCGACCGCCTGACCGGCTAACCCCGGTCGGCCAGACGCTGCACCACGGCCGCGATGGTCAGCGGCGCACTTCCCTCCGCACGGTTGTTCACCAGCACATAGGCCGGAATCCGGAGCTTCTCCGCGGCCTCGACCAGGCGGACCAGATCGCTGCGGAGCTCGGGATTCGGGTCCCGAATTCGATCGTACGGCTGAAAGGCGTCCACCGCGTCGGCGTAGTAGCGTCCCGGGCGGAGCAGAGCGCGCGCCACGAGAAAGCTCGCCGGAATCGATCCGGGAAGCTCGAGCTGCATGCCGATCGACGGCATCCGGGTCCAGGAGCTGAACACGTGGGCGACGTCGTGCTCCCGCAGCACGGCGAAGTAGGCCGGCGTCAGAAACTCGGCGTTCCGCACCTCGACCGCATAGCGCCCCTCCTGGGGAAGGGAAGCGAAGAAGGTGTCGAGGCGGTCGGCGAAGCCCTGGGGCGTCACCTTGTCCGACTCCGCAATGGTCTGGAACTCGAAGACCAGCGGCCCGCGGTGCGTTGAGAAATGGTCGGTGAGGGGCCGCCAAACCTCCTCGATGAACAGGTCCGCGTTCAGGAAATCGGGATTGAGTTGCCCCGCTTTGACCTTCTCTCGCGCCTTGGCGAAGGTGTGGACGGTGAGCCGGTCCCAGACTTTGCTCACACAGGGGAATCCCGGTGAGAGCGCGTCGGCATAGCTCCGGAGGGTCTTCCCGGTCAGCGGCGCGTAGAAGCTCGAGTCGATCCCCACGGTGCCGAAGAGCGGAAAGCGGGCGTATTCGGAGAGCATTTCCGCCCCGGCGCCGGTTGCCGGGTAGTCGCGCGAATAGACCAAGCCTTTCCAGCCGGGGTAGGTCCAGGAGGAGGTCCCGAAGAGCACCTGCTCCGGGATGGCCTCGCGGAGGCGGGCGAGCGCTACGGCGTCCCGGGGAGCTTCGGCAGCCGGCACTGGGTCAGGTGGGGTGCGGCGAGACCCTCAACGAGCTGGACGTGGCGGTCGCCGGCTACTTCCCGCCAGCGGAGCTCCCGGATATCGCGAAGCACGGCGCACGCGAAGAGCACCGGGCTGCTCTCGACCATCTCGGTGGCGTGGTCATGGAAGAAGTTCGCGGCCTGTTCGTCCATTCCGGTCAGCACCAGCGCGTTGAAGTAATTGGGCAGGATGAAGGTCTGCTTCGGGCTCGACGATTTCCCCTCGGCGGCGGCCTGGGCGGCTTGCTCGGGTCGTTCGATCAGCAAGTCGGTCCACGCCAGGTTGCCGAGCGCCTGCGCGAGGCTGTCGCTGAGCCCCTCGATTCGTCGCAGGCTGTCCGCGTGGCTCCGAATTCCCCGCAGTGGGAGAGAAAGCATCTGTCGCCGGACCCAGACCAGGGTCTCCCGGGGACGCCGCAGGGCTTCGGCGTCGAGGCGGAGGGCCCGGACCTGTTCCGGACCGCCGCGGCCGGCGGTGTCGGCCCGCTCGCGCGCCTGGAGAGCCTGCTCCCATTTCGAGGCGAACGCGTCGATGTCGCGGGCGTCCTCGGCGGACTTCTCCTTCGCGCCCGCAAAGAACTGAGAATCGGCCTTGACGCGGGCCTGGTAGAAGGAATCCGCGGTTTCCCTGCGCCCCAGCCGCTCCAACAAGTCACTGGTGCCCTCGAGGTTGCGCAAGAGCGTTCGGCGGGCCGCTGCCAGGCTGTCACCCTCGACGCGCCGGGCCCGCTGGGAATCCGCCGGAGTCCGGGCCTTCCGAAGGGCGTCGGTCAGGAGCCAGCGGCGCATCTTGATCCTCTGGTCCAGGTAACGGCGGGTGGAGCCGGTAAGGGAGAGCAGGATGGTGACGGTGCGGGCCGAGTCTGCTCCCACCGTGTCGGCGGTGGCCCGCCGGACGCTGAGCCTCATCAGCCACCCCAAGGTCCCGTCGAAGGTCCATACGACGTTGGCCCCGGTCGAGGGGAGGTACGCGAGAGCCGAGTCGATTGCGTATTCGCGGCTATATGCCGAATCAGCGCGCCGGCGCTGCCCAGCCGAATCGGAGAGGAAGCCCAGCGAGTGCCAGGCGCTGCTCAGCAGCGCCTGGTTGTCCACGCTGGCGCGCGCCTGAACCAGAGAGCGTGCGCTGTCTACTGCCGCCTGTGCCAGGGACACCCCACGCTCTTTCTGGCCCTGGCTCAGCCGCACGAATGCCGTTTGGCGGAGGGCACCAATGATCCCGGTCAGTCCGTCCACAATGTGGTTGGTGTCGGATTGGCTGCGCCCGTGCTGCAACAGCAAGGCCCATTGCAGCGAAGCAGTGTCGCTCGCTGCAGCGGCCCTTTCCCACCGGCCCAGTCGGCTGGCGGTCCGGGCGTCCCGGTCGTACATCTGGGCCAGCCAGTCCAGGCTCCCTTCGCTGTGTAGCAATTCGTTCCGCGTGCGTGCCGCGGCTACCGCAGCGCGGGTGGCCACCAGCGCGCCGCTGCTGTCGTGGACGCTGGAATCCAGCGCGGCCTCGGAAAGCCGAAGTTGGAGCTGCGACTCGGTGTAAAGCAGCGGCGGCTTACCCTGATCCGAACGCCGCCTGCCCTCCTGGACCAACGCCAGCCCCGAATCCGCCAGGGCCCTGGCGGCTCGGGGGACTCCGCGACGCAGCCAGGAAAGCGCTGCATAGTGATAGATGCGCGCCCGGTGGTCGAACGCAGTATCCACCTTCGCAGGATCAAGCCCCTGCGCGAGTCGAAGGGCCTCTTGCCCTGCCAAAAGGGAAAGCGAATCGTTCCCCGCGAAATACAGGTAGTAGTTCAATGCCCCAAAGCTTTGGCTGGCGACGTTCTTGGAGATCGAATCTGTCCAAGGCAAGAGCAGGCGTGCGGCTTGGAGGCCCTTGACTCCCTGGCGCACGGCCGGGACCGTGTCGCCCAACTCGGTCCGCAGCTTGACCGATACACTGAGGATCCGGGCATCGAGCTGACGGGGGCAGCGTGAATCAGGACTTCGTGCAACCATACCGTCGACCGAGGTGTCGGAGAGCTCAACCAGGCCGTTGTAGGCACGGGTTAACTCGCGATTATTTCGCACTGAATCCGCAAACCGATTTATGACCTTGAGCCCGTAGGAGCAGAAATCGGCCAGCATCGCGTCGGACTGCTGAAGGGCCATCGTCGCCACGCCCAGCAGGCTGTCAGCCTTGCCGCGGGCCTGGTTTGCCGTCTTGGTGGAGACGCGCAGCGCCTGCTGCTGAGATTCCAGCATCTCGTTCTGCCGGCGCATCGAGTCCTGTTGGGCCTCGAGCCGCCGGTTCTGGTCGCGCACGGTGCCCAGGATTCTCGTGTTGTCCCTCGAGGTCTTGTTGGCCTGCACGGTCTCGTAGACCGCGACGGCCGCGACCGCGGCCATTGCCAAGCCAAACACGCCGATCAGGCGCCGCTGGCGCCGGCTCCGCTCGTACTTCGCCTCCGCTTCGGCCCTTGCTTGCTGCGCCAGCCGCTCGTGCTCCTCCAGTTCCCGCCGCCGATCCGCTTCAGCCGCCGCGAGGGCATCGCGCTCGCGCCGGACGGTGCGGCTCTGGCGCGCCACCGGGGCAAGGACATCGTGGGTCAACTCCAGCCGGGTGTCCCGGCCCCGCTGCTCGTAATGGAGCAGACGCCGCTCGACCAGAGTGGCGATCACATCCGCGGGAACCCCGAGCGACTGTAGCTCGGACCGTGCCGAGTCCAGCGCGACCGTCTCCCGGAACCCCGATGGGGTCAGCAGCCGGTCTTCGACGAATCGCCGCGTGGCCTGGGGCAGGTCGGCCAGGCACTCGTCGTAGAATTCGATGAGAATGTTCTCGCTGCTGTCCGTCACCAATGACGCCGTAATGGCGGGCAGGCGGGCCGCGCGTCGCTTCCGGTTGAGCCTCTGGCAGAACAGGCTGAGCAGCGACGGGTCGATCACCAGGGTTTCGATCGGTCGGGTGAGCGAGGGCATCTTGCGCGCGCCGGAGCGATCTCCTCCTCCGGTGCCGGACCCTTCGGCGGAGCGGTGCTCCTCCCCGGCGCCGGCGACGAAGCGCACGATGCCTTCCGCGACCGGCCGGGTTACCAGCCGGCCTCCTGGCTTTTCCACCGCCTCGAGGGCCCGGTCGCCGTCGAGCGGAGTGAGCCGCATGTTGTTGAGGGTGATCGAGGGAATCTGGCCGCTCAGATCGTGCAGGTGGGCGAGATAGTCCTCGCGCAGGCTCAGCAGAATGCGGTAGTCCTGGCGATCGAAGTCATACTGCGCCACCAGTTTCGGCTCGCGGTTGAATCTCGCTTCGACCCGGTCCGGCGG
>JBGPEJ010000212.1:0-5562 GCA_041482775.1 Gemmatimonadota bacterium | reverse complement strand
GATCATGGAGAGGGCGGCCGCGCGGGCGCGGTAGAGGTCCTTGTGGAACTGGTCGTGCGAGGGCTGGTCGTTGGTGTAGGAGTGCACCGTGGTCATGAAGCCGCGCACGAAGCCGAACGCCTCCCGCACCACCTTGACCACCGGCACCAGGCAATTGGTCGTGCAGCTCGCGTTGGAGAGCACGTGGTGTCTGGCCGGGTCGTAGGTGCGGTGATTGACCCCGTAGACGATGGTAATGTCTTCCTTCTTGGCCGGCGCCGAGATGATGACCTTCCGGGCGCCGGCGGTCAGGTGCTTGGCCGCGCCGTCCCGGTCGGTGAACCGGCCGGTGGATTCCAGCACGAAATCCACTCTCAGGTCCTTCCATGGGAGCGCGGCGGGGTCCTTTTCCGAAAGGACCCTGATCGTCTTACCGTTGACGTGGATCCCGTCCGCGGCGGCCTCCACCGTTCCCGGAAAACGGCCGTGCACCGAATCGTACTTGAGCAGATGCGCCAGGGTCTTGGTGTCGGTGAGATCGTTCACCGCGACGAAATCGAGGTCATCGATACCGGCCGCGGCGGCTGCGCGTAGCACGTTGCGACCGATCCGTCCAAACCCGTTGATCGCGACCCGCTTCTTCATGCCCGTCCCCCTGGCGTAGATTCTTGCGGCGAAAGTAGCGCGGCCGCCGCGGCCGCCAGCGGGCGCGGAGCTCGCGCGAAGGTGATGGCGCCGACCGATTCCGCCCCCGCGCCGGTAAGTGCCGCGGCCGATTCAGCGAGGGTGGCGCCGGTCGTAAACACGTCGTCGACCAGCATCGGTCGAAGCGGCGCCGGCCCGGTGGCCTCGAACGCGCCGACCAGGTTGGCTCGACGCTCCTCGGGCGTCAACGCGGTCTGCGTCGCGGTATCGCGCCCGCGCCGAAGCACATCATGCGCCACCGGCACACCCAGCAGCCGCCCGAGCGATTCGGCGAGCGCGGCGCTCTGATTATAACCCCGGCTTCGCAGTCGCGCGGTGCTCAACGGCACCGGAACCAGCACCGTCGCCGCGTCCGGCTCGACGTGGCGACGCATTGCGCCGGCCATCGGCTCCGCCACCCGCCACCACCCTTCGTACTTGAGCAGGTGAACCGCGTGCCGCGCGCCGCCCTCAAGCCAGACCGCGCTTCGAACGCCGGTGAACCCGGAGGGCCAGGAGAGGCAGAGCCGGCAGGGAATTCCCGGGGTGAGCGGCTGCCCGCACCGGAGGCAGAGTGGGTGTGGAAGCGGCGCCCAGCGAGCCCGGCAGAGCGCGCAGATGAGCGGATCAACCGGAGTCGCCCCCACCGGAGAGCGGCACAACAGGCACTCTCCCGGGAGCAGCCACCGCTCGGCCGCGACGAGCCGGGCCCGCAGCTCAGGCCAGAGCGTCGCGAACGGCGGCACGCATCACTTCACGGGGGGCGGCGCGCCCGGGAAACCACCGCTCGAACGCCGCCGCGCCCTGCTCCACCAGCACTGCCCGCCCGTCGGCCGCCCGGCAGCCGCCCTGCCGCATCGCGCGGACCCAGGCGGTTTCGCCCCGTCGGTACACCAGGTCGAGCGCCACCTCGACGGCGGGGATATCTCCGGCCGTCATCGGTAAGGGATCCTGCTCGAGGAGGCCGAGCGGCGTGCAGTTGATGGCCACCCGGCACTGCGCGACCTCAGTGGATTCGACACCCTCGGCGGTGACGACGGCCATGAACTGTTCGGCGCGTTCGCGGGTCCGGGAGCGGACCGCCACCCGGGCGCCGGCCCGCTTGGCGGCGATCAGGGCAGCCCGAGCGCTCCCGCCGGTCCCCACTAGGCACCAGTTGCCGTCGGGTGCGCCGAGGCCCTCCAGCGCAGTCTGAATCCCCAGGCTATCGGTCTCGCACCCTTCGATGACGTCGCCTTTGCCCCAGAAGGTGTTGCAGATCTCGCCGGGGTGGTCGGGGCCGGCCGGAAGGAGCCGTGCGGCGGCCCCCTTGTAGGGAATGGTCACGTTTCCGCCGCCCCCCTGACGCACCAGGCTCGCCATCACCGCACCCAGAGACGCTGGATCACACCGGAGCGCCACGTAGACCGCGTCGAGCCCGAGGGCGCGGAACGCGGCGTTCTGCATCCGGGGCGACAGGGAATGGGAGACCGGGTCTCCCAGCAGCGCGAACACCCGAGTGCGCGCGGAGATCTCCATCACGCCCCTCCCGCCAGGCGGGCGAGCACCGCCGGCATCATGCCCGCGAGCTCTCGGAAAGTTTCCCGATACTGCTCCATCTCCGCGCCGTAGGGATCCTTGACCTCGGCGCTGGAAGCGTCCTGCCCCGCAAACTCGCCCAGCAGATGCGCCCGGGCTCCCGCTCCCAACTCGCGCACCCGACCGAGATGGGACCGCGCCATGGTGAGGATCAGATCGGCCTGGTCCACGATGTCACGGGTCAACAAGCGGGCTCGGTGCTCCGATATGTCCAACCCCTGCTCGAGAAGAACCAGATAGGCTCCCTCGGATGCCGGTGAGCCGTCCCACGCCCCGATGCCCGCCGAGGAAACCTCGACGTCGCGGAGTCCGGCCTCCGCGACAGCGCGGCGCAGCAGCGTTTCCGCCATCGGACTCCGGCAGGTATTGCCGGTACACACGAAGAGAATGCGCTTCACGGCGCCAGCCCCCCGACCGCGCGCCGGAGTTCCTCGCGGGGGAGCGCCCCTTCCCGAATCAGCGCGCTCCGCCGGGTGGTGCAGTCCACGATGGTCGAGGGCGGCACGTTGCCGAGAGTGCCGCCGTCCAGCACCAGCAGCTCGCCGCTGTCGTACGATTCGCGAAACAGCACGATCACCTGTTCCGCCCCCGCGGCGGGCGCCTGTCCTGGCCGGTTGGCGGAGGTGGAGGTCAGCGGTTGATCGAGCAGCGCGATCAGGCGGGCCACCGCGCGATGCGAGGTGTGGCGGACGGCGAAGCCGCCCTCCGGGCCGCGGAGCGTATCGGGCAACTGCCCCTCACCGCCGCGCAACACCAGGGTCAGCGGCCCGGGCCAGAAGGCCTTGGCCAGCGCATCCGCGGATGGAGTGAAGACCAGTCCAGCCCGTTCCGCCATCGCCCGGCTCGACACCAGGAGCAGGAACGGCTTGCCGGCGCGCCGCCCCTTGAGTGCGGCAAGCCTCGAAACGGAGCGGGGGTCGGTGGCTGAGCCCAGCCCGTAGACTGTTTCGGTCGGATAGCCCAGGAGCCCCCCGCGGGAAAGCTGCGCGGAAACCTCGGGGGCGGCGCGGTCCGCATCGTCCGGGGTGCCCAGGGGAAGAATCATCGGCGTGCCGCCGCGTAGGCCTCGGCGAGGCGAAAATCCTCCGGAGTCGTCACCTTGAGGTTCGTGGTGAGGTCGGGCACCAGCACCACGGTGCCCCCGGCCCGCTCCACCAACGCCGCGTCGTCACTTCCCTCGACGCCGGCGGATCGGGCGCCGGCATACGCGGCCTCGAGCACCGGTCGAAGAAATCCCTGCGGGGTTTGCGCCCGCCAGATTGCCGCCCGGGGAAGCGTACGCAGGATTCTCGCCGGCCGGCCCGGCTCGGGCGGCCCCGCCTCCTTCAGCGTATCGGATACCGGGACCGCCGCGGCGGCTCCCCCGCCGAGCCGAGCCTCCGCGATGACGGCGTCGATGACCGACCGGTCGGGAAAGGGCCGGGCCCCATCGTGAACCAGAACGACCTTCGAGCCCGACCGCAGCCCGCCGAGCCCGGCTGCGACGGAGTCCATGCGGGACGCGCCACCCGGAACGGCCCGGAGCCGGTCCCCCAGCAGCTCGGCCAGCCACGCCGGGGGCGCCACGACGACTTCCGCGGGCAGGACCGCGATGACCTCGGTGACTTCGGAGTGCGACAGGAAAGGACGCAGCGCCCAGAGGAGGAGCGGTACGCCGGCCAGCAGCTGGAACTGCTTCGGCACGCTTCCGCCCATCCGTTCGCCCCGTCCCGCCGCGACGACTACCACACCCACGTCACGCGGCAAGGGCGCTCACCAGTTGGTCGACGTGGGACACCCCCACGTGCAGGAGGCCGGGAATCTCGGCTCCCTGTCGCGGTGAGCCGAAGGCCCTGCGGAACCCCAGGCGGCTCGCCTCGACCAGGCGCCGCTCCAGGCCGCCGATGGGGCGGATTTCGCCGCCCAGCCCGATTTCCCCCAGGTAGATGGAATCCGCCGGCGTGGGGGTGTTGTGCAAGCTGGAGAGGAGCGCCGCCGCCACGGCCAGGTCGGCACCCGGCTCCCGCAGCTTGACCCCGGCGGTCACTTGGACGAAGACGTCGAGCTGCGCGAAGCTCGCCCCGCCGCGGCGCTCCAGCACCGCCAGCAGCACCGCGAGGCGCTTGGGATCGAGACCGGTGGCCACCCGCTGCGGCGTACCATACCCTGAGGGCGCGGCGAGGGCCTGCACTTCGACCAGCACCGGCCGGGTGCCCTCCATCAGCGCGGTGACCGCGCTGCCGCTGGTTCCCGCCGATCGGGCGGCCAGGAACACCGCCGAGGGATTGGCCACCGCCGCCAATCCCCGCTCCGTCATCGAGAACACGCCCAACTCGTCCACCGACCCGAACCGATTCTTGGTGGCGCGGAGCAGCCGGTAGTCCAGCGACCCCTCGCCCTCGAAGTAGAGCACCGTATCCACGATGTGCTCCAGGGTCTTGGGCCCCGCGATGGCCCCGCCCTTGGTGACGTGCCCGACCACCACCACCGCGGTGCCGCTCTCCTTGGCAAAGCGCATCAAGTGGGCGGCGCATTCCCGCACCTGTCCGACGCTGCCGGGCGCGCTCTCCAGCGAATCGGTGTACACCGTCTGGATGGAGTCGAGCACTACCAGCTCGGCCCGGGTGGCGCGCGCCGCGTCGAGGATGGCCTCGAGCCGGGTTTCCCCCAGCACCAGCACCGGCCCCGCGTCTTCGATGAGGCGGTCGGCCCGGAGCCGGATCTGTTCGGGCGACTCCTCCCCGCTGGCGTAGAGCACGTGCCGTCCCGCTGCGCGGAGCCGGGCGGCCACCTGGAGCAGCAGGGTCGACTTGCCGATCCCCGGCTCCCCACCGATCAGCGCCATCGACCCGGGGACGATGCCGCCGCCCAGCACGAAGTCGAATTCGGGAAGCCCGGTGTTCCAGCGAATCAGGCGGGCGCGTTCGACGTCTTGCAGGGCTTGCGGAATCGCGGCCTCCCGCGCGCCCGGCCGCCCGCCCCCCCGCGCCGGCGACCGGGAGCCCGCCACGGCGATCGGCTCCTCAGCGACCGTGTTCCACTCCCCGCAGGCCTCGCAGCGGCCAACCCACTTGGGGTGGTCGTGGCCACACTCGGCGCAGCGGTAAACCGAGCGCGCCCGAGCCATGTCAGGGAGCCTCGCGCTCGGAGTGGCTGTCGAACCGGGTGAACTGTTTGTGGAAATGCAGCTTGAAGTTGCCGGTCGGGCCGTTGCGGTGCTTGGCCAGGTGGATGTCCGCCACGCCCTCGATGTTGGTGCCGGCGCTCTCGGCTTTTTCCCGGAGGTCCTTGTACATCTCAGGACGATGGATGAAGATCACCACGTCAGCATCCTGCTCGATT
>JBGPEJ010000211.1:0-5578 GCA_041482775.1 Gemmatimonadota bacterium | reverse complement strand
CTGCGCGCCCTCGAGGAGCGGGGGCTGGTTCCCCAGGCGGTGATCGGCTGCAGCATCGGCGCCCTGATCGCGGCCGCCTGGGCCTGCGGGATGTCCCTGGCCGAAATGGAGGACCGGGCCCTCGCGGTCGGACGGCAGGACATCTTCCGGATCGCGCATCTCGACATGGCGCTCAAACGGATGCTCGCGCCGGCCATTTACCGCCGAGAGCCGCTCGATCACCTGATCCACTCGATTGTTGGGAACGTCACCTTCGCCGAGCTGGAGCGGCGGCTGGTGGTGAACACCGTGGACCTCAACTCCGGACAGCAGGTGCTCTGGGGCCTGCCCGGCCTGCAAGCGGCGCGGGTGGCCGACGCGGTGTTCGCCTCCTGCGCCCTGCCGGGCATCCTGCCGCCGCGTGCGATCCTCGGCCGGGTGTGCGTGGACGGGGCGGTGCTCGAGAATCTCCCGGTGCGGGCCTCGCTCGCGCTCAGCCGGGTGCCGATCATCGCGGTGGACGTCGGCGGGGCCAGGGTCGAGCGGGCGGGAGTAGAGCGGAAGGGCTTCGTGGCCACGTACAGCCGGGGACTCGAGATCGTGATGCAGACCCTCGCCGCCGAACACCTGCGCGACTGGTCCGATCCGCCGGTCGTCCTGGTCCGGCCCCGGGTGGAGCGAGTGTCGATGTTCGCCTTCAATCGGACGCCATACCTCATCGCCGAAGGGTACCGCGCCCTCAACGAAACCCTCGATCTGCTCCCCCGGGAATTGTCGGAGCTGCCGGCGGGGATTCACCCCCAGCGCGAGATGACGGTGCGGGTCAGCCCGGCACGCTGCATCGGGTGCGGGGTCTGTGTCGCCCGCGCGCCCGAGATCTTCACGATGGGGCCCTCCGGCGTGGCGGAGGCCCGCACCGACCGGCAGTGGTGGTCACCGCTGGGCGACTATCTCCTCACCGCCTGTCCGACCCACGCGATCACCGCCGAACAAAGCTGGCCCCAGCGCTGAGATTCCGGAGGTCGGCCACCACTCGCGGCCAGTTGAAGAAGGACTCCACCGCGCGCCGGCCCGCCCCACCCATCTCCACGCCGCGCCCGGGGTCGTCGAGAAGCCCCCCGACGGCGCGGGCCACCGCCTCGGCGCTCTCCGGGTCGACCAGCACGCCGGTCTCCCCGTCACGCACCGCGTCCGCGGTGCCACCGCTCCGGCCTGCCACCACCGGTTTCCCGCTCGCCGAGGCCTCGAGCAGCGAGATGCCGAATCCCTCCACATCGCAAGAGGTCTGTCGCGAGACTCCGACGTAGACGTCCGCCAGGGCATAGGCCAGCGGCAGGGCGTCGTCCGCGACATCCGGCAGAAAGTGCACCCGCCCCAGCACGCCTGCCTCGCGGGCCAGCGTCTCCAGCACCGCCCGGTAGCTCCCCTGGCCCACGACGGCATAGTGAAGGTCGGGAAATCGCACCGAGAGGAGGCGCAGCGCCTCGATGGTCGTGTCGACGCCCTTATGGGGCACCAGACGCGCCACCGTGAGGAGCCACCGTCCCGCAGGGATGCCGTGGGCCAGGCGGAACGGCTCCGGGTCGAGGCCGGGGCGGAAGACGGCGGGATCGGTGCCGAGCGGAACCACCCGCACCCGGTCGAGGCACTCGGCCAAGCCCAGCTCCCCAAGCACCTCACCCGCAAGATCGCGGGTCCAGCGGCTGATGGCGACGAGTACCTCGGCGGAGCCGAGCAGCGCGCGTGCGGCGGCCCGCTTACGGCGAGAGTCACGGTAGTTGTGCCGCAGCGCCAGAAGGTCGCCGCCGTAGAGCATCACCCCGTAGGGAACGCCGCATCGCCGGTGAGCCCACCGGGCCGGGTAGGCCGCCGGCCTGAGGTTGCCGCACCAGATGAACCCCGCGCCGAGGTCCCGCGTGAGGGTGGTGACCCGCAGGCTCCACCGGACCAGGCCCTGAATCGTCTTGAGGCGATTTGCCGGCATGGCCAGGCGGTCGACCCGATTGGGAAACCGCACATCGATGGCCTCGCTGCCCTCCATTCGGCCGGTGGAAACCACCAGGCCCCCGGGCGGATACCGGAGCGCAAGCTCCCCCATCCAGCGGGCAATGCCACCGCCCATCGGCGGGAAATCGAAGGTCAGGAGGAGGTCGGGGCCGCGGGTCACGCCGGCCGCTCCAGCACACGGGGCAGCGCGGAGAGGAACCGCGCCGCACACGCTTCGATGGTGAAGTCGGGGAGCGGCGCTTCCCGAACCTGGCGAGGTCCGCTCCGCAGAAGCTGGCGAAGTTGCTCCGCCAGGGCCGCGTCATCGTCCGGCGGGAAGAAGCCCGCTCGCCCGCTCAGAAATTCCCGATGAACCGGGATATCCGAGACGATCACCGGAAGTCCCATGGCGATCCCCTCCATGGGTGTCAAGCCGAATCCCTCGAAGCGGCTGGGACAGACCACGACCGATGCGGAGCGATAGGCGGCAACGACCTGATCGTCCGATGCCCAGGTGTCGGTGAGCTCGAGCGGAACCCCGAGTGTGCCGGCTAACCGGCGGAGCGGCTCCGCCAGGGGCCCTTGCCCGATGATGCGCACCAGCGGGGCCGGGGTGAGCCTTGCCGCGGCTCGAATCACGACCTGGTGATTCTTGTGGGGCACCAATCGCGAAATCGAAAGGAGAATCGGCGGCCCGGCCGACGACCGGGGCGCTTCCAGCGATTGAAAGCGATCGCTGTCGAAGCAGAACGGCACCTTCTCCGCCTCAACGTGGAGGCGGGCACGCACGTCGGTTACCGTGTTCTCCGATGGACACCAGACGGCCGCGGCCCGCCGCGCGACGAATCCGATCCGGCTGTAGTAGCCCGGCCTCTCGGCGTAGCCTCCCAGCAACCGGGGGAGCCGCCGGATCCGTCCGGCCAGCTCGAAAATGAAGTCGGGCCGCCCGGCGCCCAGCCGCCACGGCGGAAGGTCCCAGAGGTAGAGAAGGAGTGGCCGGCGGTGCCGCCGGGCATACTGGTACCCCTCCACCGCGGATTGCCCATCGGCCGCCACCGCGAGCCGCGCGGGGCGGTTTCCCTCGAGCGCGATGCTGAGCCCGCCGCGTCGCAGCGCGGGCACCGGGAGGGTGCAGTAGCGATTCGGGGCGAACCAGCGGAGATCGTCCACGACGCTAGACCAAGGTGTAGTTCCGGAATTCGAATGGCCGGATTCCACTGATCCGCTCGATCAGATCCGAGGCGTAGTAGCGGAGGTGCTCGAGCTGAAAGAACGGAGGCGTCACCACCCGGTCGGGATCATGGGCCCGCGCCTCCACCCACGCCCGCGCCACCGCGGGGTGGCTGCCCCGAAACGGCCGAAGCCCGGGAAACCACCGGAGCACCGCCGCCTGATCGCGGGGCGGAACCCAGCGGCCGGGGTAGAGCCGGCGATCCACCTCGCCCCGTGCCCGGAGCGCCGCCGCGGTACGGAGCCAGCCGTAGTGGAACATCTCCGCGTCGGCGAGCCGCGCGCGGATCTTGCGCTTTTCCTCGCCCACGCGAAAGCCCTGGGCGTCCCGATGCGGCGCGATCCCGAGCGCAGGATCCAGGCGCACTGCGCGGACCTCCCGCCGGTACCACCGCCGGTTGACCGCCTCGTGTTCGGCATCACCGAAGATGTGATGGTAGCGGACCGCGATACCCTCGACCCGCGGGTCGCCGTCGGACGACTCGATCGCATGCTGGAGCGCCGGGGCACCGGATTCGTGCAGAACCTCGTCGGCCTGAATGCAGATCCCCCAGGTGTGCCGGCAGGCGCGCATGGCCCGGAGGGTCTCCTCGCGGAGGAGGGCCTCTCCCCGGCCGAAGTCCCATTCGGTTTCGAGGACCCGGATCTTGGGGCTGCCGATTCCCCGAACCAGCTCGAGGGTTCGGTCTTCCGACCGCCCCACGTTCACCACCACCTCGTCGCAGATGGGGAGGATCGAGCGGAGGCTTGCCTCGACCGGAAAGTCGAGGGTCTCGGCGTTTCGCACGATGGCGAAGCCCGAAATCTTCATTGGAGCGCCACCGCCAGAAGATGCTCGAGCCGGTGCCGCCAGGTGTGCTCCCGGAGCGCCCGGTCCCGCGCCCGCCGCGCGATCTCCGCGCCCGCCGCGGCGTCGTTCAGCAAGGTCTGAGCCTTCGCCCGCAGCTCTCCAGCGCTGCGGAACAGCACGATCTCGAGATCCTCCTCGAAGTTCCGCGCAATGTCTGCCTTGGCATCGGCAAGCTGCACCGTGCCGATGGCGGCGAGCTCGAACACCCGGCGGTTGGCGCCGGTGCCGTAGCGCCCCGCCTGCGGTGGTTCGCCGAAGAATTGGTGGATATTGAGCGCCACGGCGGCGTCGGAAAACGCCCGGATGAAGTCCTCGCCGTAGAGCGGCCCCTTCGGCCACCCGGGCCCCCAGACGGCGAGACCCAGATCGGCAACCGCGGCAAGCGCCTGGGCCCGGAGGGGTTCATGGGTCCCGACGAAGGCGATCGGGTGCGGGGCGGCGGCGCTCCGAAGCGGCCGGTGGTATCCCGGATCGCAGCCCTCGGCCAGGTACTCGGCGGTGCGCCCCAGCGCGCGATGCCGGTCGACCATCGAAGTATCGAAGATGAAGCAGCGATCGTAGGCGCGGCCGATCCGGAGCGAGAGTTCCAGCAGATGGGGGCTGTCGGGAAACCAGTTGACCCATCGCGCCGCCCCCTTGGTGCGGAGGACGTCGATCGCCTCGGGGGCAAGCGTAGCGCCCTTGAACACCAGCACCAGGTCGGGACGGTGAAGCCGCAGCGCCGTCTTGAGCCGGCGCGGCAGCGGGCGCCGCAGCAGGGCGTCGAGCCCGCGGGTGCGCTCTTCCACCGTGGACACTTCGCAGCCGATCGCGCCGAGGGCGTCGCGCAGCGCGCACCCGGTGCGATGATACCGCTGATTGAATTTGGCGACGAGAAGGACGCGGGCGCCGGAGTGGACGGGCGGCACGCGCGAAAGGTAATCCGGTTGTACCTTGTCCGCCGATGCGCATCGCCCTCCTGTATCACGGTCGGGTCCCGGTCGAGCGCTACGGCGGAACCCCGCGCGTGGTGGTCTGGCTGGCCCGTGGCCTGGCCGAGCTGGGACACGAGGTAGTGCTCCTCGCGGCGCCGGGATCCCGGGTGCCGGAGGCGCGGCTGGTCGCGGTGGATCCGCGACGGGCGGAAGCGATCGACTTCGACATCCGCCCCCACCTGCCGTCCGGGATCGACGTGGTCCATGCCCATCGGCCCCTCGAGGTCCCCGACATCCCGACCCTGTGGACGCTGCACGGCACCGCCACCCGCGCCGACTACCCGCCGAACATGGTCTGCCTGAGCGCGAGCCACGCCCGGCGGAGCGGCGCCTCGGCGTTCGTGCACAACGGCCTCGACCCGGCGGAGTACCGCTTCAGCGCCGCGAAGCGCGGTTTCGATCTGTTCCTCGGCCGGCTGCATCGGGTCAAGGGGTGGCGCTGGGCAGTCGACGGCGCCCCGCGCGCGGGCCGCCGGCTGATTGTCGCGGGGGGCTGGCGGCCGGTGTGGCGCCGCGGCGTGAAAGTCGTGGGTTCGGTGGGCGGCGAGGAGAAGCGCCG
>JBGPEJ010000210.1:0-5579 GCA_041482775.1 Gemmatimonadota bacterium | reverse complement strand
GGCCTTCCCGGGGCTCTTCCCCCAGTGGCAGGTGGTGCGGCGGCGAACTGCCTCTTACAGTGGCGGGGCCGCGCCGGTATCACACCGGACTTCCGGGTGGCCTCGTCTGCCGTGGATCAATTGTAGCGGACAGTCTATGCGAGCCGCGCACCGTTGGCAAGCCGCGCGGGTCCCCACGCTCAACGGGATGAATTTGAGCGAGCCACCGGAGGATCGAACCGAGTGTGCGAGTCGCTCGTGCTCCCGTCGATCAGCGGCGTCCCCCGGCTTGACGAACCCTACTTCCTGGCGGAGGCCGGGTGGGTGTTGACCCGAACCCCGAAGGAGAACGGGAAGAAACTGTGGTCCGTGGTGTAGATGAAGCGGCCCTCCAGGAACCACCAGACCTTGTCACTCCGCCCGAAATTGAGACCGCCGCCGCCGTTGAACCCGATGTTGCTGCTGGTCGCGTTTGCGGTGGTTCCACCGCTCGAGAAGCTGTCGTGCAGGTAGCTGGGGCCCGCCATCAGGTAGGGACGCACCGCCCCATTACCGCCCGGGTGGACCACGACGTCGGCATCGATGCCGAATAGCTTGTCCTTCGGGGTGATGCTGCTGGTCGAGGTGAAGTTGATCGCGGAATACATCCCGTCCACCCGGAAGGTCACCCGCCCCTTGGCCGGGGCAACGCCGACGATCGCCTCGATGTTGTAGCCGAGCGACTTCACGTCGGGTCCAAAGCTCTTGTCCCCCTTGGTCGGCACGATTATCCCGCCGCCGAGACCGAGCACGACATGCGCCTGTGCCTCGAGCCCCGCGGCGCCAAGTGCCAGGAGGAAACCGGCCGCCGAGGCGGCACCCAGGATGCCTTTCATCGCAAACCTCCGGTACGAGTGGCGGACCGATGGAAGCTAGTACTGGGTTTCGTCACTCGATTCGCCGGAGTGCCCCGTCACTCGGTGGGATACCCCGGGGCTCCAAGGAGCTCTGCAATCTGGAAGAGGTGGCGGCGGAGATGTTCGGCCAGAAAGAGGCCCCACTGCCAGCCGTCGATGGGCCCCAGGAACGGATGGGGAGCCACGTAGCGCCTCAAGTCCAGTGGGGTGGTCTCGTACCATCGGATCGCCGCCCGGCGGGATTCGCCGAACGCCGCGACCGCTAGCTCCGGGCGGGGCCACCGGCCGGTCGGCTTGAGCGACTCCGGAGCTTCGACCCGCCGGCTCCGATCGGGGACCCGCCTCTCGATGAGGGAGTCCTTGCCCTCCGTTGTGGCGATCAGTTCACTGGATGCCTCAGCCTCGACCATCCTGCCGGTGATGATGCGGAGGGTGCTCCCTTCGATCAACGCCAGGTGCTCCGCCAGCTCGGCAAGGGTCCACCCCTCCGGCGTTGGCCGAAAGCTCCATTGGGCCTCGGTCAATGCCCGAGTCGCTCGCTCGAACTCCGACCAGGTTTCTCGGAGCGATCCGACCACGCGCGAACGGGAATCGCTTACCATGCACTCCGAATTGCGGGGGGTGTATGTTGAGTGCAACCCACTAACCGTCCGGGAGTCCCTGAATGTCGCCCGCCGTCGAAGCCGCCGCCATGCGAGACCTGGCCCGGGAGCTGGTGGACACCTTCGCGCGGGGATGGTCGAAGGGTCAGGTCGACCTCATCGTTCAGGTGTTCAACACCGACGCGGTTTTCCAGGAGGCTCCATTCTCGGCAGCTCTCAAGGGCAGTGAGGAGATCCGGAAATACTGGAGCGATGTGCCGGTTCACCAATCGGAGATTACGGTCACGACCGGAGAGATCTACCTGGCGGGTCCCTGGTTTGCCACCGAGTTCAAATCGGTCTTCCGAAGGCGGCGAACCGGCGAGTGGGTTGAGGCGCGGGGTGCCATGTTCTGTGAGACCGACGGCGTCCGGCTCACCGAGATGCGCATGTACTGGCACCGGCGAACCTAGTCCCGGCCCGGAGACCAAGGCCCCGAGCGTGTCACTGGAGACGGACACCCCCACCCTTCGGTTACTGACGCTAAGTAATTGTAGTACATCATCTTACGTTCGCTCGAGAGATGGCACGGAACTGGATACAATCCCAGGCATTCGGCCGGTGTCCCGTCTCATCTCAGTCCCGACCGGAAAGCTGTCCCGGAGGATTCCATGATCTCTCTTCTCGCCGCCCTGGCCGTCCTGGGTGCCCCGACCACTCCGTCCGACCCGCCAGTGGTTCGGATCACGGATACGGATCGTCCCGCGCTCAGGCTCTGGATGAGCAACGATCGCCGCTATCGCGAGGGCGATCCGGTCCGCCTCCAGGTAGATGCGGAGGTGGACGGTTACCTCCTGGTGGTGAACTACGATACCGATGGTCGCCTCCGAATCCTCTTCCCCCTGGACCCGCGGGATGACGCCCGGGTCCGCGCCGGCCGCCGGTATGAGGTGCGGGACGAGTCGGGCCGCGGCGCTTTCGTAGCGGGGGGAGATGGCACGGGGCTCATCTACAGCGCCATCTCGCAGGACCCCTGGCGCTTCGATGAAATTGTGCTCGCCGATCGGTGGGACTACACCCGGATGGAGATCGACCGCCGGAGCACCAATCCGGAGCAGGATATCACCGATCAGATGCAGCGGCTCGCCGGCCCCGGTGGCTTCGACTATGACGTCACGGGGTACCGGGTGTACGGCCAGACCCGGTACACCTCGGACTCTTACTATCCGCGCACCGTCTACATTTACGACGACTACCTCTACTGCAACAACTGGAGCTGGCGCTATAACGGCTGCCGCCGGTGGCCCTTCGACGGCGGTTGGTCGTTCGGATTCGGGTACGGGTACGATCCGTTCTCCTATGGGTACGGCAGCTACCCCTATCAGTACGGCTATGGCTACGGTGGGTACTACCCCTACGGCGGTGGTTACTACCCGTATCGGCCGCTGATCCCGGGGCAGGTGCCCAGCGCCGGCCCGCGGCCTCGCGGCTATCCGGTGCGGCCGCCCACCCAGAACGCCGGCGCGGGTGGGGCGCCCGGCTTCGGGAGTGGCGTCGTCGGCGCCGGCCGGAGCCCGGGCTCGGTGCCGCCGATCAACTGGCGGGCCCGTCCCATGGCGCGTCCGGTGAACGTCCCCACGGTCGTCTCGCGGGGCGCCAGCGGCGCTACGCCGGACTTCTCGCCGCCGGCTCGTCGGGCCCGACCCGCCAATGAGGTGTTCCCCGCTGGCGGCGGTGGTCGCGGCACAGTTGACCGCGGACGGGAGGAGCCTCGGAGCTACAATCCGCCCTCGGCCCGGTCTGAGCCTCGGCGGGACCCCCCGCCGGCCCGCGCCGAGCCGTCGCATTCGAGTGGAGGCTCGGGTGGCGGTGGCCGGCCGGCGCCTTCCTCCGGAGGCTCGCGCCCGAGGCGTCCGTAAGGCTGACCGCGCCAAGCGCTGGATCGCAGTAAACGAATCGGGCGGCGTCAGCCGCCCGTTTTGCGTCGGGTGTATTCGAGGGCCCACTCCATCAGGTCAGCACCCCGGAGACCGACCCGCATCGCCTCGGTGACCGCGGCATCTTCACTCATGCCCTGGTCCATGATGAAGTAGGGGATCAGGGCCCCGCCGACCCGGTTCGCGCTGGCGCAGTGGATCAGCAGCGGACGGTTCCGGTTCCGTCTCAGCTCGGTGAGCACCGCGTCCATGGTCCGGTCGTCGAGCGCGCCCTGTCGAACACTGACGTTCACATACTCCATGCCGAGCCGTCGCACCTCGGCCGGCTCGTCGTACGGCCGCGGTTCCATCGGGTCGCGGATATCGAGAATCACCTCGACGCCGGACGCTTTGAGTTTCGCGAACTGCTCCGCCGAAGGCTGCCCACCGGTGAGAAGATGGGGAAGCGGCTGACCGGCGTTGGGGACGCCTTGCATCGCCTCGAGCAGAGTAGCCATGGGATTGTAGTGAACCTCGGCGGGGGTCGTGAGTCAACGGTCTCCCCGAAACGACTCACGCCGCCGGGGTCTTCCCCTTACCTTTTACCCATGCTCCGTCTTGCCATCGCCCAGCTCAAGCCACGGAAGGGCGCCTATCGCGACAACCTCGCCCGGCTGGGAGAAGTCTTTCGTCGCCTGGCCTCCGAGCCCGAGCCGCCCGATCTGCTGATTCTGCCGGAGACGGCGCTCACCGGGTATTTCGTCGAAGGCGCGGTGCGGGAGCTGGCCCGGAGTGCCGAGGCGCTGTTCGAGGACCTCGCCCGGGAGCACGCCGCGGCCGGCGCCCCGCCGATGGATGTGGCGGTCGGTTTCTACGAGCTGTGGCGTACCCGGCTGCACAATGCGGCGTTGGTGGCCTCGTTGGGGGGTGCCGATCCGGGGATCCGTCACGTGCATCGCAAGATCTTTCTCCCCACCTACGGGGTGTTCGACGAGGAGCGTTTCGTCGAGCCGGGCCGCTCGGTCCGGGCCTTCGATACCCGCTGGGGTCGCGCCGCGGTGATCATATGCGAGGACGCCTGGCATTCCCTGGTGCCCACCATCGCCGCGTTGGACGGGGCGCAGCTTCTCGCCGTGCTGAGCGCGAGTCCCGCGCGAGGCCTTGCCCCGGAGGAGGGCAGCGACGCACGGCCGGCGAGCCTGCTGCGCTGGGAGCGGACGGTTCAGGCCATCGCCGCGGAGCACGGGATTTACGTCGCCTTGGCGCAACTGGTGGGGTTCGAGGGCGGCAAGGGGTTCCCCGGCGGATCGGTAGTTGTCGGCCCGCGGGGCGACGTGCTCGCGCGCGCGAAGGTGTTCGAAGAGGATCTGCTCCGGGTGACGCTCGACCTGGGGGAAATTCCCCGAGTCCGCGCCGACCTTCCCCTCCTCTCGGACCTTGAGTTGCGTCTTCCCCACCTCCTCGATGAGCTCGAGGGAAAGCGCGTCGCGGGGGATGAGCAGCTCAACGGCCCCACCCCCTCCGTGCCGGCCGCGCCTCGTCCGGCCGCGCTGGCGCCGCAGCCCTCCCGGCTCGGCGCGCGCACCGACCCGCTGGCGATCGATCCCGACCTCACCCGGCGATGGCTGGTGGAGTTTCTCCGCGACGAGGTGACTCGCCGGCGCGGGTTCACCCGCGCGGTGGTGGGACTCTCCGGCGGTGTGGACAGCGCCGTGGTGGCATGGCTGGCGGCGGAAGCCCTCGGGGCCGACAACGTGACCGCAATCCGGATGCCCTACCGGCTCTCCAGCCCCGCGTCGCTGCAGGACGCGCAGTCGGTAATCGACGCCCTCGGAATCCATAGTGAAACGGTCGACATTTCCAGCGGGGTGGACGGATTGGCGGGCCAGCTCGGCGATCGCCCTGACCCCGCCCGCCTGGGCAACATCTGCGCCCGGATCCGGATGGTGACGTTGTTCGATCGCTCGGCGGCGCTCAGGGCATTGCCGCTCGGCACCGGCAACAAGACCGAGCGGCTGTTCGGGTACTTCACCTGGCACGCCGACGACACCCCGCCGGTGAACCCGATCGGCGATCTCTTCAAGAGCCAGGTGTGGGCGCTGGCCCGGCACCTCGGCGTGCCCGCCGCGGTCGTGGACAAGCCGCCGACGGCCGACCTGGTGAAAGACCAGACCGACGAGGGCGACTTCGGCATCACCTATCCGAAG
>JBGPEJ010000209.1:0-5617 GCA_041482775.1 Gemmatimonadota bacterium | reverse complement strand
GGGGTGGTTCTCGTCGAGATTGGTGTCGAGGAGGTAGAGCGGCACCCGCCCCACTCGCATCGTCCAGACCCGGACGTGCACGTCCCGGCCGAAGGTCCGGACCGTGGTGAGCCACGGCTCGTCGCTGGCGCCGCGGAGCTCCACCAGGGGAGTGAGGATCGGATCGACGTGGTCGTCGCTGTCCTCCTGCCATCCGTCGCCGCGAAGCCGCTGGTCGAAGTAGCCCTTCATGTAGCTGAGCCCGACCGCCACCAGCGGCAGCCCCAGATCCGACGCGGTCTTGCAGTGATCCCCGGCCAGCACGCCCAGGCCGCCGCTGTAGATCGGCACCGAGTTATGGAGCCCGAACTCGGCGCAGAAATAGGCCACTGGGCGCTCGAACAGCTCCGGGTACCGGCGGGCGAACCAGGTTCGCTCGCCGTGCCGGTCCGAGCCCATCCACTCCATGACCAGATCGTACTGCTGGAGAAATTGGGGATCGCGGGCCAAGGCCTCGAGCCGGGACGGCGCCACCTCGCGGAGCAGCTCGATCGGGTTGTGGCGGACCTGCCGCCAGAGCGGGGGATCGATGGTGCGCAGCAGCTCTCTCGCCTCGCGGTTCCAGCTCCACGACAAGTTGCTCACCAGCGCCGTCAGGCCCTCGAGACGCGGGGGGAGAACGGCGATTTTCATCCGACTGTGCGGCATCCCGTCGCTCCCTAGTGAACCAGCTTCTTGTAACGGATGCGATGGGGCTGGTCCACCGCCACGCCCTTCCGGCGCTTGTAGTCGGCCGCGTACTCCTGATAGTTGCCCTCGAACCAGTAGGCCTCACTGTCACCCTCGAACGCGAGGATGTGGGTGGCGATCCGGTCGAGGAACCACCGGTCGTGGCTGATTACCACGGCGCAGCCGGCGAACCCGAGCAAGGCGTCCTCCAGGGCGCGCAGGGTGTCCACGTCGAGGTCGTTGGTGGGCTCATCGAGCAGCAGGAGGTTGCCGCCGCTCTTGAGCAGTTTGGCCAAGTGCACCCGGTTCCGCTCTCCCCCCGACAGCGTGCCGACCTTCTTCTGCTGGTCGGCGCCCCGGAAATTGAATCCCGCGCAATAGGCCCGGGCGTTCACCGCGCGCTTTCCGAACTGGAGCTGGTCGAGGCCGCCGGAAATCTCCTGGTACACCGATTGTTCGGGATCGAGCGCGTCGCGGTCCTGATCCACGTAGGCAATCTGCACGGTCGCACCGACCGTCAGCTCACCGGCATCGGGCTTTTCCTGGCCGGTGATCATCCGGAACAGGGTGGTCTTGCCCGCGCCGTTGGGCCCGATCACTCCCACGATGCCGCCGCGGGGCAGGGCAAAGTTCAGATTCTCGAAGAGCAGGCGGTCGCCGAAACCCTTGGCCAGCTCCTTGGCCACCACGACTTCGTCGCCCAGGCGGGGCGGCACCGGAATCAGGATCTCGGTGGTGCCCTCCTGCTGTCGCTCGCCCGCGTCGCGCAGCGCCTCGTAGGCCTGGATGCGCGCCTTCTGCTTGGCGTGCCGAGCCCGCGGTGCCATACGGACCCACTCGAGCTCCCGCTCCAGCGTCTTCTGCCGCGCGGAAGTCTGCCGCTCCTCGACCGCCAGACGCTTCTGCTTCTGCTCCAGCCAGGACGAGTAGTTGCCCTGCCAGGGGATGCCCTCCCCCCGATCGAGCTCGAGAATCCATCCCGCGACGTTGTCGAGAAAGTACCGGTCGTGGGTTACCGCCACGATGGTCCCGGGAAACTCCTGCAGGTGCCGCTCCAGCCAAGCCACCGATTCGGCGTCGAGGTGGTTGGTTGGCTCGTCCAGGAGCAGGAGATCGGGCTGCTCCAGAAGCACCCGGCAGAGCGCCACCCGCCGCCGCTCGCCGCCCGAGAGCCGGGTCACCTCGGAATCGCCCGGGGGAAGCCGGAGCGCGTCCATCGCGATGTCGATTTTCCGGTTCAGCTCCCAGAGCCCGAGCGCCTCGATGCGTTCCTGCAGGGCGCCCTGCTTTTCCAGAAGCCGGTTCATCTCCTCATCCGGCATCGGATCGGAGAACTTCGCGCTGATCGCCTCGAACTCGCCCAGCAGGGCGCGTGGTGCCGCGACCGCTCCCTCCACGTTGCCCCGCACGTCCTTCGTGGGATCGAGCTGCGGTTCTTGCGACAAGTATCCGACCCGGATTCCGTCCGCGGGCCGGGCGTCGCCCTGAAAATCCGGGTCCACTCCCGCCATGATCTTGAGCAGGCTGCTCTTCCCCGCGCCGTTGGCGCCGAGGACGCCGATCTTGGCGCCCGGGAAGAACGCGAGATAAATCCCCTTCAAGATCTCCCGGCTCGGCGGGACGACCTTGCGAAGATTCGTCATCGTGTAGATGTACTGCGGGTTGGCCATAGGGAGGAAAGTTACCACCCTCGCCCCGCGGCGAGAAACGGGCGCATGCAGTTGTGCGTACTATATTGCCTTCCGATTCGCCATCTCTCCGTGAGGCGCCCCCATGCTCCGGTTTCGTCGCCGCGCATTCTTCCGCCGATTCCCCTCCGCCGGCGCTCGCCCGCTCGTGTTCATCGTGGCGGTCGCCGCACTGGCTCCCTCCGTGAGAGCCCAACAGCCGCGCTGCGCCCCCGACAACGCCGGGCTCACCCTCCCCAAGGGATTCTGCGCCGTGCTGGTGGCCGAGAGCCTCGGCACCGTGCGCCACCTTGCCGTGGCGCCCAACGGCGATGTGTTCGCCGCGCGGACCGGCACGGTGCGCCACCTCGCCGCGGCGCCGACTCGCGACCCGTCTGCCCGTCCACCGACGATCGGAGGGGTCGTGGTGCTTCGCGATACCACCGGCGATGGCAAGGCCGACGTGGAGGCGACGTTTTACTCCGGGCCTCCCGGGAGCGGCATCGCGCTGACCGCCGATGCGGTGTACTACGCCCCGAACGATCAGGTCCTGCGGTTTCCCTGGACCCCCGGCAGCCTCGCGCCGGCGGGTCCGCCCCAAGTCATAGTGAGCGGTCTGCCCACCGGCGGGCATTACAGCAAGGGGATCGTGATCGGGAAGGATGGCGCGCTGTACGTCTCGTTCGGATCGTTGGACAACAGCTGCCAGGGGGACAAGGACCGCCAGGGCCCCTTTCCGGGGGCGAATCCCTGCACCGAGCTGGAGCAGCGTGCCGGGGTGTGGCGCTTCGATGCGCGCAAAGTGAATCAGACTCCGGCCAGCGGAAAACGCTGGGCCACCGGGCTCCGCAATCCGATGGCGCTCTCGGTCGAACCGTCCACCGGCACGGTATACGCCGGTGTGCACGGCCGCGACCAGTTGACCGAAAACTGGAGCTGGCCCGCCGAGGAAGGCCGGGAGAATCCGGCGGAGACCTTTTTTGCCCTGGTGGAGGGCACCGACGGCGGCTGGCCGTATTGCTTCTATAATCTCGCGAAAAAGCAGATGCTCCAGAATCCCGAGTACGGCGGGGATGGAAGCAAGGTCGGTGACTGCGACAAGAAGGCCCGGCCGGCACTGGCATTCCCGGGGCATTGGGCCCCGAACGCCACCCTGTTCTACACCGGGACGCAGTTCCCGGCCGCCTATCGCGGCGGTGTGTTCATCGCCTTCCACGGATCGTGGAACCGCGCCCCGGCCCCGCAGGAAGGATACCGGGTGGTGTTCGCGCCGTTCCGCAACGGGAAGCCGGTGGGAACCTGGGAGACCTTTGCCGCCCCGACCGGCAACCCGACCTCGATCCGGCCGTCGGGGCTCGCCGTCGGACCCGACGGCTCGTTGTATATTGGAGCGGATGCCAACGGCAAGATCTGGCGGGTGATGTACCGCCCGTAGTACTCGGCCACCAGGAGACGCGATGAAACCCACGCTCGCATTGCTGCCGCTGTTGCTGGCGGCGCCGCTCGCGGCCCAGCAGCCGCCGCCGGCGCCTCCGCCCCCGCCGGGCCCCACCCCGCTCGCGGTAGGCGTCGAGGCGCCCGATTTTACCCTGCCCGCCGCGACGATGGCCGGAGTGAGCGCCCAGCCGGTCCACCTGAAGGACCTCCGCGGGCAGACGGTGGTCATCGCCTTCTTCTACCGGGCCCGAACCAAGGGCTGAACCATCCAAATGGACGCGTACCGTGATCAGTACGCGACGCTGTTCGGCGACAAGAAGAAGGTGACCCTCCTGGCGATCAGTGTCGATCCCGACACGATGCTCGCCGCCTGGGCCAAGGAAAAGAGCTACAACGGGACCTTCCTCAGCGATTCCGGCGCCACGGTCGGCCGGAAGTACGGGGCCATCCGCGAGTTGCAGGGCGGCCTGGTGCTCGACAACCGGACCCTCTTCATCGTGGACCGGAAGGGGAAGATCGTCCACGTGATGGCGCCCTTCCGGGAGGTGGACCCGACCTCCTACACCGAGCTCGGCGCCGAGTTGACCAAGGTGGCCGGAAAGAAATAAGCCGCCGGCCGGTGCTGCTGGACGAGGCGGGGGACCTCCCCCGCCTCTATCTTTCCCGGATCATGGATTCCGACGTCCTCCGCCAACGCCTGAGCGTCGTCATCGCCGGTCACGTCGACCACGGGAAGAGCACCGTGATCGGCCGACTCCTCGCCGACACCGGATCGCTACCCGAGGGGAAGCTCGAGCAGGTGCGCGAGCTGTGTGAGCGCACCGGCCGCCCGTTCGAATACGCCTTCCTGCTCGACGCGCTCAAGGATGAACGTTCTCAGGGAATCACCATCGATACGGCCCGGGTGTTCTTCCGCTCGGCCACCCGGGACTACCTCGTGCTCGACGCCCCCGGACACGTCGAATTCGTCCGCAATCTGGTGACCGGGGCCTCCCGCGCCGACGCCGCGCTGCTGGTGATCGACGCCCAGGAGGGGATTCGCGACAACTCCCGCCGGCATGGCTACCTGATCGGCCTCCTCGGCGTGCGCCAGCTTGCCGTGCTGGTCAACAAGATGGACTTGGTCGGGTTCGACGAAGCGGCATTCCGGGCAATCGGTGACGCCTACACCGCCTTTCTCGCCGGCATCGGCCTGGCCCCCAGCGATGTGATTCCGGTGAGCGCCCGGGAAGGCGCCAACCTCTCGGCCCGCGCCGGCAAGATGCCCTGGTATCACGGGCCCACCGTCATGGAGGCCCTCGAGCGCTTCGCCCCCGAAACCTCGCCCACCGAAGCGCCGTTCCGCATGCCGGTCCAGGATGTCTACAAGTTCACCGGCAACGGCGACGACCGCCGCATTGTGGCGGGCACCATCGAAAGCGGCCGGGTGCGGCCCGGGGACGAGGTGGTCTTTTACCCCTCGGGAAAGCGCGCCCGGGTACGGAGCCTGGAGAGCTTCGCGCGTCCCCCGGCAACCGAGGCGCAGGCCGGCGAGGCAGCGGGGTTCACCCTCGACGAGCAGATCTACGTCACCCGGGGCGAGACGGCGGCCAAAGCCGGGGAGCCTGCGCCCCACGTCACCACCCGGATCCGGGTCGGTCTCTTCTGGCTGGGACGCCGGGCCCTCACTCCGGAGCGTGACTATTTTCTCAAGCTGGGCACCGCGCGGGTGCCGATGCGGATCGAGGCCATTCACCGGGCCCTCGACGCCGCGACTCTCGCCGTGCGGTCCGATGCCCGAAGCGTGGAGCGCCACGAGGTCGCGG
>JBGPEJ010000208.1:0-5676 GCA_041482775.1 Gemmatimonadota bacterium | reverse complement strand
AGGTCGAATACCAGCGCCGGCGCCACCAGCAGGATCGGGAACGGCGCCGCCACAAGATGGGTAATCGGATTGTTGATCGGCGCGAGCCGGGGTGTCGCGGGCACATGCTCGAGCACCCAGCCGAGCATCAGGCTCGCTCCCATGAACAGGAGCGCAGTCATCGTCGCGGGCCAGCGGAGCCGACCCGCCCGGGCAACCGCCGCCAGCAACACCGGGCAAACCGCCGCGGAGACCTGATAGAACAGGCGCCCCCGCCAGAGATTGGGAAACCCGGTGTACTCGA
Organism: Gemmatimonadota bacterium; assembly: GCA_041482775.1. Classification (GTDB taxonomy): domain Bacteria; phylum Gemmatimonadota; class Gemmatimonadetes; order Gemmatimonadales; family GWC2-71-9; genus JABFSM01. The sequence continues at coordinate 5,393 of JBGPEJ010000208.1, read as the reverse complement.
ACGTCGCGGTAACCAGGAGCAGGAGGAGGATCGCGCCGGCGACCGCGAAGGGCATCGCGAACCCGCGTGACTCGCCGGGCGGAGCCCGATTCTGCTCCGCCAGCGTCGTCACCAGAGCGCCGGCCACGATCCCGAGCATCCCGAGCAGGAGCAGGATATGGGGCGGACTCACGATCTTGACGTCGAGACCGTACGCGTTGTGCCACCAGTTGTCGAACGGGGCCGAGGTGAGCATCGCGAGACTGCCCCAGACGCACACCCACGCGCCCAGCGGCCCCCGGAACCCCCAGAAGCTGACCATCCGGTCCCGCTCCCCCGAGGCGCCTCCGAACGAGCTCCGGAGAATCAGCCATCCGCAGCTCACCCCGACCAGGAGGGCCGCGACGTATTCGACCAGGTGCGGCGCGGTCCAGAAGGTGTCCCGCCCGACGCTGCGGTGCCACGAAATGTCCCAGGTAAGCCCGATGGCAATCAGCGCCGCCGCGACCACGACGGCGTACGTGGTACGAACAATGGAGCTCATGCGGCGAAGCTAGCCGCTCTTTCGGGGGCAGCAAGTCCGGGGTAGCTTCGGGCCGTGGCCTACGTCCTGACCTCCGCTCTCCGGCCCGCGTTCCGCGCCCTCGCCATCAGCTTCATTCCCGAAACGGCCCGCGCCGACGCGGCGCAATGGACCGCGCTCGAGCAAACCATCGAGCGAACGCTGGCGGCCCGGCCGCCGCGGCTCCGGCGGCAGATCGCGCTGTTCGTCCGGCTTCTCGACGCTTGGGCGCGGTTCCGCCACGGCCATGGCCTTGCGGCTCTTGACGCCGTCCGGCGCACCGACCTCCTCGCCCGGTTTGCCGCCTCGCGATTTCTTCTCTTCCGCCGCGGCGTATGGGGGCTTCGCACGCTGGTGATGCTCGGGTGGTACACCCAGCCCCAGGTGGTCCTGGCCCTCGGATATCGGGCCGGCGCCGCCGGGTGGGAGGCGCGGGCATGAGAGTGGAGCGCTGCGCGGTGGCGGTGGTCGGCTCCGGCGCCGGTGGCGGGACCGTGGCCCAGGCGCTGGCGCCACTGGTGTCCCAGGGAAAGCGGGTCCTGGTCCTGGAGCGCGGCCCGCGGTTCCGCGACTCGGACTTCACCGGCCTGGAGCTCGACATGGCCGGCGCGCTCTACGCCGAAGAAGGCGGGTTCCTCACCGCCGACGGGACCATGACCCTCGCCTTCGCGCAGGGGTATGGGGGATCAACCATCGTGTATACCGGCACCTCGCTCGTCGCGCCGGAACGGGTCATTCGCGGATGGAGCGTGCCGGGGCTTACCCATGGCGATGTGGACCGGCGCTCCCGGAAATACATGGCGGAGAACAACGTGCACCTGCTGGAGCGCGATCTGCTCAACGAGAACAACCGGCTCTTCGTGGAGGGCGCCGCCGGGGCTGGGTTCCGGGCCGAGCAGTTTCCGCTCAACCTCAAGGGCTGCCGCGGGTCGAGTCTCTGCAACCTGGGCTGCCCCAACGCCGAGCGCCTGGGCGTGGAGGTGGTGACCCGCGCCGAGGTGCTCCGGGTCTCCGAACGCCGGCTCGAGGTGCTGGTGTCGCCCCGGCCCGCGGGCGGAAAGGGTGAGGCGCCCGAGTGGGAGCCGGGCCGCTACACCATCGAAGCCGACACGATCGTGCTCGCCGCCGGCGCGCTCGGAACCACCCCGCTGCTGCTCCGGAGCGGGCTCCAGGAACTGCCGCGCCGGGCCGGCGCCGGCTTCACCTGTCACCCGGCGCACATCCTGGTCGGGGAACACTCTCGGCCGATTACCAACGACGTCGGTCACCCCAAGAGTTACTTCGTCGATCGAGCCATCGAGGAGGGGTACGTTCTCGAGACCTGCATGTACTTTCCGTTCATCACCGCGAAGAATCTCACCGGCTTCGGCGCACCCCACAGCGCCCTGATGCAGGCGTTTCCCCGGCTGCAGATGATCCTGGTGCTCGCGTGCGACAAGGCCATCCCCGAAAACCGCATCTCGGTGGACCGCGCCGGCAAGCCGGTGGTGCACTACCGGTTTACCGAGCGGGTCATCGAGTCGATGGTGCGGGCAACCCGCGCCTCGGCGCGGATCTTCTTCGCCGCGGGGGCCATCCGGGTCCACGCCCCCTCCGCCGAGCCACCGATCCTCGACGCGGGAGAGTCCGGCCAGATCGACACCCGGATCGACGCCCGGCATTTTCGGACCGGTACCATCTCGATCTCGGCGGCGCATCTGATGGGCGGGTGCGGTATGGGCAGGAGCGCCGCGGATTCTGTGACCGATGCGTGGGGACGGCTGCACGGCCGGCCCTGGCTTCGGGTCGCGGACGCCAGTCTCTTTCCCGACGCCCTCGAAATCAATCCCTATCTCACCATCATGGCGCTCGCCGATCGCGTCGCCGAGGGGGTGCGGGAGGACCTGGCGGGATGATTCTGACCGGTGGAGAGATCGTGGTGCGCGCCCTGGAGGCCGAGGGGATCGAGTACGCCTTCGGCATTCCGGGGACCCACAACATCGAGCTCTATGACGCGCTCGGGGAGGCGGAGCGGATCCGCCCCATCCTGGTGACCGACGAGCAGAGCGCCGGGTTCATGGCCGACGCCTACTGGCGCGCCTCCGGGAAGCTCGCCTGCGTGAATATCGTCCCCGGCGCGGGCCTCACCCACGCCCTGTCCGGGATCGCCGAAGCGTACATGGACGGCGTCCCGATGCTGGTGCTCGGCTGCGGGATCCGGCTCGACTCTCCGCGCGCCTACCAGCTGCACGACATCGACCAGCTTGCTATCGCGGCACCGGTGACCAAGGGAAGGTTCCGCCCGACCTCGGGCGCGGAGCTCTACCCGATGATCCGCGAGGCGTGCGCCCTCGCCCGGCGGGGCACCCCGGGACCGGTGATGGTCGAGGTGTCGGTGGATCTCTACCTCAAGCGCCACGTCGTCGATCCCGGTTCGTGGGGGCCGGCCCCCGTCGAGGAGCTCCCGGCTCCCGATCCCGCCCAGGTCCACCGCGCCGCCGAGCTGCTGTCGGCGCCGGGCGCCAAGCCGCTGGTTTACGTCGGCCTCGGCGCACAGGGGGCCCAGACCGAGCTGGTGGCCGTGGCCGAGCGGCTCGGCGCGCCGGTCGCCACCACCATTCAGGGGAAGGGCGTTTTCCCCGAATCGCATCCGCTCTTCCTCTGGAACGGATTCGGAAACGCCGCGCCGCCCTTCGCGCGGGACATCGCCGCGGAGCGCACCGTCACCCTCGCCGTCGGGTGCCGGTTCAGCGAGGTCGGCACCGGTGGATACGGACTGACCCCGCCGGGGCCGCTCATCCACGTGGACATCAACCCCGAGGTGCCGGGACGGAACTTCCCCGCCGAGGTGCCGATCGTCTCCGACGCTCAGCTGTTTCTTGCCGCGCTGCTCACCGATCTGACCCGGATGCCCGGCGGTCCGGCCGCTCCGGGCGGCGCTCTCCCCGGGCGGATCCATTCCGGGCATGCCGGAGTACGGCGGGACCGGCTCGAGCGAAAGAGCCTGGAGCGGGTAACCCCGATGGTCCTGCTCGACGCATTGCAGCGCGAGTTCGGGCCCGAGACGATCTTCGTTACCGACAGCGGGAACGGGACGTTCCTGGCGATGGAGGGCCTCCGGCTCGACCGGCCGGGGCGCTTTCTCGCCCCGGTGGACTACTCCTGCATGGGCTATGCGGTGCCCGGCGCGATCGGCGCGAGGCTGGGGCGGCCGAGCGCCCCGGTGGTGGCCCTGGCCGGAGACGGCGCATTCCTGATGACCGGGCTCGAGCTGCTCACCGCCGCAAACCAGGGCGTGCCGATCGCCGTCTTCGTGCTGCGGGACGCCGAGCTGGCACAGATCGCCCAATTCCAGACCACCGCCTTCAACCGCCGGGTGGCGAGCCGGCTGCCGGACTACCATGTCGGAAGCATCGCGGAGGCCGTCGGGGTCGAGTGGCTGCCGCTCGAGCGCGATGAGCGGGTGGAAGAGGTGGTGCGCGCGGCGGTGGCGACGGTCGCGGCGGGCCGGCCGGTGCTGGTCGACACCGCCATCGATTACAGCGACAAGACCCACTTCACCCGTGGAGTCGTGAAGACCAGCCTGGGTCGGCTGCCCTGGCCCGACCGGCTCCGGTTCGTGGCCCGGGCGATCTCGCGGAGGCTGCGCGGATGAGCGATCCCCCGCGGTACACCGATCGCCAGCTGGCGCTGATTCTCCAGCGGGCCGCGACCCTCCAGGCCACCGCCGATGCGGAGCATCACACCCTCGAGGAAATTCGCCAGATCGCGGACCAGGTGGGCATCCCCCCGGAGCTGGTCGAGCGGGCGGCGGCGGAGCTGGTCCGGGGGCAGGAGGCCGGCGGGGGAATGCTGGGAGAGGGCGGTTCGTATTACGCCAGCCGGGCGCTCCCGGGGGGAGTGAGTCCCTCGCTCTATCCCGAGCTCCTCTCCATCATCCGGCGGAGCGCCCGAACGGTGGGCGAGGCGAACGAGCTCGCCGGCGCGCTGGAATGGAGAAACCCGCAGGAATACAACTCCCTCTCCGTGACCGTGGCGCCCGGCGCCCACGAGACGATCGTGCGGGTGGAAGGGGAATACGGACGGCTGCGGACGGTATGCTACTCCCTGGCGGGGGCTGCCACGCTGATTGCGGCGCTGCCCATCGGCGCGCTCGCCGCGGAGTCCCGGATTCCGGTGGTGGCCGCGGTCGCCCTCGTGGCGGGCGGGGGGTTGGGGCTCTGGGCCGTGGCCCGGGTCATCTGGAATCGGTTCGCCAGGTCTGGGCGGGCCGAGGTGACCCGCCTCCGCGACGCGCTGGCCGATCGCATCGCCAAAGGCTAAGCGCGGAACATCCCGACCGCTTCGGTGCTCTTGACCGCGGCGCCGGCCAGGTGCTGGGCCGAGGCGGTGACCTCCTCGGTCGAGGCGTTGAGCTCCTCGGTGGACGCGGCGATCTGTTCCGCCGCCGCCGCGAACTCCTCGGTCCCGGTCGCGAGCTCCCGGGTCCGCCCGGCGATCCCGTCGATGAGCGCGCGGACCTCGTTCGAGGCCTTGGAGACCTGGCGGGTCCAGGAATCCACCGCATCGGCCTCGGCGGATACCAGACGCAACCCCTCCACCGCTTCCCGCGCGGCGTCGCGCGCCTGGAGTCCCCCGCGACCGAGTCGGAGGAGGCGCTCGCGCGCGGTAGTCACTCGGCTGGCGATGGCGTGCACCGTATCGCTGGTGGCGCCGGCCGCGAGGGCGGCCTGTCCCGCCAGTTTGCGGACCTCATCGGCCACCGTGGCAAATCCGTGACCCTCGCCGCCGGCGCGGGCCGCCTCGATCGAGGCGTTGAGGGCGAGGATCCGGGTCTGCTTGGCCACGGTCCGGGCCTGATCCACGAAGCGTT
>JBGPEJ010000207.1:0-5717 GCA_041482775.1 Gemmatimonadota bacterium | reverse complement strand
CGGCTCCAGCCGTCCGGTGTGCCGATGGGTGAGCGCCGCGGCCTTCTTGATCCAGACCACCGCGTCCACGAACACCGGCAGCGGACGGAGTCCGGAAATGGGGAAGTTCTCGACCGCCCGCAGGGTCTGAATGCCGTACAGCGCGTCGGCGGGGACCGGCTTCTCACCGAGGGGGTCTTTTTCAGTCCGGAAGGTCATTGGCGGTCAGCGGTCAACAGTGAACCGACAAGGGGAGCTGCATCCATGCCCCGGCACTTCTTCATCCCGGCCGAGCTCGCGGAGTTCGGGACCGGCAAGGCCACGAAGCTCGACCTCCTGCGCGGCAGCGCGCTATTCGTCGGCCTCAATTGCTTCGAGCCGGGCCAGTCGCAAGCCGTCCACACTCATCCCGGCGCGGACAAATTCTACCTGATCCTCTCGGGGAAGGCGAGCATGACGGTGGGGGGCGAAACCCAGGATGCGGAGGCCGGTACGCTGGTCTGGGCCCCGGCGGATGTGCCCCACGGCGTCGCGCGCGCCCATCAGCGCACGGTCATGCTGGTCGGGATGTCCCCTCCGCCTCGATGAGGAAGGGGTTGGCGCGCCGCTCGCGCCCGATGGTCGTCGCGGGACCATGTCCGGGATGGACCACGGTGTCGTCGGAAAGGGTCAGCAGCTCGCGCCGGATGCTGGACATCAGGGCCCGGAGATCTCCCCCCGGCAGATCGCTGCGGCCAATCGAGCCCTCAAACAGCACGTCGCCCGCCAGCACGGTGCCGGGTCCGACGAAACAGACGTGGCCGGGCGAATGTCCCGGAGCGTGGCGCACCTCGAACTCGACTCGCCCGAGCATGAGCCGCTGCCCATGGGCGAGCCAGTGGTCGGGAACCGGCGGCGCCGGGAGCCGCTGTCCGAACCAGAGCCCCTGCTGGGGCAGATTCTGGTACAGCTCTCGATCGGCGGGATGGAGGTGGATGGGAGCACCGGTCGCGGCGTGCACCGCGCCGACGCCCTGGATGTGGTCGAGATGGGCGTGGGTAAGCCAGATGGCGCTGATGACCCGATCCCGCGCCGCCGCGGCCTCCAGGAACCGTTCCGGCTCCTCGCCTGGATCGACGATCACGGTTGCGGGCTCGGTGGGGTCCCAGAGCAGGTAGCAGTTCTCGGCGAACTGCCCGTTGGGAATGGCGACGACTTCCAGCATGCTCAGGCTGCCGATTCGCTGCCCGCCGTCCGGGTGGCCCGCTCGGTCAGGTACTTCTCCACCGCAATCGCCGCGGTGGTCGCGTCTCCCACCGCGGTGGTGACCTGGCGGGTGAGCTGGACGCGGAGGTCCCCCGCCGCAAAGAGCCCCGGGATCGACGTCATCATCCTCTCGTCGGTGATGAGATACCCGGCGGCGTCGTGCGCTACATGCTCCTGCACCAGGCCGCTGTTCGGCTTGAACCCGATGAACACGAAGCACCCGGTGGCCGCGAGTTGCGATCTGGCGCCGGTCACCACGTTTTCGAGCTCCAGCTGCTTGAGGCCCTGTACGTCGCCGGCCAGCTCGAGCACCCGGCTGTTCCAGATCACTTCGATCTTGGGATTGGACAGCGCCCGCTCCTGGACCACCCTCGAAGCCCGGAACTCCTCCCGGCGGTGGATGATGTACACCTTCCTGGCATAGCGGGTCAGGTAGTCGGCTTCTTCCACCGCCGCATCACCACCGCCGACGACGGCGATGGTTTCTCCCTTGAAGAACGCGCCGTCGCACACCGCGCAGTAGGATACGCCCTTACCGGCATACTCGAGCTCCCCGGGGACCCCCAGCTTCGTGGGCGTGCCCCCGGCGGTCAGAATTACCGCGGGCGCGAAGAAACTGGCGCCCGAGCTGGTCCAGACCCGGAAGCCCCCGGTGGGAAGGCGGTGGATGCCCTCCACATTCTCCATCCGGATGTCCGCGCCGAACGCCTGGGCGTGCTCGGTCATTCTTGCGGCGAGGTCCGGCCCGAGAATGCTGGTGAACCCGGGATAGTCCTCGATCTTCTCGGTGTTGAGCAGCTCGCCCCCGGGGACGCCCCGCTCCAGGAGGACCGCCTTGAGCATGCCCCGTCCGGCGTACATGGCCGCGCAGAGGCCGGCCGGGCCGCCGCCGACGATGATCAGGTCGAAATGATGTTCGAGACTGTCGGTCATGATCGCAGGAATATAAGAGAGAGCGGGGCGGTCAGGACGTCCGGCGCCCCAACTTCAGGATGCTCATTGCTCCATGGCAGGCCGACACGGTACCAACTACAACGTCGACCGGGTCCCCCGAGTTCCCCGCCTCGAGGACCAGCGCGCGGCTCCGCCGGATCTCCGCGGCGCCGAACATACCTACACCGAAGGCGTGGTGCCGGGTAGTGAACAGCGCGGGGCCCTGCGTCGGGTGCCGGGCGCACCGCCGGTCGACGTAGTCGGCCAGGGCATCACCCATTTCCCAGGTGCGCGGAGCGCGGATCATCGGGCAGGTGAGCGGCTCGATGCAATGGGTGGGACAAATCCAATCGGCAAAGGAGACATAGCGGGTACCGTCGGGGCCCAGCGCGTCGTAGGGCGTCCCCAGGGGGTCTTCCGGTGGCCCGAGGTCAACCTCTCGTCCGGGCCAGCGCTCCCGCGCAACGTCCAGGAGCCAGGACGCCATGAGGTGGGGCATCAACGGGGAAGGAACCACCGCGTCGTCGGGTGACCCGGGCACCGGAGGGGGGGCCTCGAGGAAGCGGCGGAGGAACGAACTCCACTCCGAGATCACGATGTCCCGAGCCGGGTCGGGCGGGAGCTGCCGGGTAGCGCGGCACTCCGGATCTCGGTCCACCACCAGGACCCGCCGGAAGGCCACGCGACCTTTCTGCCGTGCGCTGTCGAGCTGGCCGGCGTAGAACGTGCCGTAGCACCCGCCGCCGATGACCGCCACGTCCCGGAGGGGGGCCGCCGAGCCGCTCATTGCTCCGATCGGTGCTCCAACCGGCGCCGATCGATGGCCTCCAGCCATTCGAGGGGAACCTCCTGAGAGCCGAGCAAGGCGTGGGTACCCTCCGCGTCGTCTTCGCCGTGCCAGTCGCTGCCGCCGGTGCGCAGCAGACCCAGGACCTCGGCGAGTGCGGTGATTCGGGCGCGCGCCTCCCCGGTGTGGCCCGGATGCCGCGTCTCCACCGCGTCGAGTCCTTCTTCCTTGAATGCGGTCAGCACCGGGCGGGTGCCGCGCTCCTTGAGATGGGCCGCCGAGACAATCCCCCCTACTGAATGGACCAGCTCCGCGACCTCCCGGAAGGTCGGCAGGATCTTCTCGACGTACGCCGGACGCCCCCGCCCCAACCACTGGTGGAAGGCGTCCTCCACCGTCGCCACTTTGCCGAGCCGCACCAGCACGCGGGCCAGGTGGGGACGCCCAATCGCGGCATCGCCCGCCTCCCCGGCAAGATCGTCGAAGGAGACGTCCACGCCCCAGGCCTGGAGGCCTTCGACCATCGCCCGGCCGCGGCGGACCCGGTCGTCGCGGCAGCGTTTGAGAAAGGCCTCTACCGCGACGTGTTTGGGCGGCAGGAAATACCCCAGAAGATGCATCTCGCCCCAGGGGGCGAGGGCGGAGAATTCGCAGCCGCCGATGACCCGGAGGCCCCTGCGCTCCCCTTCGGCCACCGCCTCGAGGACCCCGTCGAGGGTGTCGTGGTCGGTGAGCGCTATCGCGGCGAGCCCGAGCTCGTCGGCGCGGCGGACCACTTCGGCGGGTCGGAGGAGCCCGTCCGAAGCGGTGGAATGCATATGGAGGTCAATCGTACCGGCGGGGCTCAGCGGCGATACACCAGCTCGGGTGTCGTCCAGGAGGGCTGGGACACCCGGAGCAACGCGACGAGTTCCGCGTCGCTCAACTGGGCCAGCGAAGACTCGCGATCCTTCGCGAGCATGGGCGAGTACCGGACCGCACGCTCCTCGCGCGGGGGAGGAGCCAGCCGGGTGAAGCGGAGCGCGAACTCATCCTTGTCATATTGGGTAATCCGGCCGGCAGGCGAAACCGCCCACTGCTCGCCGTTCGACTCGAAGGTGCGTCCGGACATATCTCAGCGTTCCTCCAGCGGTACTTCAATCCACAGCGGCCCGGCGTCGGGCGCGTACTCCGCGATAGCCCGCAGCCGTTGCTCGAGGGTCCCCTCCTCCGGCTCCGGCTGCCTCCGGCTCCGGTGCTCCTCCAGCGACCGACTCTCGCTGAATTCGAGGAATGTGTCAGGGGCCTCGGCGCTGCGGAACACCCAGAGCGATCCCCCCCGCGCACGCATCCGCCGGGCGAGACGGCCCAACATCGCAAGATACTCCGGCTGGTGCCGGGACGGCACGGTCGCGCGCGAGGTGGTCAGGACCCGGGGCATCGGTTTACCCCGCGGTGTCGGGGAACTCCTGCAGGGTGGTACGAAGCTCGGCGAGGAACCGGTCGGCGTCCGCGCCGTCCACGATCCGATGGTCGAAGGAAATTGCCAGCATCCCGGTGGTGCGGATGCCGATGGAATCGCCGCCGTCCGGCCCGGTGAGCACCACGGGGCGCTTCCCGATCGCCCCGACGGCCAGAATTGCCGACTGGGGCTGGTTCAGGACCGGGAGCCCCACGAAGGTCCCGAACACGCCCGGATTGGTGATGGTGAAGGTGCCCTTCTGGACCTCGTCGGGGGAGAGCTTCTTGCTGCGGGCCCGTTCGGCCAGATCGTTGATGGTGCGCGCGATCCCGAGGAGATTGAGCTCGTCGGCCCGGCGGATGACCGGCACGATCAAACCCCAGTCCAGGGCCACGGCGATGCCCAGGTTGATCTCGCGCCGGTAGACGGTGCTTTCGCCCATGACGGACGCGTTGAGCACCGGATGCTTCCGAAGGGTTTGGGCCACCCCGGAGGCGATGAAGGCAAGGAAGGTCAGGTTCACTCCGCGCTCGGCGTATTCCGCCTTGTGCTTGGCCCGGAGCCCCGCGATCCGGGAGTAGTCCACCTCGATCAAGCTCTGCACGTGGGCCGAGACCCGGCGGGACATGATCATGTGATCGGCGGTGAGCTTCCGGATCCGCGACCACGGCTCCACCCGATCGCCTTCCCAGGGCTCCACCACCGGCCCGGGCACGACCCGGACTCCGGGACCGATTGTGAGGTCAGTGGACCCTGCTGGGACCGCCGTCCGCCCGGAGGACGGGCCTCCCACCGCGGGCGCGCCCGATCCGATGAACGACAGCACGTCGCTCTTGGTTACCCGCCCGGCGAGCCCCGATCCCGGGATCGCGCTGATGTCCAGATTGTGCTCGGCGGCGATCTTCCGCACCACCGGAGTGGACTTGGTCCGGAGACGTTCCTCGAGCGACTGTTCCGCGCGTCCCCCGGCAGGCTGGACGGCGGGGCGGCTGGGTGGCGGCGGGGGGGGCGCCCCAGCCGCGGCGGGGGCGGCTGGCCTCGGAGCCGCGGGGGCGGCGGCGGCGGCAGCAGCCGGCGCGGGCGCGGGAGGAGCGGCGGGAGAGGCGCTCGGCGCGGCGGGGGCGCCGGCCGCCGTTTCCAGACGGGCCACCACCGTCTGCACCGCGACGGTCTGGCCTTCCTGAACCAGGATCTCCGCCAGCACGCCGGCCGCCGGCGCGGGAATTTCGGCATCCACCTTGTCGGTGGAGATTTCGAACATCGGTTCGTCGCGTTTGACCGCGTCGCCGACCTTCTTGAGCCATTTGGACAACGTCCCCTCGGCGATGGATT
>JBGPEJ010000206.1:0-5717 GCA_041482775.1 Gemmatimonadota bacterium | reverse complement strand
GAGGGGGTGCGCCCGTGTCGGGGCGATTCCGCGACGCCGAAGCTCAGCGTGGCGATCCCGAACTCAGGATGCTGCGTGGCCAGCTCCAGCAGGCCGGCCTGGAGCCGGTTGATGAACACCAGCGCCTCGGTGGCGCTCGTCATGGGGAGGAGCACCAGGAATTCGTCGCCCCCCAGACGGCCGACCACGTCGAGCGAACGGACCTTCTGGGTGAGGACGCCGCCGATGAGCGCGAGGTAGCGGTCACCGGCGGCATGACCCAGCGTATCGTTGATGAGCTTGAATCGGTCCACATCGATCAGAACGATCGAGGTCTTGATCTGGTGCCGGTGGCTCCGGGAGATTTCGGCGTCCAGTCGCTCTTCCAGCGCCCGGCGATTGAGCAGTCCGGTGAGATCATCGGTGGTCGCGGCACTGTGGAGCCGCTCGACCAACTCGGCGTTCTTGAGCGCGATCCCCGCCGCAAAGGCGAGGGTCCCCGCGAGGTCCCGCTCCGCCCGGCCGTAGTCCATCCGGTTGAGACGAGGTCCCAGCAGCAGAAAGGCCAGCCGCTCGCTCCCCGCGTCGAACGGGATGACCAGCTCGGTGCCCGGAGGCAGCAGGACCTTGAGCGCCACATCGCTTGCGTCGGTCACCGCGCTGCCGCCGGGAAGCGCCAGGTCGAGCGGGGTAATCGGGATCGGTTCCGGGACCGCGGTATGGTCGAGGGCCCGGTACCGCTTCGGCTTGTAGACCCCCTGCTCAGGGCGGTAGAGGCAGGCCCACCAGGCGAAGAACACCTCGGCCATGAAGTCGAGCACCAGGTGCTCGGTTTCGCCGGTGGAGTGCACCGAGGAAAGCAGCCGCGCCACCTGCCGCAACGCGCGCAGCTGGAAGACCGCGTCATCCAGCGCGCCCTGCCGCTCGAGCAACACGCTCCGGAGCTCCAGCACCACGCTGAGCCCGGTGGCCATTTGCATCGCAACCGAGCCCATTGCCGGAGCGATATCCGGCCCCGCCAAAATGACCAACTCCGTTTCGCCGCTCTGACACCGTCCAACCTCGACCGCCGCAGCGAATCCCTCGTTCCCTCCCACCCGACGTGCCGGGGCCCGTCCCTGGGAAATCGCGAACCAGATCCGGTCGCTTTCGAATCGCTGCACCAGGACGGCCCGGCAGCGTTCGAAGAGCTCCGAATCACTCCGGGCCTGACGGCAGGCGGCCGCGAACGCGCTGGGGATGCTCGCGAGGGCAGGCGTAAGCTCGGTCGACATGGTCAATAATACTTGCGGGGACACCGCAAAGGAGAGGCCGGAATCGGTAACGCCTCAGCCTCGGGCACCGGAAAGATAGGTGCCCGCCTCAGTGGTAAGCTGTTGGAGCTCGGCCACGAGACTGGCGCGGACCTCGCCGCCGCGGCCGGCCAGGACCTCGAGCATCGCACGGTACCACCAGAGCAAGTCCACGGGCGGCGCCGGAGCCACGCTCCGGGCGTATTCGACACCCAGGCGCCGGATATCCCGGAGCGCAATGCCGCAGGTATGGATTTCCGCCGCCATCCAGATGTCGGCGACTCGTGGAGAGCACGAGGCGAGCTTCCCGAGCGACTCGAAGCGGGACGCCTTCCAGGTACGCTCCCGGCCCAACGGGTCGAAGCGCGGTTCCGCGGCCGCTTCCACCGCCGCGGCAACCATCCCGCCGAATCGCCCGGCAATGCTCTGGTGAAGCGCGGCAACCCGCGGCTGCGGGCTGGCGTCCACCAGCAACTTGAGAATCGCGGCGACGATGGTGGTGTCGTCGGCGTGGTGGCGGGAGAGAATGATGGCGACGTTCGCGGTGGTCAGCAGGGGATTGTGGCCATCGTACCGGGAAACCGGCCCCGGATGATGCTTGGCGCAGAAGGCCAGCGCGTGGTGGATGCTGTCGGAGTAACCATGGCCGGTCATCGGACTCTCCACCACGGGGTCGGCGCCCCCCGCGTCAGGGAATGCCGAGGATCTTATGGGTCTGGAGCGACAGCCGCCACTCGGGGTGCGCCAGGCAGTACTCCAGGGCGAGCCGGGTGTTCCGATCTCGGTCCGGCCCGTCCATCGGCTGCAGGAAGAAGTGGCGGAAGCGGAGCTTGGCGTATCGCTCCGGCTCGCCCCCTTCCTGGGGGAAGACCAGCTTGAGCTCCTCGCCGGCGACCACCACCGGCTCCGCGTCCGCTTTGGGGCTCAAGCAGAGCCAGTCAATGCCCTGCGGAGGCTCAATGGTCCCGTTGGTCTCCACCGCCACCTCAAACCGCCGGGTATGCAGCGCGTCCAGCAGCGGGGGGTCCACCTGGAGCAGCGGCTCTCCGCCGGTGAGAACGACGAAGCGCCTTGCCCCGGCCTGCGCACCGGCGGGCCACCGGGCGGCAATCGCGTCCGCCAGGGCCGCCGCGGTTTCGAACTTGCCGCCTCCCGGCCCGTCGGTGCCGACGAACTCGGTATCGCAGAATCGGCAGCTGGCCGTGGAGCGGTCGGCTTCCCGGCCGGTCCACAGGTTGCACCCCGCAAAGCGGCAGAACACCGCCGGGCGTCCGGCGTTGGCGCCTTCGCCTTGCAGCGTATAGAACACCTCTTTGACGGCGTAGGGCATGGAGGAAGTTAGGGAGCCGAGGACCCGGGGTGCTAGGGAGCGATCCTGGCTCCCTCGACGTAGGGCGCCGGATCCGGGAGCCCCGCCTCCGCAAATCCCCGGAGCCGGAGGAGGCAGGAGTCACAGCGGCCACACCCCCGGCCCGCCGGATCGGGAGCGTAGCAGCTCCGGGTGATGGAGAAGTCCACGCCCAGCGAGGCGCCGCGGCGAATGATTTCCGCCTTGGAGAGCGCAATCAGCGGCGTGTGGATTCGAAAGCGGACCCCTCGCTCCACGGCGGCGCGGGTACCCAGATTGGCCACGGCTTCGAACGCCCGGATGAACTCGGGGCGGCAGTCGGGGTACCCGCTGTAGTCCACCGCGTTCACACCGATGAAGGTGTCGGCCGCCCCGAGGACTTCGCACCAGCCCAGCGCAAAGGAGAGGAAGATCGTGTTGCGGGCCGGGACGTAGGTGATGGGAATACCGGCGCCGATCTCGCCCAGCGTCCGGTCTTTCGGCACCGGGATGTCCGCCGTGAGGGCCGAACCGCCCAGGCTCCGCAGGTCGATCGTGGCGATTTCGTGACGAGCAACGCCCATTCTTCGGGCCACCGCGCGCGCCGCCTCCAACTCCACTCCATGCCGCTGGCCGTACTGGAAGCTGAGGGCATGTAGCGCGTACCCTTCGGCCCGGGCCACGGCCAGTGTGGTGGCGGAATCGAGACCACCGGAGAGGAGGACCACGGCCGGGCCGGTCACGCCGCCCGTCCGGTCCGGCCCAGGAGGTGCGCCAGTGCCGGGGCGAGGGTGGGATGCCGGAACTGGTACCCCGACCGGGTCAGCGCGTCGGGAAGCACCCGGGCACTGACGAGAATTGCCCCGTCCGCCATCTCGCCGAACAGCAGTCGAAGTGCGACGCCGGGAACCGGGAACGGCGTGGGGCGCCCCAGCGCCTGGCCCACCGCCCTGGTGAACTCGGTGTTGCGGACCGCGCCTGGTGCCACCGCATTCACCGCACCGGCCACTGCCTCCTCGGTGAGCGCGTGATGGAATGCCCCCACCAGATCGTCGGCGGAGATCCAGCTCATCCACTGCTCCCCGGTGCCCAGGCGCCCGCCCAGCCCGAGGCGAAACACCGGAAGCATGCGTTGCAACAGCCCGCCGCCAGGCGTGAGCACCAGGCCGATCCGGAGCCGGACCACCCGTACCCCCGCGGTCTCCGCAACCCGGGTCCCCTCCTCCCAGGCCGCGGCGACTTCGGGCAGAAAACCGGTTCCGACGCCGCTCGTTTCGGAAAGGGTCTCTTCGCCACGCTCGCCGTAGAAGCCGACCGCGGACGCGGACACCAGGATGCGCGGGCCCTCGGGGGCTCGGGCGACGGCCTCGGCAAGCAGCCGGGTTCCGGTGCGGCGGCTCTCGAGCATCCGGAGCTTGGACGCCTCGGCCCACCGACCGGCCGCGATATTCTCCCCGGCGAGGTGAACCACCGCGTCGATTCCCCGCAGCGCGCCGGGATCCAGCCCGCCGCCGGTCGGATCCCAGCGGATCTCGCCGGGCCCCGCCGCCCCCCGCACGATCCGGGTTACCCGATGGCCGCCGGTCGTGAGGGTGGGGATCAACATCGAGCCGATCATCCCCGAGGCGCCGGTCACCGCGACGTGCAGCCGCGGGCGCGAGGCCGCGCCGGCATGCATCGCGAGATCCGAGGCGGTGAGCGCATGCCGGTAGGCCAGCAGCCGATCGAGATCCCGGGCCACGCACTCCCGCCCCACCCGGACCCCCAGCGGGAGATCGCAGGCGATCCGGTCGTGGAGCACCGCGCCGCCGTCTCCACCGGGCTCGAACCGGTGGGCGTGGACCCAGCGGTCGAACGGTCCGTCAACCTGGATATCGGTGAAGCCGCGCCCGGGTTCCACCTCACGGTATTCGGCCGTCCAGGCGAACGACGCGGGTCCGGCGTGCACCCGGAACCGGACCCGGCTCCCGTTCTGAATTCCTCCGGAGCGCTCCACCACCTCGATCCGCTTCCAGGGAGGCACCAGCCGCTCGAACGCCCCGGGGCGCACGTGCCAGGCGTAGGCGTCCTCGGGAGTGACCGGAAGCGGAGTGCGGCGTTCGATGATGAGTTCGGAGGTCATGGCTGGCGTTCGCCCTCCAGGCCCGGCGGAGCCCGGGGCGGGTGGGGCGCGGCGGGAATCTAGCGCGCCCCTGCTTCTGCCGCGCGCCCCCGCGCATTAGAATTCTGCCCCTGTCCCTTTCGCCCGGAGCCACCGATCCCCAACTCCACCTGGTCCATCAAGGACGCCGAAAAGCTCTACAACATGCGGGGCTGGGGTCTGGGTTACTTCCGCACCAACGCCGAGGGCCACGTCACCGTCCATCCCGACCAGGCCGGCGACCGCGCGATCGACCTGTACCGGCTGGCCCTCGACCTCAATGCCCAGGGGATCGGGCTCCCGCTGCTGGTTCGGTTCTCCGACATCCTCAAGGCCCGGATCGGGGCCCTGGCCACCGAGTTCCGCCGGGCCATCGAGGAAACCTCGTACGGCGGCGCCTACACCTCGGTGTATCCGATCAAGGTCAATCAGCAGCGGCACGTAGTCGAGGAAATCGTCGCCTTCGGAGGGCCCTACGGCGTCGGCCTGGAGTGCGGCAGCAAGCCCGAGCTGCAGGCGGTGCTCGGCCTGGCGGAGGGAACCGACCACCTGATCGTGTGTAACGGGTACAAAGACGACGAATTCATGCGGCTGGCCCTCATGGGACACCGCATCGGACACCAGGTGTTCATCGTCCTCGAGCAGGTGGCCGAGCTGGATGCGGTGCTCCGGGTAGCGGAGGAGATGGGGGTTACCCCCACCCTCGGGGTCCGCATCAAGCTGGCGACCGAAGGCTCGGGGCGCTGGGCCAAGAGTGGTGGGGAGAAGTCCAAGTTCGGGCTGAGCGCGGTCGAGTTGATGAAGCTGCTCGACAAACTGGAATCGGCGGGGAAAAAGGATCTCCTCAAGCTGGTGCACTTCCATCTGGGCAGCCAGATCACCGACATCCGTTACGTCAAGGGGGGTCTGGAAGAGATCGGCCGCTATTACGTCGAAATCCGGGAGATGGGATTCGATCTGACCCACGTCGATGTGGGAG
>JBGPEJ010000205.1:0-5718 GCA_041482775.1 Gemmatimonadota bacterium | reverse complement strand
GTCGCCGGGCCGACACGGTCCGGGGCGCTCCGGACTCACTCTGCCGACTCCCCGACGGAAATCGACCTGCGGGGCCTCCGGGGTGACGAGGCGGAAGCGGTCACCCTCGCCGCGCTGGACGCGGCAATCCTCGCCGACAATCCCTCTCTCCGCATCATTCACGGGATGGGTACCGGCGTGGTGCGTGAGACGGTGCGACGGGTGCTGGCCGCCGACCGGCGGGTGATCAAGTTCGACTTCGCCCCGCGCAATCAGGGCGGTACCGGCGTGACCGTCGCGGAGTTCGGGACGTGAGCATGATCCCCGACGAACTCATCGAGCAGATCCGCGACGGCGCGGACCTGGTCGAGATCATCGGCGAAGTGGTGCCCCTCAAGCGGACCGGTTCGGACTACCGGGGCGCCTGTCCCTTTCACGGCGGCAGCCACCGAAATTTTGCCGTCATTCCCAAGAAGGGGATGTACTACTGCTACGTCTGCCACGAGGCGGGTGACGTCTTCACCTTCCTGATGAAACGGCAGGGGCTCGATTACCCGACCGCGGTGCGCGAGGTGGCTCGGCGGGTCGGGATCACCGTGCCGGAACGAGGGGGCAGGGAGGGCCCCGATCCGCGGGAACCCCTCTTTACGGCGGCCGCAGTCGCCGGCGAGTGGTTTGCCGGACGATTGCGGGAAGATCCCGAGGCGGACACGGCCCGCCGCTATCTGGCCGAGCGCGAGATTCCCCCCGAGGTGGCGGGGGAACAAGGCCTGGGATACGCGCCACGGAGCGGGGCGTTCCTCGACGCCATGCGCCAGCTCGGCATCGAGGAGCCGGTGTTGATCGAGGCCGGCCTCCTGGTCAAACGGGAGGACGGCACGGTCGGCCCGCGGTTCCGGGGCCGGCTGCTGTTCCCGATCCGCGATCTTCGGGCGCGCGTGGTCGGATTCGGTGGACGGCTCCTCGGCCCCGGCGAGCCCAAGTACTTGAACTCCCCCGAGAGCCCGATCTTTCACAAGGGCTCGATGCTGTACAACCTCCATCAGGCCAAGCAGGCGATCCGCCGCGAGGACGCCGTCATCCTGGTGGAGGGTTACTTCGACGTGCTCCGGTTGCTCCTGGCCGGAATCGACCACGTGGTGGCACCACTCGGCACCGCGCTCACCCCCGATCAAGCCGCCCTGCTGCGGCGCTTTGCCCCGCAGATCATCCTGCTCTATGACAGCGATGCCGCAGGGCTCCGGGCCACCTTCCGCGCCGCCGACGAGTGTCTGCGTCACAAGATGCGGGTTCGGGTGGCCACCCTGCCCGAGGGCGAGGATCCCGATACGCTGGTGCGGGGCGGCGGAGCCGCGGCCCTCGCGCCGATTCTCAGGGATGCGGTGGACGTGCTCGACCGGAAGATCCAGCTCCTGGAACGGAAAGGCTGGTTCGAGGGCCTCGAGCACCGCCGCGACGCGCTCGACCGGCTCCTGCCCACGGCGCGCGCCGCCGCCGACCCGATCGCCCGCGACCTCTACCTCGGCCGGATCGCCGAGCGCAGCGGCGTATCCCGCGCGGTGCTGGACCAGGAGTTGGCAGCCCATCCGGAGCCGCTGTCCGTGTCCCTCCCCGCGCGCCGGGATCCCGGAGCCGCCGCCGCGGGGAGCCGGAGCCCCGAACCGGCCGCCCGGCGGAGCCGCCCCGGCGCGCGGATCGAGGCCCAGCTGCTGGAGACCATGATCGCCTCGCCCGACTGGCGCTCGCGCGCGGCCGCGGAGGTTCCTCCGACCCACCTCGAGGTACCGGCGTTTCGCGCGATCTTCGAAGCGCTCGCCGCACTCCCTCGCGCTGCTCCAGCCAGCGCCGCGCTGGAGCACCTCGAGGCCCGAGCCCAGGAGGCCTGGGAGCGTCTGGCGGCAACCGCGGCGGAGCAGGTGGCCACGGGAATCGACCTCGACGCCGAATACACCGGGGCGGCGGAATACCTGCGCCAGCGGGAAGCCACCCGCGCGCTGCCGCCCCCGTCCGATATGAGCGGGCGACGCAGCGGACTCCAGGCCCTCCCGGTCGAGGCGCGGCAGCGCCTCTCCTTCCGGAAAGAAGCCGAAAAGGCGCGGCGCCGCTCCACCGAGCGGCCCGGCCCCGATCACTCCCAGCATCCTTGAGGCGTCATGCATCCCGATTTGGAAAAGCTGCTCGATCTGCAAGCGAAAGACCTCATCCTCCTGGCCACCGATGGCCGCCTGAAAGCGCTGGACGAGGAAATTGCAGCGCTCGATGCGGCCCTGGAGCGCGCCCGCGCCGAGCTTGACGCGGCCCGCCACCGCTTTGCCGACGGCACCCTCAAGCGCACCGACCTCGAGACGGTCATCGAGACCCAGCGCGCCAACCAGGAAAAGCGCCGCGCCAGGATCGAACAGATCAAGACCGCCCGCGAAGTCCAGGCGTTGATGACCGAGCTGGATCTCGCGCGGCAGGTCCTTGCCAAGCAGGAGAGCGACTGGGTCAAGGCGGCCGAGCTGAACCAGCAGCAGGAAGCGGCGGTGAAAGAGGCCGAAGAGCGGCTCGCCGCGCTGGAAGGCGATCAGGGTGGCGAGCGTGCCCGCCTCGACGAGGCCCGGAGCGTGCTCCAGACCGAACGGGAAATCCACCGCAGGGAGCGGGACGCCAGCGCCGCCGATGTCGAGCGGAGCCTGTTGACCCGCTACGATCGCCTCTGGAACTCCCGGTCGACTACGGTGGTGGTCGCCCTGCGGGGAGATGCCTGCGGCGCCTGCCACACCGCCATTCCGCGGAACCGCCGCAGCCAGATCCGGGCCGGCACCCATATCGAAGCGTGCGAGGGCTGCGGGGTCATCCTCTACCCCGCCAACTCCGAGGCATGACTCTCCCGCTCCCCCGGTGGGTACTCGAGCCGGCGCCGGGACCGGGCCAGGCCGGGGCACTGGCGCGCGAGCTCGGCGTTCCCGAGCCGCTCGCGGCATTGCTGATCCAACGAGGCCACGGGGATGTCGGATTGGCGCGGGCATTCCTCCGGCCGGTGCTCGAGGACCTCGGCGATCCCCTGAGCCTGGCCGGGCTCGGTGAAGCGGTGGAGGCAATCGCCGGCGCGGTGGCCCGGGGCGAAACCATCCTGGTCCACGGAGACTACGACGTCGACGGCCAATCCGCCGCGGCGATGCTCACCCGCGCGCTCCGATTGGCTCCGGCACGCGTCGAGGCGTTCGTTCCGCACCGCCTGCGCGACGGTTACGACTTCGGCGCCGCCGGCCTTGCCTACGCGGAGAGCATCGGCGCCCGGCTGATCGTCACCTGCGATTGCGGGATCACCGCGGTGGAAACGGTCCGCGCCGCCGAGGCGGCGGGGATTCGTGTCGTGGTGACCGATCACCACCTGCCCGGACCGGAGCTCCCCCCCGCAACCGCGGTGGTGGATCCCCAGCGCGCCGACGACGAATCCGGTCTCGGCGCGCTCTGCGGTACCGGCATCGCATTCAAACTGATCCAGGCGCTCGTCCCGGTGCTCGGTCTGCCCGCCTCGCTGCCGATGCATCTGCTGGATTACGTCGCGCTCGCGACGGTGGCAGACGTGGTGCCTCTGGTCGGGGAGAACCGCATTCTGGTTCGGCACGGCCTCCGCTTGCTCAAGGAAACCCGCTGGCCCGGTCTGCGTGCCCTGATCGACAGCAGCGGTCTGGGCAAGGGTGAGCTCCGGGCCGGCCAGGTCGGATTCATGCTGGCGCCGCGCCTCAACGCCGCGGGGCGGATCGGCGAGGCGGCCGATGGCCTCCGCCTCCTGCTCACCGACGACTCCGCGGAGGCGGCGACCCTGGCGCAGCGACTCGATCGCCTGAACGGCGAGCGCCAGACCCTGGACCAGCGCATCCTCGACGAGGCGATCGCCCAGGTCGAACTGACCGGGAGTCTCGAGCGGCGCGCGGGGATCGTCCTCGGCGCCGAGGGCTGGCACCCGGGCGTGGTGGGCATCGTCGCCTCGCGGGTGGTGGAGCGCTACGGGCGGCCCGCCTTCCTGGTGGCGTTCGACGGCGAACTCGCCAAGGGCTCCGGGCGGAGCATCGCCCGCTTCGATCTGCACGCCGCGCTGGGCGCTTGCGGCGATCTGCTGGAGCGGTTCGGGGGCCACCGGATGGCCGCCGGTGTGACACTGCGCCGGGACCGGTTCGAGGCGTTTAGGGAGCGGTTCGAGCAGGTCGCCGCCGATCGGCTCGGGCTGGACGATCTCGGCCCCGAGCAGCGGGTGGATCTCGAAATCCGGCTGGCCGACGCGAGCGAGGATCTCGAACGCCTGGTCCGGCACCTGGAGCCGTGCGGGATGGGAAACCCGGCGCCGGTGTTCGGCGTCCGCGGCGTGGCGTTCACCGGCCGGCAGCGGGTCGGCAGCAATCATCTCAGGGGCGCGCTCCGGAGCGCCGAAGGCTCGCTGGCCGCAATCGGGTTTCAGCTGGCGGACCGGGTCTCCGCGATCGAGGACGGCCTGGTGGACGCCGCGTTCCGCCTCGAACAGAACGAATTCCGCGGGCAGTCGTCGTTGCAGGCCCGACTGCTTTCCGTCACGCCGCACCGCTCCGGGAACGGGGGCGGCGGTGCCCGGTGACCCGGATCATCTCCGGCGAGTTCGCTCGTCGGCGGCTCGTGGTCCCCGCCGACCCCCGGGTGCGCCCCACCGCCGATCGGGTCCGTGAGGCCTGGATGAGCATTCTGGGAAATCGGCTCGCGGGCGCGCGGGTGCTCGATCTGTTCGCCGGCTCTGGCGCGCTCGGACTGGAAGCGATCTCTCGGGGCGCCGCGCACGCCTCGTTCGTGGAGATCGGCGCCGCCTCGCTCACCGCCATTCGCGGCAACATCGCCACCTTGAGACTCGCCGACCGCACCACGGTGGTTCGGGGCGACGCCATGCGCTTCATCGACCGGCTCGACCCTGCGGGATTCGACCTGGCCCTCGCCGATCCGCCCTACTCGGTTCCCTTCGCGGCGCGGCTGGTGGCCGCGTTCCGGACCCGGCCGTTCGCTGCGCTTCTGGCGGTCGAGCATCCCGCCGCGGTGGACCCCGGTGGGGACGAGACCCGGCGCTACGGCGACATCGCCCTTACCTTCTGTTACGCCCGATGACCCGCATCGCCCTCTACCCCGGCTCATTCGATCCGCCCACCCGCGGACACGAGGATCTCATCCGGCGGAGCCTCCAGCTCGCCGACAAGGTCGTGGTTGCGGTGGCGGTCAACTCGGCCAAGCAGGCGCTCTTTTCGGCGCCCGAGCGCCTGGAGATGCTCCGCCACACGGTGGGCGACGATTCCCGGATCAGCTTGGACTCGTTCGAGGGGTTGGTGGCCGACTATGCCCGGAAGATCGGTGCCCTGGTGCTGGTGCGCGGGCTCCGCGCCGTGGGCGACTTCGAATACGAATTCCAGATGGCTTTGATGAACCGGCAGCTCAACCCCGGGCTGGAGACGGTGTTCCTGGTGCCGGCCCACGGGCTGTCCTACATCAGCTCGAGCCTGGTCCGCGAAGTGTCCCGCTACGGCGGAGACGTCACGGCGCTGGTACACCCCGCCGTGGCGGAGGCGCTCCGCCGCCGTTTCGCCCGGTGAAGAGCCCCGGGCTCCTGGAGCGCGCACGCGGGGTGCCCACCCGGACGCTGCGCGCCGGCGGCGACCCCGCCCGCCTCTCGGCGGCCGCCGCTCGTTTGCCAGAGGCTGGGGTCGCGGGGATTACCGTCATCGGCGACGGCGGCGGGTC
>JBGPEJ010000204.1:0-5875 GCA_041482775.1 Gemmatimonadota bacterium | reverse complement strand
ATCGGCCGGTCGGCAATCTCGCTTCCGCCCTGGAGCAGGCCCGAGACCAGAAGGTCCCGCTGCGCTGAGAAGCGGAGAACCACCCGCGGCCGCTGGTCGGGCGGGATTACGCCGAGCGGATTCCGGAGCTGGTCGTCCTGGAGCGGTGCCACCTGCCACTGCTCCACCGGTGCGCGGGCCGGCAGCTCGAATCGTGGATCGAGCGCCGGCCGGCCCTGCGGCACGTCGGGATCATTCACCGTCCCTCGGCCGGTCGGCCGGCCCGTGGCCTCCGCAAAGCGGCGAAATCCCCGTCCGCCAAGCAGGTTGCTCACCGAGAAGCTCTCTCCGTCGTCGCTCATCACCGCCAGGCTGTCGATGACTCCGTAGGCGATCGGGCTGGCCTCGTCCACCACGCGTGACCGCAGCAGGCTTCCCACCACCCGGCTCTGCCCCGCCGAATTGCTGCTCACCCCGTTGGCCAGGCCGAACTGGATGGCGAAGTTCGCGGTGCTCCCGACTCCGATCAGCACACCTCCCGTCGAGACGAAGGTCTGGAGATTGCGAAGTCCCTCCCAGCCAAGGCCCGGTCGGATGTCGTCGGTCTGGGCCCAGGTGCCGATATTGGGCGTTTCCGGCGAGTTCTTCCACGGCATCGGGTTGCGCCACATGGGGAGCCCCGCGACGATGGATTGCGCGCCGCCCCCCGCGGGCGGAAAGAGAATCACGTCCCACTTGGACCGGAGATCGGCCGTAGCGGCGACATCCTGGACGCTGATGTAATCGTAGGGGATCCGCATGAAATCGAACGCCTGCCGGAACCACCCCTCGGTCTGGGTCCCGGTCCAGGTGTGGAGAATGGCCACCCGTGCCGCGCGGAGCGGATGGGTCTTCACCGAGGGCGCCGCGGCCAGGGCATACGCCGAAAGCCCCAGCTCCCGGGTTGCGCTGTCGAGATCGGCGGCGGCCACCCCGCGGATCAGGAACGATCCCCGGCCGAACTTCCGGCCTCCGGCCTCGAAGGGCTCCTCGGCGGCTTGAATATCGGCGTCCTTGAGCCGGTAGCGGAGCGTGGCGAGCGCGTTGTCTCCGTTGTGGTTGATGGCCACGACCACGCCCTGGCCGTTGATCCCTCCCGCCGCCCGAACCTCACCGGGAACCCGCTGCATCGGGGCGTCGAGCACCTTCGCATCCGTCACTCGAACCGCTTCGACCCCGAACCCCTCGGGGAAGGTCCACCCGGTATCATCATAGGGAGTCTTCTGCGGATCGGTCGGACTCCAGTACTGGTAGTCGAGCAGCGCATCGGCGATTCGCGAATACGGCTGATCCATGCGGACGATGTAGCTGCCGGCCGGAAACGAGCGGGTCTCGGTCTTCTTTGCGGTGTCGGCCGCGACGGCCGCCCCGCCGGCCGCCGGGGGCCGGCTGCGTCGCACCGGGAGCGTTACGGTAAATGGCTGAGTGGCCCGCGAAATCTCGACGTACTGCTTCTGGAGCACCCGAAGGAGCTCGGCCTGGGCGCCGGGACGCCGGGTGTCCGCCGGCAGCACGTACGCGGCGGGCCCCTCGGTCCTCGCCTTGAGGATCGAACGCTTGCTCTTCTGGTAGAAGTTTTCCAGGATCTGCCGGCGGTTGTTCGCAATGTAGCTGAGGGACACCAGCAACCCGGTCTGCTCGTAGTTGTTGTTGTTGCGGAGCGACCACCGGACCCGCGGCAGCGGCGGATTCTGCCGGTACCAGGTCCGGGAGGTCTCGTCGGGCGACAACGTCCGCTCCAGCGTCTCCGCGCTCCCGCCGTTCCCGAAGGTCTCGTAGAGCCGGCTGATCCCGTTGTGGGTTGCCGCCATGAACATCAGGTACCCGGGGCTCCAGGTGTCGAAGTTGCCGAAGGCAAACACCCCGGGCATGCCCAGCCGGGTCATTTCCTGCACGTTGTTCCAGCCGATCATCTGCCACTCGTTGGTGATCAGCGGATCGAGCCAGGCATTGTAGGGGCCGTCCCCGATGGTATTGTCGTACAGGTACGGCACCGACTCGTGGAGGTCGTGAATCAGCTGCGCTTTCCAGTCGACGTAGGTGTTCAGCACGTTCTCCGACAGCTTGAGCGTGAGCCCCATCGCGTCGCGATTGTTGTCGTGGGCAACGTAGTGCCCCCAGTAGATCAGATTGGGCCAGGTGTCGTTCGGATGGGCCATGTGCCACTTGAAGATGTCCACCTGCCGGTCCCGGCCGTCCACCTCGACGATCGGGGTGATCAGGGTGATCAGGTGATCGCGGATGTTGCGGATGTAGGGGCTCTCGTCCACCGCGAGGCGGTAGGCCAGCTCCATCAGGGCCGTGGGGGCGCCCGCCTCGGGGGAGTGGATGGTGCCGGTGATGTAGTACACCGGCGCCGCGTCGGCAGACAGCCGTTCGGCTTCGGCGTCGTTCATGCCGATGGTGCGGGGGTCGGCGAGTTTGCCGAGCGCAGTCCGGTTCGCCTCCAGCCGGGCCATGATCGCCTCGGACGCCACCGCGACCGCGATCATCTCGCGGCCCTCCTCGGTCTTCCCGATCGAGAAGACCCGCACCCGCGGGGTCGCCTTGGCCAGGAGCCGCATGTACTCGTAGACCTCTTTCGAGTACGGCAACTTGTTGGGCGCGCCGGCAATGTCACCCAGGACCACCGAGGGCGTCGGCACCGTCTTGGACGCGGGGAGATAATCCACCAGCGCCGAAAGGAAGAACGGCTCGGTGGTGTACTCGCGGATCTTCCTGGTGTACGCCTCGTCGATCGGCTGGCTCGGACTCCGGCCGGGGCGGGCGGTGTCGGGGGTCTGGGCGGTGGCGGTACCGGTGCCCGGGAGTGCGAGGGCAATCCCGAGGCTGACGGCGAGAGCATTGCGGTTCATGACGGACCTGGTCTGGGGTGGGCTAGCCGGACCAAAGCTACGGCGAGTATCGGAGTGGTGGAATCCCATGCCTGGATCTGGCCCAGCTCCGGCCCCGATACTAGCTTGGCCGAAGGCACGCGTCCCGGCTCCGGGGCGTTCCGAACCAGTGACAGGGTCAATGCCATGCCAGACCACTCCCGGCGGCGGTTTCTCGGCATCTGTTCCGCGGTGGCCGCCGCACTCCTCTCGAGGGTGCGCCCGGCCTGGGCCCAGGGTCCGCACCCGACGCCTCGTCCCGGCATCACCGCCGCCAAGGTGCTTACCAGCGACCAGTTGGCCGACACGCCAAAGGTCATCCCGGTATTCGATGGCGTCCGGGAAATACCGGAGATCGTCGACGGAATCCGCTGTCAGTGCGGTTGTGCCGATGCTCCAGGTTACTACTCCCTGCTTTCCTGCTTCGAGGGCGACGCCATGGCCCGCTCCTGTCCGATCTGCCAGGGCCAGGGCCGCCTCGTCGTCCGGCTCCAGAAGGCCGGCAAGACGCTGGACGAGATCCGCAGCGCGATCGACGTCCGATACGGATGACGGGTCGGGTCGTTCGGCGCCCGAGTAGTTGACCCACCACCACCCCACCGCGCACGGAGGGATCCCATGGCCCGTCGCCGAACACTGCCCGCCAGGCTGGCTCCCCTCGCCGCGTTGGCGGTTGCTCTCGCGTACCCCGCCGGGGTGGCTGCACAATTCCGCGCCAGCGAGCTCGGGTCGGCGTCCCAGACGATCGATGGCACCAAGATCACCGTGGAGTTCTCCCGGCCCCAGGCGCGGAGCCGGGACTCGCTGTTCGGCAAGGTGGTGCGCTGGGGTGAAACCTGGACCCCCGGGGCCAATTGGGCGACCACACTCGAGGTGAGCAAGGACGTCAAGATCAACGGCCTTGCCCTGGCCAAGGGAAAGTATGGGGTTTGGATGGTTGTCCGGCCGGCGTCGGAGCGTGGTGCTCGACCCCCGCTTCCACCGATTCCACATGATGCCGCCCGACTCGACCGCCGAGCAGCTCCGTTTCCCGGTGCGGCCGGAGCAGCGGCCGTTCGTCGAGGTGCTGACGTGGTCGTTTCCGTCCAATCGGCAAACCGGCGCCACGCTCGCGATGCAGTGGGGCACGACGTACGTGCCGCTCGAGCTGGAGGTCGAGCCGTCCCACCGCCTGACGATTGCCGCGGAGAAGGCGACGCCCTACCTCGGCACCTACGATTTCCTCTGGGCCGCTCCTTCGGGCATGCCCGCGAGCACCCATTCCGTGGCGTTTATCGTGGCCTATGAGGGCGGGCGCCTCATTGGCCGGTGGAGTCCCGCCCCGGACCCGACGATGGAACGGATCGTCCTCGTCCCGCTCGCCGGCGATTGGTTCCTGACCGGCTTCTTCGATGAGAAGGGGGCGCTGTACGATCTGGAGACCGAGATGGTGTTCGAGTTCACCGTACAGGCGGGGCGGGCGACCAGCTTGGAGATTCGCGGCCTGGGCGACGCGGTGATGGCCACGGCGAAACGGAAGAGCTGAGAGTGGGCGGCTAGCTCACCACCGCCGGGAGCACCACCACCTCGTGCTTCAGCACCTTGGACAGCACGTTCCCCTTCCGGGTGGCGCCCCAGCATTCCAGCGAAAGATCCGCGCCCCGCTGCTTCGGCACCGCGCGGATGGTGAGCCGGTCTGCGGTGAGCCGGGTGGTGACCCGCTCGACCGCGGAGGTGTGCCCGCGATCGAGCCCGTCCGCCACTCGGAGAATCCCGGATAGCCGCCGGACGATGTCCTGCTCGTCTTCGGGCAGCCGGGTGAATTCCTCGTGCTTGAGGCTCGGCCCGTTTCGGCGGTGGTAGCGGCTCACCAGGGCCACCAGGTATCGGTCACGCGACGTGAAGTTGAGCCGTTCGGCGTGCATGATGAGCTGGAAGCTGTGGCGGTGGTGCTTCCGATAGCTCACCACCTGGCCCACGTCGTGGAGAAGGCAGGCCGCCTCCAGGATGGGGCGTTCCTCCGGATCGGCGC
Source organism: Gemmatimonadota bacterium (assembly GCA_041482775.1). Lineage (GTDB taxonomy): Bacteria > Gemmatimonadota > Gemmatimonadetes > Gemmatimonadales > GWC2-71-9 > JABFSM01. The sequence goes on along the minus strand of JBGPEJ010000204.1, from coordinate 973 downwards.
CGAGCGCGTCGCACAGCCGGTCGAACAGCGTCAGGCCGAGGATGCGGACCTGCTCCACATGACGGCGGTCGCCCTGGCAGCGATCGATGAACTCGCGCATGGCGCGCAGCGGGTCCGCCTGCCGGGGCGCGCTCTCCCCGATCATGTCGAGGAGAAGGCCCTCCCGGAGCCCGAACGCGCTCACCGTCACGCTGCGCGCCTCGAGCAGGTTGAGCAGCTCCGCGGTGACCGCGAGCCCCGCCAGAATGATGTCCGCGCGCTGCGGGTTGAGCCCCTCCACATTGCGCCGCCGCTCCACGCTCAGCGAACAGAGCCAGTCGAGCAGCTGCTCGACCTCCGCGGTCTTGACGATTTCCCCGTGGGCGGCGTCGGTCGGATGGCCCCGCCGGGCCAGCACCATGCGGGCCAGGTTGGTGAAGGTGCCGCCCGAGCCGATGATCGTGGCATTGCTCCACTCCCGCCAGCGCCCCGCCTTCTTGAGCCGCTTGTGGATCTTCAGGCGCAGCCGCTCCACTTCCTTGGAACGGGAGCGATTCTCGAAGAGGTATTTCTCGGTGAGCCGTACCGCGCCCAATGGGAGGGACTTGGTGAGCTCGACCAGCCCGTTGACGGCGCCGATCAGCTCCAGGCTCCCGCCGCCGATGTCCGCCACCAGGGCCCGCCCCGAGGCGAGCGGAAAGTGGTGCGCCACCGAGCGCCAGGAGAGCGCCGCCTCCGCCTCGGCGTCGATGATCTTGAGCGGAATCCCCACCTCGCGGCGCACCCGCTCCACAAACGCCTTGCCGTTCTCCGCCTCCCGCACCGCGGAAGTGGCCACCGCCGCAATGCGCCGCACCCCGCGCCGCTCGGCCACCTCCCGCATCCGTCCCATCGCCTGGATGGCACGGGCCATCGCGAACTCGTCGAGCCGGTTGGATTCGCCGATCCCCGAAGCCAGCCGCGGCTGGTCCTTGACCTCGTCGATCACCTTGAT
>JBGPEJ010000203.1:0-5974 GCA_041482775.1 Gemmatimonadota bacterium | reverse complement strand
TTTCCAGGGTGGGGGCCAGGACTTCCCCGCTGTCGGGGTCGTCCGAGGGCATGGCCTGATAGCCCACCTCCCCGTCCTGGTCCGGCGCGGCCAGCCCTTCACCGTCGAATCGCGCCACCACGGTCGTGATGTTGTCGGGGCCGCCGCGCTCATTGGCCAGCACGATCAACTGGTCGCACAGCGAGTCGAGATCGGGCTGCTCTTCCACCAGCTTGGCGATCTCCTCCCGCTTCACCTGTCCGGACAGTCCGTCGCTGCAGATCACCAGGGTGTCGCCTCGGCGGAGCTCCTGCCAAGTCAGATCCACCCGGATCTTGGCGTCAGGGCCGAGGGCCTGAAGAATGATGTTGCGCCGCTCGCTGTGCTCGGCTTCCTCCTCGGTCAGCTCCCCCGCATCGACCAGGCGCTGCATGAGCGACTGGTCCTTGGTGATCTGGGTCGCCACCCCGTGGCGGACCAGATAGCCGCGGCTGTCGCCCACCTGCGCCAGGTACAGCGTCCCGTCGATCACGCCGGCCACCGTGGCGGTGGTGCCCATGCCGCGAACGTCGGGGTGATCGGCCGAATAGGAATGAATCCGCTCGTTGGTCTCCTCCACCGCTCCCCGCAGATGGCGGGAAAAAGCCTCGCCGCCGCCCGCATCGTCAGTGTTCCAGTGGGCAATGAGGTGCCGAAAAATCAGGTCGGCGGCCATCGAGCTGGCCAGCTCCCCCGCCGCCGCACCCCCCATGCCGTCGGCCACCAGCAAGAGAAAGCCCCGCTCACCCACCGGGTGAGGACCTCCGCCGGTCAGGTCGGTGGTCCGGGTGGTGAGGTCCGCGACGAGGAAGGCGTCCTCGTTGTGGTCGCGGGTTCGGCCCAGGTCGGTCCGGGCGCGAACGGTCACGGTAACAGGGCCGCGAGGGGTCATGGAGGCGTTGAGTCCTCGAGCTGCCGGATCATCTTGGCGTACCGCGGCAGGGGAAAGAGGGCGTTGGCACGTTGGTAGAGTTGAAGCGCGGCCGCGCGGTCTTTGCGATAGAACAGCGCCGCTTCGGCAAGCCGGTATGCTGCTTCCGCCCGCTGGCGGGCGGGGAGGGTCGGCGTTTCGAGAATGCGCAATGCCCGCGCCACCGCGCGGGGGCGTTCCTGCGGAGCATCGAAATGGCCCGGCTCCGGAAGTGCCAAGCTGTCCGCCGGCTCGGCGGCCGCCTTCTGCACGGTGTCCGGAACATTGACCGGGCCGGGAGCGGGAGCCGGAGCCGAAGCGCGGGGCGGGGCGGCGGGTGAGACCGCCTTGCGGCCGGTGTCGGTGACGGCGATCAGCGCCGCAGACGGATCGCTTCGCACCGGTGGAGGCGCAACCGGCGTGGCTGGCGCAGCCGGCGGGGACGCCGGGCTCGAGCTTGGCGTCGCTCCCCGCGAATGCAGGAGACCCCAGGCGCCCCCGGCGATGATCAGCACTGCCGCCGCCCCCACCAGCGTGCGGGAGCCTCGCCGCGGCTTGAGCTCGGGCGTCCGACGCGTCGGAGGGACCGATACCCTCGCGGAACCTCGAATGGCCTCGAGTTTCCGGGTGGGCACGGCGTCTCCCAGCACCACTTCTTCGAGCGCCCGGGTAAAGGCGCGCACACTGGAGAATCGTTTGGCCGGCTGCCGAGCCAGCGCCTGGTCCATGACTCCTTGCAGTCCCGCCGGGAACTTGGCGTCGGGCCGCGCCAGCGCCAGCGGCCGGGGCGGCTCGGTGAGGCGCTTGACCAGGGTTTCCTGCACCGAGGTGCCCTCAAAGGGCAGGCGCCCGGTGATCAGCCGGTAGTACACCAGCGCCAGGGAATACTGGTCGCATCGCCCATCGACCGGATCCCCGGCGAGCTGCTCGGGACTCATGTACTCCGGCGTTCCCACCACGAACCCGGTCTTGGTGACCCGCTGCCCCGGCTCTCCCTCCACCGCCTTGGCGATACCGAAGTCCACCAGCTTGGCGGTCTCCCGATCGCGGCCGGGGACCACCATGATGTTGTCGGGCTTGAGATCCCGGTGCACGATGCCGAGGTCGTGGGCCGCCTCCAGCCCCTCGGCGCACTGCGACACCAGAGCCGTGGCGCGGGCCACCGGCATCGGGCCGCTCTCATCGAGGAGCGCGCTGAGTGTCCGCCCTTCGACGTACTCCATGGCCAGGTAGACCAGCCCGTCGGGAGTGAGCCCGAAGTCGTAGATCGCGCAAACATTGGGATGGGAAATGCGGCTGGCGTTGGTGGCTTCGCGATTGAAGCGGCCGATCGCGTCGGGGTCCTTGCTGAGGTTGGGGCTCATCACCTTGAGCGCACAGGGCCGGCCCATCAGCACGTGGCGCGCGAGATAGACCTCGCCCATTCCCCCTTCGCCCAGCCGGCGCTCGACCTGATAGCGTTCGCCGACCAGCTGTCCGACCAGATCGTGGCTGTTGCCCGTCGCGGCCGGACGGAGCGGCGAACGATCGCGCGAACAGAACGCGGCGTCGTCGCCATACTCGGTGCCGCAGATTGGGCAAACCTTCACGCCGGCGTCCTCGAATCGGTCCGGGAATAGTGCGACCGCGCGCAGTCCGCCGCAATCTAGGCCTCGTGCTGCCGGAGCGTCAACCGGCTCGTTGCCGTAAGTCCTAGTCGCTGTGTACCTTGCAGCGATGCATCCTGCGGGCGGTCGCAACCTTCCCGGGCTACTCCTCCCGTTCCTCCTCGCTGCCTGCTCCCATCCGTCAGCCGGCGCTGCACCGGAACCGGCTTTGGAGAGCAGTGGATTGCCTCCCATTCCGACGGTCCACGGGCCGCTGCACCTCAAGGTGGTGTACCCCGATTCCTCCGCGCGCATTGAAGTCGAGGACTCGAGCTTCGTGTTCGGTTCGCTGGGAGACGGGGCCGCTTCACTCACCATCGACGGCGCACCGGTGCCGGTGGCACCGAACGGGGCATGGCTGGCCTGGATTCCCTTTCGCGGAGACAGCGTCATCACCCTGAGGATGGTCGCCCGAACCGCCGCCGATTCGGTGCTGCTCGACTACCATGTGCGCCGGGCGCCGCGGTTTGTTCCACCTCGTGGTGACCAGCTCTGGGTGGACACCACCGCTTTCCACCCCTCCGGTCGCGTCTGGTGGCCGGCCGCGGAATTCCTCCCTCTTTCGGCCCGCGCGAGCGAGGGCTCGACCCTCACGCTGGTACTTCCTGACGGAGCCCGGGTGCCGTTGGCTTCGGCGCGCGGGCAACGCTATCGCGGCGTGTTGCGGGGGGCCACGATCGGCGACCCGGGAGCGCTACTGTCGCCCGGGCCCGGAACAGCTTCGGGCCCGGAAGCCGTTCTGGAAGCGGTGAAGGGGAGCGACTCGATCCGGGTTCGGTGGCCGTTGCGGCTGGCCGTGGTCGACTCCATCCCGCTCACCGTCGAGCTCGATCACGACCCGACCCACCACGGCGGCAGCGAAGGCATTACCGTCGGCAGGGCGGCCCCCGCCTCGACCTATACATGGTTCTTTCCGACCGGCACCCGGGCCCGCGCCACCGCCCGGGTCAATGCGGACCTCCGCCTGGCCCTCTCTTCCCGGAGCGACGCGTGGGTGGCCGCGGCCGACGCCGCTCGGGTGGATGGCGCTCCGGTCGGCCCGCAAGTGGCCGGATCGGTGGCGCTCTCGCCCCGGAGCGGGAGTGTGGTGGCGCGGATCCCGTTGGGATCCAGGATTCCGTTCCAGGTGCTGGAAGGAGAACGCGCACTTACCGTGGTGCTCTACGGCGCGGTTTCCGATGTGAACTGGATCCGCTACGGACCGGCGGACTCGCTGGTGACACTGGCCACCACCCGGCAGGTGAGCGCCGACGAGCTCGAGCTCCGCTTCGAATTATCGGAGCCGGTATGGGGCTACCGCACCCACTGGGATGGAACCGATTTCATCCTTGAAATACGCCGCCCACCGGCGATCGATCGATCCTCACCGCTTCGGGGGCGGGTCATCGCGGTGGATCCCGGGCACCCCCCAGCCGGGGCCACCGGTCCGACCGGACTCACCGAGGCGGCGGCGAACCTGGGCATCGCGCTGGAGGTCAGACGCGAGCTGGAGGCCGCCGGCGCCATCGTGCTGATGACCCGCAGCGATTCAGGCCCGGTCGACCTCTGGCCCCGAGCCCGCTTTGCCGACAGCGCCAACGCGGAGCTGCTGATCTCGATTCACAACAACGCGCTGCCCGATGGGGTGAACCCGTTCACCAGCACCGGCTCGAGCACTTTCTACAATCATCCCCGCTCCCTCCCGCTGGCCCGCGCGATTCTCCGGCGCCTGGTGGCGCGGTTCGGACTGCGCGACCTCGGTGCCGGACGGGGCGACCTGGCGCTGGTGCGCCCCACCTGGATGCCCGCCGTGCTGACCGAGGGACTCTTCATGATGCTCCCGGAGCAGGAAGCGGCGCTGCGGAGCCCGGAGGGACAGCGGCGGTATGCGCTTGCCGTTGTTGAAGGAGTGAGGCAATTCCTCGACGACCGGGCCGCGGGCCGATGGTGACCGGTCGCCGGCCACCGGCTGTGAGTCAGGGAAGGGCTGGGACGTCTCCTCTTCGCAGGCACCCATCCACATCGGAATGACGCGCGTGCAAACCGGTTCCAGGACGCCGAGACTTTCCGCCCGGGCAAAGGTCGCCGCGGTGGGGCTCTGCCTTATTCTGACTCCGCGCCTCTCGGCTCAGGCCCCCGATCAGCGCCGCGCCATCGACGCCTATCGCGACACCCTCGAGTCCTCCACCGATTCGACGGCGCTCAGGATCCAGGAGACCCGGCTCCTCGCCGTGGCGCGGCAGGGCCGTACCGACGCGTTCTTCCATCTGCGGCTCGGCCAGCTCGCGCTACGCGAGGGAGCCCTGGGTGGGCTCTCCCACTACGACGACGCCGCCTCGGAGTACAAGTGGGCCACCGAGCTCGCGCCCCACTGGCCCTACGCCTGGTACGGCCTGGGCCTCGCGGAGTTTGCGCTGGGCGATCGGGCCGCAGGGGGTCGCGATCGGGAGCCGGTGCTCGCCCGCGACGCCTGGTCCCGCGCCACCCAGGCTTTTGCCCGAGCCGCGGCGCTGGAGCCGGGCTTCGCGGCGCGGCTGGAACAACTGGCGCATCGAGCGCTGCGGGAGCGGGCCCCGGAAAAGGCCGACGTGATTCGCGACGCGTTGCGCCGGGCTTCACAGGATCCCCGCGGGATTCGCTCCGCCCGGCTGGTCCTTGCGCTGGGCCGGGTCCAGCGGGAAATGGGAGACAGCGGCGCGCTGGCCTCGTTCGAGAGCTACCTCGCGTCCGGGGACGATCTGGCACTCGGTCAACTGGAGCTGGGCCGGACCCGGCTCCTCGCGGGAAACCTGGCCGGCGGCGCCATCTACTTCGAGGGCGCGGACGACGAGGCCCCGGTCGCCATCGCGGAGTACCGCGCCGATCTGGCGCCGCTCGCCACCGACGGCCAGCTCGCCGACTTCGACCTCCGGCGCGGCGCCGCCCGGGCCGAGATGCTGCGGCGCTTCTGGACCAGCCGCGACCGCAGCGAGCTCCGCCCCGACGGCGATCGCCTGGCCGAGCACCTGCGCCGGCTCGCGGTGGCGCGGCGCGAGTTCGTCCTGGTGGGGACCGATGGGGTCGAGCGGCTCGACGATCGGGGCCGGATCTTCGTCCGTCACGGCGAGCCCGACGATCGCGCCAGCTTCGCGGTCTCGGGTGTGGAACCCAACGAGTCGTGGGGTTACCGGCGGAGCGGAACCGACCTGGTGCTGCACTTTGTCGCCCGCCAGGCACCCAACGACTTCCGTCTGGTGGAGAGCATGTTCGACGTCTCCGACGTGCGCGGGGGCGACGAGATGTCCCGCAACGGGGCCCCCCGTCCCGAGCCGACGCTCCACGCCTCCAGCACCGAACAGCTCCTGCGTTCCCGCTCGGCCATCGCGCCGCTCTATCGTCAGGTTCCCCCGGGCCGGGAGGACCAGGTGGTCGACTATCTGGC
>JBGPEJ010000202.1:0-5985 GCA_041482775.1 Gemmatimonadota bacterium | reverse complement strand
TCAGCTGGATAGAGCAACAGCCTTCTAAGCTGTGGGTCGTGCGTTCGAGTCGCACCGGGCGCGTCCCGCCACATCGAATCATCACCTGATCAGCTGCCCCCCGGCAGTGGGGGGCGAAGCGGAATGAGCCGGCGGCCTTCCCTCCTGCCTCCCCGCGAGGAATTCCGGGCCCTGCTCGAGCTGACCTTTCCGGTCGTGCTCGTGCAGGTGGGCCTGATGCTGATGGGCGTGGTCGATTCGATGATGGTGGGGCGACTCTCCGCCGTGGCGCTCGCGGCGGTGGCGCTCGGCAACCTCTGCTTCTTTACGATTTCCATCGCCGGCATCGGCATCCTGCTGGCGCTCGATCCGGTGATCTCGCAGGCGGTAGGGGCGAGGGACGAACCCGCGATTGCCCGCGGCCTCCAGCGCGGCCTCCTCCTGGCGGTGGGAGTTGCGCTGCCGGTGTCGGCGGCGCTGCTGCTGGTCCGGCCGGCGCTCCAGGCCATCGGCCAGCCGTCCGAGCTGGTAGCGCCGGCGTCGAGTTATCTCCGGATGATCGTGCCGGGCATCCTGCCGTTCTACATCTTCGTCGTCTTCCGGCAAACCCTCCAGGCGATGGGCCGGATCGCGCCGATCGTCGGGGTGACGGTCGCGGCGAACCTCCTCAACGCCGGACTCAACTGGGTCTTCATCTTCGGGCACCTGGGGAGTCCGGCACTCGGGGTCACCGGGTCCGCCCTGGCCACGACGATCAGCCGGCTCGGCATGGCGGTAGCACTCCTGGTGGCCGGGCGGCGGGAGCTGCTGCCACGGCTCTCCCCCTGGCGTTCCGAGGCGTCCGACCCCGCGGCGCTGCTTCGAATGTTGCGGGTGGGGCTCCCGATCGGTGGCCAGATGTTTCTCGAGTACGGCGTGTTTGCCCTGGTCGGCGCGCTGATGGGGCGGATCGGGACGGTGGCGATGGCGGGGCACCAGATTGCCCTCAACCTCGCCTCGGTCGTCTTCATGGTGCCCCAGGGAACCGGGGCCGCCGCGGCGGTGATGGTGGGGCAGGCGGTGGGCGCCCAGGACCCGCCTCGGGCGCGGCGCGACGCCCTCGGCGCCCTTCTGGTGGGCGGCGGATTCATGGTGGCCTCTGCGGCGGGATTTCTGCTGCTCCCCCGCGCCCTCGCCCGCCTCTATACCCCCGATACCGCCGTCATCGCGGTGGCGGTGACCCTGATCAAACTGGCCGGCATCTTTGCGATCTTCGACGGCCTCCAGGCAGTGGCCATCGGCATCCTGCGCGGCATCGGGGACACCCGGGCGCCGGTGGTGATCAACCTCCTCGGATTCTGGTTTGTTGGAATGCCGGCGAGCCTGCTGCTCGGCTACCACTACGCCATGGGGCCGGCCGGCCTCTGGTGGGGCCTGGTGATCGGCCTCGCGGTTGTGGCGGCGGTGCTCCTGGCGCGGGTCCGGACCCGGCTGCGGGGCACCCTGCAGCGCCTGCTGATCGATCACCCCACCCCCGCCACCGGCGGGTCGTGAGCTCGACAGGCCGTTATATTCCCCGCTCAGAACGCAGCGCACCGGGAGAGACTATGGCCACGCAAACACTACCCGATCCGGCGGTGACCGACACCTTCCCAATCAACGGCACCGATTACGTCGAGTTCTACGTCGGCAACGCCAAACAATCCTCGCTCTACTATCGCGCCGCCTTCGGGTTCGAGGTGGTCGCCTATCAGGGGCCCGAAACCGGCGTTCGCGACCGGGCCAGCTATCTGCTCACCCAGAACAAGCTCCGCTTTGTCCTGACCAGCCCACTCTCACCCGAGGGACCGATCGCGGAGCATGTCCGGCTCCACGGTGACGGCGTCCGGGACCTCGCCTTCTGGGTGGACGATGCCCGCGACGCCTTTGCCAAGGCGGTCGACCGAGGCGCCACCCCGGTACATCCGCCGCGGGTGCTCCGGGACGATGCCGGGGAGGTCGTCATCGCCGCGATTCGCACCTACGGTGATACCATCCATTCCATCGTGGAGCGGCGGAACTACTCCGGCCTCTTCCTGCCCGGGTTCCGCGCCGCGGTATCGGCCTACCGTCCCGAGCCGACGGGCCTCCTCCACGTGGACCACTGCGTGGGCAACGTCGAGCTGGGCCGCATGAATGAGTGGGTCGAGTTCTATCAGCGGGTGCTCGGCTTCCACAACCTGCTCTCCTTCGACGACAAGGACATTTCCACCGAGTACTCCGCCCTCATGTCGAAGGTCATGTCCAACGGCAACGGCCGCATCAAGTTCCCGATCAACGAGCCGGCGGCGGGAAAGAAGCGCTCCCAGATCGACGAGTACCTCGAGTTCTATCGCGGGCCGGGGGTCCAGCACGTGGCGCTCGCCACCAACGACATCGTCGCCACGGTCACCGCCCTTCGGGACCGCGGGGTGGAATTTCTCGAGGTCCCCGCGGTGTACTACGATTCTCTGCTGGATCGCGTCGGCAAGATCGATGAAGGGATCGGCCCGCTCCGCGAGCTGGGGGTGCTGGTGGATCGTGATGACGAAGGCTACCTGCTGCAGATCTTCACCAAGCCGGTCGAAGACCGGCCCACCCTCTTCTACGAAATCATCCAGCGAAAGGGCGCCAAGAGTTTCGGCAAGGGCAACTTCAGGGCCCTCTTCGAAGCCATCGAGCGCGAGCAGGCGGCCCGAGGGAATCTCTAGGATGCCGGTCTATCACACGTTGGGCGAAATCCCCCGCAAGCGCCACATCGCGTTCCGCAAGCCCGATGGCGGTCTCTACGCCGAGCAGTTGATGGGTAACGAAGGATTTACCGGGCCCGCAGCGCTCCTCTATCACATCTACCCGCCCACCACCGTGCTTTCAGTCCGGCGGCTCCGGGACACACCCTGGGACGCCGATCCCGACAGGACCCTCCGGCACCGGCATTTCCGCACCGCCGGGATCCCGGAGGGTGGCAGCCCCACCCTGGACCGGACGCCGCTCCTGTTCAACCAGGATATCGGGATGCTCTTCGCCCGCCCGACCGTTCAGGACGCGCATTTCTATCGCAACGCCCAGGCCGACGAGGTGGTCTATGTGAGCCAGGGGAGCGGTGTGCTGGAGACCCAGTTCGGCGAGCTACCCTACCGCGAGGGCGACTACCTCATCATCCACCGGGGAATTCTGCACCGCTACCGCATGAACCCGTCGCCCCATCGGTTGCTGATCTTCGAGAGCCGCGGATACGTCCGCACTCCACTGCGGTACCGCAACGAATACGGACAGATCATCGAGGGGGCGCCCTACAGCGAGCGGGATTTCCGCCGGCCGGCGGCGCTCCAGACCCACGACGAGCGGGGCGAATTCCCGATCATCATCAAGCAGTACGACGGCCTCAACGAATACGTCCTCGACCATCACCCCTGCGACGTGGTGGGGTGGGACGGCATGTTCTACCCCTGGGCGTTCAACATCGAGGATTTCGAGCCGATCGTCGGCAAGGTGCACCAGCCCCCTCCCGTTCACCAGACCTTCCAGGGAGATGGCTTCGTCATCTGCTCGTTCTGTCCCAGGCCCTACGATTTTCACCCCCAGGCCGTGCCGGCGCCCTACAACCACAGCAACGTCGACTCGGACGAGGTGCTCTACTACGCCAGCAGCGAATTCATGAGCCGGAAAGGCATCGAGTACGGCAGCATTACCCACCACCCCGACGGCATTCCCCACGGTCCCCATCCCGGCCGCGCCGAGGCCAGCATCGGCGCCAAGGAAACCAACGAGCTTGCCGTGATGATGGATTCCTTCCGGCCGCTCCGGATCGCGCGCGCGGCGCTGCCGATCGAGGATCCCACCTACTTCCGCTCCTGGGTGGACGGTCAGGTGGGGTTCAACCCGCCGACGTCCTGACGCCCTCCTGAATACCCCCGGCCGAGCCGAGCCGGGCACCCGTCGGCAGCGATTGACAGGGTTTGGCAGGGTCTCTAGTTTGCGGGCCGGCTCACCTTCGCCGCGCCAATCATGGATGATGTCCTGACGCTCAAGCAAATAGCGCAACACCTGCAGGTTTCCGAGCGGACCATCTTCCGCCTGCTCGAACGGGGCGAGTTGCCGGGGTTCAAGGTGGGAGGGCATTGGCGGTTTCGCCGCGGGGTGGTGGACTACTGGCTGGACATGCGGATGGGGCGGATGGGGTCCGGGGAGCTACTGGACCTCGACAAGGATCTGGGCCAGCATCCGCTTCCCATCAGCGATGCGCTGACCCGGGAAAACGCCCTGCTCATCGTTCCGGAGGGCTCCCGCCGCGAAGTCATCGAGGCATTCATCGGTTCGGTGCGACTCCCGGAGGCGGTGGAACGACGCGAGGTCGTCCGGCGGGTGTGGGCCCGGGAGGAGCTCGCGAGTACCGCGCTCTCCGACGGAGTCGCCCTGCTTCACACCTCGCGATGGGAGGCGCGGACCCTTCAGGAGGGCAACCTCTGCGCCATCGGGCGGCTCACCGCGCCGGTGGACTTCGGCGCCCTCGACGGGCTGCCGACCGGGCTGCTCTTCCTTCTGCTCGCCCCCAATGCCCAGCAACACCTGCTCCTGCTCACTCGAGCGACGCGTCTGTGCCGGCATCCCGGCTTTCTCCCGCTGCTCCGGGCGGCGGCCACTCCCGCGGCGGTGATTCGTCTCGTGCGGCAGACCGAAGGACTTGCCCTCGAGCAGGGCGCCGTCGCGATATGATCTGACCCCTCCATGCAAATCACCGTCCGTCAGGCCGCCGCCTACCTCAGCGTCGACGAGGCGACGATCCGTCGCTGGATCAAGGAGCGCGCGTTTCCGGTGCACCGGGTCAACGAGCGACTGCACGCGAACGCCATCGAGGTGTGGGAATGGGCGATGGAGCATGGGGTCGCCGCTTCCCGCAAACTCCTCGAAGCAGCCCGGAGCTCTCCCGAGGAGGTGGAGCCGCTCTCGGAACTGCTCCGAGCCGGAGGCATCCTCCACGACGTGGGCGGTGAAGACAAGAGCGGCGCGCTCGCCGCGATTGTACATGCGCTGCCCCTTCCGGCCGAGGTGGATCGCGAATTCCTGCTCACCGTGCTGGATGCCCGCGAGGCGATGGGCTCGACCGGGATCGGAGATGGAATCGCCGTACCGCACGTCAGGAATCCGATACTCCTCCACGTCAACCGGCCGTTCGTCACGCTGGCCCTGCTTCGCCAGCCGGTGCCGTTCGATGCCATCGATGGAAAGCCGGTGCACGCCATCTTCCTGGTGGTGAGCCCGAGCATCCCGTCGCACCTTCGCGTCCTGGCCCAGCTCGGGTTCGTACTGCGTGACCCGGATCTGCGCGAGCTGCTGCGCACCCGGGCGTCCTCCGAACGAATTCTCGCGCGGATCATCGACCTGCAGCCCCACGCCACCGGGTCCTTTCCCATTCCTTCACGGCGGGTATGAGCCCGACGGGGTTTCCCCAAATGCGCTTCCACGCCTTCGCCTCCGTGGCACGGGCACGGTGATCGGGATCGCCGTGGGCTTGAGCATCGTGCTCGCCGGAGCCGCCGTGGCCTTGCTATGGCGCCGCCACGCATTCGCCGCGGACCTGGGTTTTCGGTTGCTGGTGGTGGTGGGCTGTCTTGTCGCGGGATTGCCGGCCCTCCGGACGATCGGAGACGCAGGTATCGCCCCGGGGGCTGGGTCCACCACGGTTCACTACGGGCTCTGGTCCTTCGGTCTGGATCCGCTCTCCGCCTGGTTTCTCCTCATCATTTTGGTGGCGGGTGGAGCTTCGGCGGTGTACGGCCCCACCTATCTCGCCCCGGAGCGCGGTGAGCGAAACGTCGCCGGCGCGCACGCGCTTCTGGCGGTGCTTCTGGTGGCGCTCAGCGGAGTTGTGATTGCCCAGTCGGTGGTGGCCTTTCTCGCGGCGTGGGAGGTCATGGCTCTGTCGGCCTACCTGTTGATCATGTACGAGCAGGGAGACGCCGAGGCGCGCCGCGCCGGATTCGTCTACCTGATCCTGACCCATCTGAG
>JBGPEJ010000201.1:0-5987 GCA_041482775.1 Gemmatimonadota bacterium | reverse complement strand
TCCTGCTCGATGGGGTTCTGGGTCGCCAGCACGAAGAAAGGGTCGGGCAGGGAATAGGTCTTGCCCGCCGCGGTCACCTGGTGCTCCTGCATGGCCTGCAACAGCGCCGCCTGGGTCTTGGGCGGGGTGCGGTTGATTTCGTCGGCCAGCAGCACGTTGGCGAACACCGGGCCCTGCACGAAGCGGAATTCTCTTTTTCCGGTGGCGGGGTTTTCCTCGACCAGCTCGGTGCCGGTGATGTCCCCCGGCATCAGGTCGGGGGTGAACTGCACCCGGTTGAACGAAAGCTCGAGCGCCTCAGCGATGGTCGAGACGATCAGCGTCTTGGCCAGACCGGGCACGCCGATCAACAGCGAATGCCCGCCGGCCAGCAGCGCCGTCAGCACCCCGTCCACAACGGTGTCCTGGCCCACGATGCGCTGGGCCACCTGGCGGCGGAGGGCGGAGACGGCGGAGGCGAGCTGGGCGAGTTGATCTACGTCGGTTTGGGGCAAAGGGGCTCGGGGCTAGGGGGCAGGGGCCAGGGAACTACCCCTTTACGGCCGCCGCGCAGCAGCGGTTGCCGAGCCGGGAGATTAGCCCCCGGCAGGGGGTCAGGGGAAGGCCGGATTTTGCTTGCGAAATTTTTCACAAGCCCCTAATTTTGGATCGGATATGGAGCCCGAGACCCCGGAACAGTCCATGGGCAAGGGGTACAAGTACCTTGCCGCAGGGATCCGGTTTGCCGGCGGAATCGTGCTGTTCCTGCTGGCCGGCTATGCGCTCGACAGCTGGCTCCATACCCTGCCGCTCTTCCTGCTGATCGGGACCTTCGTGGGCGCCGGGCTGGGCTTCCTGAGCGTCTGGCGTGAGCTGGAACGGGACCGGCAGAACCGGCCCACCTGGCACCAGCGGCACGGCAAGAAGGAGTGATTCCCACGGCGCTGGCCGGGGTGGTGCTGGGCGCCGTGGTGTCGGGCGCCGCCTACCGGATCTGGGGCATGCCGGCGGCGCTGGCGGCGGCAATCTTCGGCGCCCTGGCGCTCATCATCCAGCTCGCGGCGCTGGGGCTGATGAAGCCGGTCCGGAGTGCGACCACCCAGCGGTTCCTGGCTCGCTGGGGCATCGGGATGGGGCTCCGGCTGCTCGGTGTGGTGGCCATAGCACTCGCGGCGGGGTTCGACCCCAAGCACTTTCCCCCGATTCCCACCGCGGCGGGTTTCCTGGGGGTGCTGATCCCCTTGCTCTTTTTCGAGGTGCGGCTGATCCGATGATGTTCCAGGGGCCCGAGATCGACGTCGGCGAAATCGTCCTCCACCACACGGCGGACGCCTACGCCATCGACTTCTATCCGCTGGGGCGGGTGGCCTGGCAGCGGTGGCCCGATGTCCATATCGGATCGCTGGCGCTCAATCTCACCCCCACCAAGCACGTGGTGTTCCTGGTCCTGGCGGCAACCCTGGTGTTCCTCACCATGAAGCTGGCCGGCATGGCGCTGGCCCGGCAGCACGCCGGCCAGAACGCCCCCCGGGGCTTCGCCTCCGCCATGGAGGGGCTGGTGCTCTGGGTGCGGGACGAGATTGCGGTGGCCAACATCGGGGCCGGCGGCGAAAAGTTTGCCCCGCTCATCATGACGCTCTTCTTCTTCATCCTCTATTCCAACCTGCTGGGGCTCTTGCCCTGGGGCGCCAGCCCGACCGGGAACCTGGCGGTGACCGCGGCGCTCGCCATCATCGTGTTTCTGACCATCGAGGTGGGCGGCTTCATCAAGCTGGGGCCCAAGGGCTATATGCGCACCATCTTCCCCAAGGTCGAGGGGCTCTCCGGCCCCGGGGCGGCGGTGATGTCGGTGGCAATGGCGCCGATCGAGATCATCGGCAAGCTGGTCAAGCCATTCGCGCTGGCCGTCCGGCTCTTCGGCAACATGACCGCCGGTCACTTCGTGATCCTCTCGCTCTTCGGGATCGTGTTCCTCTTCGGGCACCTGGGCGCCTGGAGCTACGGGATTGCCGGGATCACGGTCGGGCTGGTGGTAGGGATCATGCTGCTGGAATTGTTCGTGGCGTTCTTGCAGGCGTATGTTTTCGCGCTCTTGAGCGCGGTGTTCATCGGATTGATGCAGCACGAGCACTAGGGACTGGTAATCGGAGGGGCGAGCGCGCTGCGCGCCCCCTCCCAGGTACCCGATCGAGCGATCGGGGATGCCCGCTGGCCGAGAGGCCGATGGCGGGTTACCGCGGCGGAGGACCGGAACGGAGAGACGGTCCCGAGGGCGGGCGGCGCAGACTGAAGCGCACTCTCCACGCATCACAGGACAACTCACATGCTGCACCTGCTCATGCTGCTCCAAGCTGCTCCGCCGCCGGAGTCGGTCCGCGCGGCGCTCAACAACAACGCCTTGCTCGGCGCCGGCATCGGCATCGGGCTCGCCATCGTGGGCGCCGGCATCGGCCTGGGCCGGATCGGCGGCCAGGCGGCCGAGGCCATCGCGCGGCAGCCGGAGGCCAGCGGCGAAATCCGCGGCGCGGCCCTGCTGTTCGCGGTGCTGCTGGAGGGCGCCACGATCATCGCGATGGTGTTCGCCCTGCTCTTCAAGCTCATCAAGTCATGAGCATGGGCGCGTTGCTGCTGCTCCAGGCGGCCGAGGGCGCCCAAGCGGGGCCGGCCAGCCCGTTCGAGGTGAACTTCGGCCTTTTCCTCTGGACCTGGGTGGTGTTCCTGGTTCTGCTCTGGGTGCTGTGGAAGTTCGCCTGGCCGGGGATACTCAAGGCCACGCTGGAGCGGGAGCAGAAGATCAAGGGGCAATTGGCCGAGGCGGAAAAGCTCAACGCCGATGCCAGGGCGGCATTGGCGGAGGGCGCCCGGATGCAGGCGGAGGCGCGGGCGTCGGCGCAGGCGCTCCTGGCGGAGGCCAAGGCCGCGGTCGAAAAGGAGCGGGCCTCCGCGGTGGACAAGATCAAGCTGGAGCAGGACGCGCTGATCGAGCGGGCCCGGCGGGACATTGCCGCCGAAAAGGAAACCGCCATCGCCGATCTCCGCCGCGAGGCGGTGGATCTGGCGCTGGGGGCCGCCGCCAAGGTCATCGGCCAGCGGTTGGACAGTGAGGCGGACAAGAAGATCGTGCTGGACTACCTGGCCAAGGTGGAGACCCATTGAGAAGCGCCACCATCGCGCTCAACTACGCCGAGGCGCTGTTCGCGCTGGGTGAGAAGGGCGGGCGGGCCGAGCAGTACGCCGGGCTCCTGGAGGCGCTGGCCGCCGCGGTGGAGTCCTCGCCCCGGGCGCAGGGGGTGCTGATGTCTCCCAAGGTGACCAAGGCGCGGAAGGGCGAGCTGCTGGCGGCGGCGCTGCCGGGGGCGCCGCGGGAGTTCGTGTTGTTCCTGGGAGCGGTGATCCGCCGGGGCAGGCAGCTCATGCTGGGAGAAATGGCCACCGCCTACGCCGGGCTGCTGGACATCAAGTTCAACCGGGTGCGGGCGGGGATTACGCTGGCGCGGACCCCGGATGCCGCGCTGATCAAGAGCATCACCGAGGCGCTGTCCAAGGCGCTGGGCAAGGAGGTGGTGGCCGGGTTCCTGGTGGATCCGGACATCCTGGGCGGCGCCATCGTCCGGGTGGGTGAGCGGGCGCTGGACGGCTCGGTGCGCCGGCGGCTGATTCAGCTCCGGAGGGCGCTGCTGGCGAAGTAGGCGGCGCCTGATTCGTTACGGGCGCCCCTTGATGCAATCGGGGGCGGCCAGGCCCCCGCTGCCGGTGCACTTGTACTGCGGGCCAGCCCGGACGATGCCGAGCCCGCTCGGCAGGGTTCCCGCCTCGACCGTCGGCGATCCGCCGTTGTTCGAGAGCTGCAGCAGGCCGGCGCCGGCGGCGCCCTTGGTCAGGACAGCCACGGAGATGGCGCCGTGGAAGATCTGGAACATGCCGCGGCCTTCGTCCGACCCGCTCATTTCCGCGATGGTCTGTCCGGCCTGGTTGCCGACGAGGACCGTCCCGCGCTGGCCCCCCAGCACCGCGGCGACGACCGCACCTGCCGCATTCGTCACTTTCATTGCCCCGCCACCCCCCTCCGGATCGACGCCGATCGCCGCGACCGGGGCCCCCGACGGGCTCAGGATGCGGAGGGCGGGATTCCCCCTGGCCCCGGGGCCGAGCTCGGCGATCGGCTTGCCGGCCGCACTGGAGAGACGCAGCCGGCCGCCCCCGGCTTCGGCGGCCCCCGCCTCGAACAGCTTCTGGCCGCTCGCGCTGGAGAGCTCGAGCGTCCCGTTTCCACCGGTGGCGCCGGGCGCCAGGGTCACCACCTTCTTGCCGTCGGAGGTGATGTTCACCCCCCCGGCGCTGCCTGTCCCCCCTGCGATCTGAACCAGGGAGGCTTCGGTGGGGCCGAAGAGGGAGAGGTTGCCGACGCCGCTGATTCCCTCCCCGAGCCAGCCGACCGGTTCTCCCGACGCCCGGAAGAAATGCAGCATGAGGTTGTCGCCCGAGCCCCGGCCAATGACCGCGCGAGCCACTCTCCCCGGTGCTCTCGCGCCTCCTTCAGTGACCAGCAGGATCGTCTTCCGTGCCTTGTCCAGCACCTCGAACGGCGCCGTGATCTGGGTAGCGCCGTCCGGGCCTTTCCGTACCCGGCTTTCCAAGTCGGCGAGCCCCTGTACCTGGCCTTCCAGGTCGGCGATCTTCCGCCTCACGATAGGGAGCCGCGTCCGGAGCTCATCAACGTCGCGGTCGGTGACGCCATACCGGCCTTCCAGGTCGGTGAGCCGCTTGAGGAGCTCCGCCTGTTGCTGCGCCGGCCCCTGGATCGGACCGGTGTGCCCCGAGACCGCGAACCAGGCGGCCATGAGGAGCGGCGCGCCGAGCCAGCCCACCCGACGTCCCGTCGCTCGCCGCCGCGCCTGGGCCAGCTCGCACCGCAGCGCTTCCATCTCCCGCTCCAAATTCTCCATCCGCTCCTGCGATTGCGGCGTCATCGAAATCTCCTTTCACCCGGTTCCCAGTCGCTTGACCGCCTGTACCGCGAGCCGCACCGCGGCGGCGAGCGCCGAGGCGCTCAGGGAGCGCTCACCGCAGCCAGCCGGGCCCTCGCACCACCTGGCCCGGCTTGGCGCCGGTGTGGGCGCCGTTGCGCAGCACCGCGACACCGTTCACCAGCACGTCGCGCATCCCCACCGACAACTGATGCGGCTTCTCGAAGGTGGCGCGGTCCGCGATCGTGGCGGGGTCAAACACCACGATGTCCGCCTTCATCCCCTCCTTGAGCAGGCCGCGGTCGGCGATGCTCAACCGGGTGGCCACCGCGGAGCTGGCCTTGCGCACCGCCTCTTCCAGCGAAATCACCTTCTCTTCGCGCACGTACTTGCCGAGCAGTCGGGGGTAATCGCCGTAGCCGCGGGGGTGGGTCATGCCGCGGGCGGTGGCGGGATCGGTCGCGTCGGCGTCGGTGCCCCACTTGATCCAGGGCTGCCGGATCTGGGTCTTGACGTTGTCCTCGTTCATCAGGAAGAGGATTTCGGAGAGCCGCGCCTCCTCCGCCACGTTGAGGTCGATGATCACCTCGGCCCAGTCCTTCCCCATCATCCGGGAAATCTCGGAGAGCCGCTTCCCCTCGTACTGCTTGAGCTCCGGCTTGCTGAATCCGACCACCATCACGCCCTCGGGCCCGGCGTTGAGGCAGGAGTTGTCGTAGGAAGGCTCGACGGTGTGGAGGCCCGCCACGATTTCGGCCCGGAGTGCCGGGTTCCGGAGATTGGCGAGCAGCTTGCCGTCGGCGGCGTAACGGGGCGGGATGCAGGCGGAGAAGCCGTTGGCGCCGGCAATGTAGAGGTACATGTTGGCCTGCACGTCCTGCCCCGCCGCGCGGGCCGAGTCGATCTTGGCGATGGCGAGGGCCATCTTGGGCCAGTTGGAAACGCCGCTCGCCTTCAAGTGATAGATCTCGGCGGGCACCCCGGCTTCGCGGCCGATGCGGAGGGTTTCGTCGATGGCCTCGAGCAGCCGGTTGCCCTCGG
>JBGPEJ010000200.1:0-5999 GCA_041482775.1 Gemmatimonadota bacterium | reverse complement strand
CCTGCCCCCCGCGACTGAAGTCCTATACCTCCCGGCCGGACTGCACGATCTGTACGACCACCCGCAGCAGCCGGCCCGACCGGAGGGCGCCCAGAAGCCCGAGGAGAAACCGCTCCTTCGGCGTGGGCTGCAGCGCGCCGGTCGGGAACGGCGGGATGCTCATCGTCGGAGTGACCAGCATGTCGTATCGGTCGAAGAACGGCCCCACTCCGCGGGCGATCCGATCGAGGACCCGGAGCGCCTGGGAATACTCCCCCGCCGAAACGGCGCGGCCCAGCAGGCCGAGCGCCCAGGTGGCCGGCTCGAGCTCCCCGCGCCTGGCAGAGCGGCCGAGCAGCCCCGCCGCGTCGTCCAGATCGCCGCGGAGCTCGGCGCAGATCAGGGTGATGAACGCGCGGGCAAAGGATCCGCCGTCGAGCTCCGGGCTCGCCGCTTCGACGTGATGTCCGAGGGATTCAAGCAGGCCCGCGGCGTCGCGGAGCGCCGCGGTACAATCGGGGTGGACCGACCGGCCCAGCCAGGGACGGTCGGTAAAGGCGATGCGGAGCGGCCCCGGATCCCGTGCCACTTCCTCGAGGAAGGCTCGCGCCGCCTCCGGGGCGTGATAGGGCGCGCCGGCATCGGGCCCCGCGGTGGCGTCGAGGATGGCGGCGCTGTCCCGGACCGAGCGGGTGACCACGTGCTCCACCACCGCGCCATGCCAGATTTCCCCGAAATCGGGACCGGTCGGCACCCGGCCGCGGGTGGGCTTCATCCCGAAGAGGCCGCAGCAGGAGGCGGGGATCCGGATCGAGCCACCGCCGTCGCCCCCGCCGGCCACCGGCACCATCCCGGCGGCCACTGCCGCGGCGGATCCGCCGCTCGACCCCCCGGTCGTCCGCCCGGGATCCCAGGGATTTCGGGAAGGCCCGAAGCGCACCGGCTCGGTGAACGGGGTGAGCCCGAATTCCGGCGTGTTGGTCTTGCCGAGGAGGATGAAGCCGGCCTGCCGGTAGCGGCGCACCAACTCGCTGTCGTGCGGCGAGACGTACCCCTCGAGGTAGCGGCTTCCCGCGCGGTAGGGCTCGCCGGCCACGGTGGAGATGAGATCCTTGAGCAGCAGGGGCACCCCCCGGAACGGACCCTCGGGGAGCGGTCCCGCCGCGGCGGCGCGCGCCGAGGCGTCCATGCGGTGAATCACCGCGTTGACCCGTGGGTTGATCCGGTCGATGCGACCCAGCGCGGTTTCCACCAGGTCGGCCGGCGTCACCTCCCGCCGCCGCACCAGATCCGCGAGGCCGGTGGCGTCGTGGCGGAGATACTCCACGTCGGAGAGCGGGGTGCCGGGCATGGGGTTCTCCACCACGGTGGTGCGGGACGTCAACTCTCAGCTACCGGAAGAAAACTCCCTGCGAATCGCCGCGGCGCAACTCGCCCCCGTCTTGCTCGATCGGGCGGCTACCCTCACCAAGGCGATTCGTAGGGGCCGCTCTGGTCAGGGCCGCCAGAGCCCGAGGCGCCAGAGCAGGAAGGCGTAGTCGAGCGCGATTTCGCGGAGCCGGTCGTAGCGCCCCGAGGCGCCGACGTGGCCTGCGCCGAGGTTGGTGAGGAGGAGCAGCGGATTGGAGTCGATCTTGAGAGTCCGGAGCCGCGCCACGTACTTGGCCGGCTCCCAGTACATCACCTGACTGTCGTTGAGCGACGTGCGCACCAGCATGGCTGGGAAGGCGCCGCGGGCCAGGTTGGTGTAGGGACAATAGGGCCGGATCCAGGCGTACTGCTCCGGGAGCGCCGGGTTACCCCACTCCTCGTATTCGCCCACGGTGAGCGGGAGCGTCGGGTCGAGCATCGTGTTGATCACGTCCACGAACGGCACCTGCTCCACCACCGCCGCGAACCGGGCCGGCGCCAGATTCACCACGGCGGCGGCCAGCAGCCCACCCGCGCTCCCGCCCTCGATGGCCAGCCGGTCGGGCGCGGTCCGGCCCTCCCGAACCAGCGCCTCCGCCACCGCGATAAAATCGGTGAAGGTCCGCTGCTTGTTGGCCATCCGGCCCGCGTCGTGCCACCGCTTGCCAAGCTCGCCGCCCCCGCGCACGTGGGCAAACGCAACCGACACCCCGCGATCGAGCAGCGCCAGCCGATTGGAGGAAAAGCCCACGGGGAGGGGAATACCGTAGGCCCCGTACCCTGTCAGGAGCAGCGGTGACGGGTGGGCGGCCGGGGGATCGCGGCGGAATACCAGCGAAACCGGAATCGGGGTGCCGTCCGTCGCGGGTACCATCCGCCGCTCGCAGCCGTAACGCGCCGGGTCGAAATCGCCCAGGACCTCGCGGCGCTTGAGCAGCGTGCTCACCCCGCTGGCCAGCTCGAAGTCGTACACCGAGGGGGGAGTGACCGGAGATTCGTACTGGTACCGGAGCACGCCGGTTTCGAATTCGGCGTTGGCCGCAGGATACGCCTCGTACACCGACTCGGGGAAGGACACCTGCCGCACCGAGGCACCGGCCCGCCCGGTCAACCGGATCTTCACCAGCCCCGCCTCGCGCTCCCACGCCACCCAGTGACCGGCGAACGCGTCCACGCCCTCCAGCATCACGCCGTCACGATGGGGCAGAAGCTCGACCCAGTCCGCCGGGCTGCTCCCCTCCTCGGGAAGCCGCACCACCCGGAAGTTGGGGCCGGTGTCGTTGACCCGCAGCAGCCACCCGTCATTCAGGTGGTCCGCCTCGAGCTCCCGCTCGGCCTGGCGCGGCGCCAGCAGGCGCCAGGGCCCGCACGGCGCGTCGGCGGGCACGAACTGCAGCTCCGTGGTGGTGTGGCTTTCGATCTGGAGGAGAATGTGACGCTTGCTCCGGGTCCGCTCGACCCCGACCCGGAAGCGCTCGTCGCGCTCCTCGAACACCAGCTCGCCGGGGCCGCCGATCTCCCGCCGCATGACCTGGTAGAACCGCTTGGCGTCGTCTTCCAGCGTGTAGAAATAGGTGCGGCCGTCGGCGGCCCACGCGAAGCTGCCGCACTTCTCGATCGGCCCGGCCACCGGTTCGCCGGTGTCCAGATCTCCGATGACCAGGGTGTAGTCCCGGAAGCCGGTGGTGTCGGTGGAGTAGGCCAGCAACCGCCCGTCGTCGTTCACCTCGAACACCCCCAGGGCCATGAAGGGCTGGCCCTGGGCCAGCACGTTCAAATCGAGGATGACCTCTTCCGGGGCATCGAGCCAGCCGCCGCTCTTCCGGCAGTGAATGGGGTACTGCTTCCCCTCCTCGGTCCGGGTGTAATACCAGAAGGCGCCGTCGCGGTAGGGCACCGAGACGTCGGTCTGCTTGATCCGGCCGAGCATTTCCCGGTAGATGGTTTCCTGCAACTCGACGGTGGGCCCGAGGATCGCCTCGGCGTAGGCATTCTCCGCTTCGAGGTAGGCCCGTACCGCGGGGTCCTCCCGGTCGCGGAGCCAGAAGTAGTCGTCCGGAAGCCGTTCCCCGTGGAGGTCGAGCGGGTGGGGGCGCCGGGGCGCAAGCGGGGGAGCGGTCATCGGCTGCGCCGGACCGATCGGTTCGACATCACCGCCGGAGCATCCCCTCGAGCCGGGCCTTCACGCCGGGCCATTCGTCGCTGATGATGCTGAAATACACCGCGTCCCGCACGAATCCGTCGTGGTTGATCCGCTGCTTCCGGAGCACCCCCTCCTTCACCGCGCCGATGCGGAGAATCGCCTCCTGCGATTTGAGGTTGCGTCCGTCGGTCTTGAACTGCACCCGGAGCGCGCCCAGATCCTCGAACGCGTGCCTCAGGAGGAGATACTTGGCCTCGGTGTTGATTGCCGTCCGCTGGGCCGCCGTCGAAAGCCAGGTCCAGCCGATTTCCAGAGTGCGCCAGTCGCGCCGGATCTCGAGGAAGCGGGTGGAGCCCACCGCCCGGTCGGTGGTGGGGTCGACCAGGGCAAAAGGGAGCTCCTCCCCGCGTGCGGCCTGCTTCCACGCGTCATCGATCCAGGCCCGCAGCTCCGCCGTGGTGCCGGGCTGCGGGATGGGCAGGTAGCGCCAGATTTCGGGATCACCGCCGGCGGCCAGGAGATCCTCCGCGTGACGGCGGTCGAGCGGCTCCAGATGGACCGCCTCCCCGTAGAGGACCACCGGAGTCGGGTTCAATGGACGATCGCCTCGTAGGCGAGATCGAGCAGGAGCTGCCAGACCCGGGCGCCCACACCGCCGGGAAAGCGCTGGATCATCATCACCGCCACCAGGTGCTCCTTGGGATCGACCCAGAACGCGGTGCCGTAGATGCCGCTCCAGGCAAACGACCCCGGCGAGCCATAGGTCCCCGCGCTGCCGGGATCTTCGAGAATCTGGAATCCGAGCCCGAAGCCGTTCCCCGGCCCGAGCGGATTCGGCAGATCCCGGGTATGGCTCGCGGTCATGAGCTCGACCGTATTCCGGCCGAGAATGCGCACTCCGTCCAGCTCACCCCCGTTCGCGAGCATCTGGAGGAAGCGGACGTAATCACCCGATGTGCCGATCAGGCCGGCGCCACCCGAAAAGTAGATCTTCGAGCCATGGGTCGGCTTTCCCGCCATCTGGAGGTGGCCGTTGCCGAAGCTCTCCACCGTGCTGTCCATCGGCACCAGACCTCGCGCGGAGTCGGGATGGTACGGGGTCACCAGCCGGCCGAGCTGGTCGTCGGGGACCGAGAAGAATGTGTCGTGCAGCTTGAGCGGGGCGAAGATCCGCTCCTGCATGAATTCCGCCAGGGTCTTCCCTGAGACGACCTCCACCACCCGGCCCAGCACGTCGGTGCTGAGCCCGTAGGTCCAGGCGGCGCCCGGCTGATGCACCAGCGGCTGCCGGGCCAGGCGCTCCACATTGTCCGCCATCGTCGCCGGGTCGCCGCGGGCAACACCATCCGAGACCCCCGCGGCGCGGTAGGCATCGCCCACCGGACCGGTATCGAGGAAACCGTAGGCCAGCCCGGAGCGGTGGGTCAGGAGATCCCGAATGGTGATCTGCCTCCGGGCCGGTTCGTAGCGCACTGTGCGCGCCGAATCGGGGCCCGAAACCACCGCCACCCGCATCTCGCGAAAGGCCGGGATGTAGCGGGAGAGTGGATCGCTCAGCAGGAGTTTGCCCTCCTCCACCAGAATCATCACCGCGACACTGGTGACCGCCTTGGTCATCGAGGCCAGGCGGAACAGGGTGGCGGGACGCATCGGGGTTCCGGCCTCGCGGTCGGCATAACCCGCGGAATCCACCTCGACCAGCTTCCCGTTCCGCGCAATCATCGTCACGACGCCGACCTGCTCACCCTCCCGGACGGCGGCCTCGAGCATCGGACGGATGCGGGCCAGGCGGGCGGCGGACATCCCCGCCGCCTCCGGGAGCGCGCGGGGCAGCTGCGCCGCCAGCGGCGCCACGGCGGCGAGCAGGAGCGTGCCGAGGACGGGGCGAATGCCGCGCATCAACGACCTCCGTTCCGGGGAAGCGCTTCCAGCCGCCGCGCCGCCGCGCCCAGCAGTTCTTCGGTTTTGCAGAAGGCAAACCGGGTGAACTTCTTCCCGTCCTCGGGCCGGCTGAAGAAACTGGTGCCGGGCACCGTGGCCACGCCCCCCGTGATGGTGAGCCAGCGGGCGTATTCCGGCGCGGGAAGATCGCTGAGCGGCGAGAAATCGGCCAGAATGTAGTAGGCCCCCTCGGGGGCCACGGACCGGAATCCCGCATGCTCCAGCGCGCTCATCAGCCGGTCGCGGCGAACCCGGTAGGCCCCGGCCAGACCATCGTAGTAATCGCGGCCCAGCCGCTCCATCGCCACCGCGAGCCCTTCCTGGAGCGGCGCCGGCGCGCCGACGGTCAGGAAATCGTGGACCTTGCGGATGGCGTCGGTCACGCCCGGAGGCGCCACGATGGTGCCGATCCGCCATCCAGTGATGGAAAACGTCTTCGAGGCGCCGGAAATCGTGATGGTGCGCTCCCGCATGCCGGGAAGCGTGGCGATGGGAATGTGCTCGCCGGTGTAGCGGATGTGCTCAT
>JBGPEJ010000199.1:0-6012 GCA_041482775.1 Gemmatimonadota bacterium | reverse complement strand
GAACGAGATCCGGAGCCTGGCGGCCCAGGCCGCCGCGATTGCCCCCGACCTTGCCGGCGCCGAGGTGTTCCGCGACCCGGACCAGCTCGATGCGGCCCGTGCGCTGGTGGACCAGGCCCGAACCCGGAGCGGCCCGCTCTCCGCCCCGCTCGCGATCTACGTCTGGGGGGAGATCGCCGAGGGTCCCGCCAGTCGGCTCGCGATGCTTGCCGGCCGCGACATCATCGCCGAGCCGGGGCAGCGCTACTCCCCGCTGTTCGTGGTGGGTGGGCCGGGGGCGGGCAAGACCCACTACCTGCACGCGCTGGGAAACGCCCTCGCCGCGCATGGCGTCGCACCGGTGGCCTGTCTGGGCAGTCACGCCTTCGCCGCCGAGGTGCGCGCGCTGGCCGATCCGGAGGCCCTCGCGGCCTGGCGGCTGCGGTACCGCTGGGTCGGGAGTCTGCTGATCGATGACCTTCATCTGCTCGCCGACGACCGTCGGGCACAGGAGGAGCTCCTGCTGCTGGTGGGCGAGCTGCGAGAAGGCCGTCGCCAGATGGTTTTCACCAGCGACCGCCCGCTGGAGGACTTGAAGGGATTCGACTCGCGGCTGCTCGACCGGTTGCACGGCGGGCTGGTGGTCGAGCTCCCGCCGCCCGACCGCGAGGCGCGGCTGAGCGTGGTGAAGCGCCTTCTCGCCGGGACATCGGTAGCGCTGGATGCCGCCCTTGCCGACTACCTCGCCGCCCGGCCGGCGGACTCGATCCGCGCGGTCCAGGGGATGGTCCAGCGGGTGTTGAGCGAGGCGGCGGCGCAGCAGGTTGCGGCGAGTCCGTCGCTGGCACGCGAGGTGCTCGAGGTGATGGACCTGGGAGGGGGCAGGGCGCCCAGGCGCAGCGGGTCGCAGCGGGCCAGCGGGATCATCACCCCGGGAGTCGGGCTGGTGCACAGTCGCGAAAAGATGGTGGACCAGTGGCCGGTCGTTGCCGACCGGCTGATTGCGGAGCTCCGTTAAGTGGCCATCAAGGGCAGTCTCAAGGAGGCGAGCCTCCCCGACGTCATCCAGCTGCTGTTTCTGGGGCGGCGGAGTGGTTGCCTCACCGTGGCCGACCGGCAACGCCATGGGTCGATCTACTTCGAGGAAGGGTGGATCATCTACGCCGCCATCGTGAATCGGCGCGACCGGATCGGCGACATGCTCTTGTCCACCGGGGCCCTCACCCGGGCCCAGCTGGATCAGGCGCTGAGCCTGCAATCGACCGCGCCGGGGCGCCGGCTGGGCGATCTGCTGGTGAGCCTCGGACTCCTCTCGGCCGAGGGCCTGCGCAAGTTCGTGCGCCTGCAGATCGAGGAGGCGGTGTACGCATTGTTCTCCTGGACCACCGGCACCTTCAGCTTCGAATCCGGTGCCCGCCCGGAGGTCGAGGAGGAGCTCGACCGGATCAACCCCGAGTCGCTCTTGCTCGAAGGGGCCCGGCGGGTGGACGAGTGGAGTCTCATCGAGCGGAAGATCCCCAGCTTCGACGTCATTTACGCCGTGCTCCCCGGCCAGCTGGAGGGGCACCAGGCCGAATTCACCGAGGCGCAGCGCCGGCTGGTTCCCCTGCTCGACGGCCAGCGGGACGTCCGCCAGGTCATCGACGCCTCCGGCCTCTCCGAATTCGAGGCGGCCCAGGCGCTCTACGGCTTGGTCACGGCGGGACTCGCCCACAAGGTCGGCGCCTCCTCCATGGCCGCGCCTTCGCGGATGCTGGAGGCGCAGCTCGAGGAGCATCGCAACCTCGGCGTGGCCTTCTATCGCACCAACATGCTGGAGGAGGCCTCGCGGGAGTTCCGCCGGGTTTCCGAGCTCCGGCCCTCGGAGGGGACCGCGCCGTTCTATCTGGGGCTGGTGGCGGCGCGGCAGGGCCACTGGGCCGACGCGGTCGACCTGTTCCGTCAGGCGCTCGACCGGAGCGGCCCCCGGCCAGCCCTCCTCCACAACCTCGGGGTGGCTCTGGAGCATCTGGGCCGGCTCGACCAGGCGGAAACCGTCCTTGCCGAAGCGGCGGGCCGGGCCGCCGAAGACCCTCGGATTCATGCCGGGTGGGGGCTCCTCGCCCTCCACCGCGGCGATCTGGCCGTGGCGCGCCAGCGGCTGCAGCGGGCGCGGGACCTCTATCGGGAGACCCCGCCGGCCATCTGGTACTGGGCAATGACCCGCGCCGCCGCCGCCACCGAGGAGCTGGACGTTGCGGCGGCGGTGGCCAAGGAGGGCTCGGAGGCCCACCCGCACGATCCGGTGCTGCGGAACAATTTCGCGGTGCTTCTGGAGGCCACTGGAGCCACCGGGGAGGCGGAGGTGCTGCTGCGGGAACTCCTCGCCGAGGAGGCCTCGCTGCCGCAGCCGTTCAAGAATCTGGGTGATCTCTGCTACCGGAGCGGGCGTTACGAGGAGGCGGCGACGCTCTACGAGCGCGCCGCGTCGCTCGATCCCAACCTGGGCGACGACTTGTTCTTCAAGCTCGGCAACCTGGCGTTCCGGCAGCGGGATGCGTCGCGTGCGCGGGAATGCTGGGAGCGCACCGTGGCCCTCAACCCGGGGCATCAGCTCGCCCGCGCCAATCTGGAGACCCTCGAGGTGTCGCTGTGATGACCCGCGATGATTTCGGTCTTGCCGAGGTGGTCAATCAGCTGGCTCGGCGCGGCGCCGGCGGGTTCGAGTGGTACAAGGACTCGTGCCTGGTCCGGCGCATCGAGGTTCGGATGCGGGCCCGCCACGTGCCGACGCTGATCAGCTACGCCGCGCTTCTCGCGGACGATCCGGAAGAGGTCGAGCGCCTGCTGCATACCCTCTCGGTGCGGGTCACCGGCTTCTTCCGGAATCCGGATACCTGGAACCGGCTCCTGGAGCTCTCCGGCACCGAACGGCTGGGGGAAGGGGGGCGCCTCACCGCGTGGAGCATGGGGTGCGCTACCGGGGAGGAGGCATGGTCCCTTGCGATGCTGCTGCTGGAACATGCCCGCCGGGCCGGGCGGCCGCCGGCCGATCACATCCGGGTCATCGCCTCCGACGTGGACGCTCCCGCCCTCGCCACCGCCGAGGCCGGCCGCTATCCGGTTACCGTGGTGGCGGCGATCCAGGAGGTGCTCGGCACGCCCGGCGGACGTGTGGTCGACGGCGTCTTCGACGTCTCCGCCCAGGTGCGGGTGTGCGTCTCGTTCCGCCGTGAAGACCTCACCATCGCCAGCCCGGCCCCGGAATCCTGCGACCTCGTCGCCTGCCGGAACGTGCTCATTTTCCTGGGCCGTGAGGGCCAGCGCCGAGTGCTCGGGGCCGCCTGTGCTGCGCTCCGGCCCGGCGGCCTCCTCGTGCTGGGCCGCACCGAGTCCCTGGTGGCACTGCCGGGCACCGAGCTGCTGCCGGTGGATGCCACCCATCGCATTTATCGGAGGGCGCCGTGACCGCACCGCGGCTGTTCGTCGGGATCGCGGAGCTCGAGGTGGCCCGGGCGCCGGCGACGCTGACCGCATTGGCGCTGGGGAGCTGCGTTGCCGTGATCCTCTACGACCCCGGGGCCAAGGTGGGCGGCCTGGCGCACGTCCTGCTGCCCTCGCCGAGCGTGGGCCGCCCCCGGCCGGAGTCGCCCGGGCGCTTTGCGCCGACCGCGGTCGCCGCGCTGGTCGAAGAGCTGCTGGCCCTGGGCGCGGCGCAGCCTCGCATCACCGCCCGGCTGGTGGGCGGCGCCAGCATGTTCACCGGACTCCAGCCGGCGGGCACCATCCAGATGGGTGAGCGAAACGTCCACGCCGTGCGCCAGGCCCTGCACCAGCACGGCATCCGGCTGGTGGGGGAGCTGGTGGGCGGCGACTTCGGCCGGTCGGTGGATTTCGAAGTGGAGTCGGGCAAGGTGCGGGTGACTTCGTACGCCCACGGTGTGATCGACCTATGACCGGCGAGACCTCCTCCCCGGAATTGGCGGCGCTCCGGGCCGAGTTTCAGGCGATTGCGTCCCTGCTCGACGGCGCGCCGGCCACACCGGTCCGGGAAGCGGGAAAGCGGCGCATCATCTCCCTGTTCAAGCAGGTGGATGGGACGCTGGGCGAACTGGCGCAGCTCAAAGAGGATATTCGCGGCCTGGTTGAGCGGTACAAACAGCTGAGTAACGACGAGCCGGTCGGCCCGGGCCCCCAGATCCATCGTGACCATCTCGGCGCCTCGACATTCATCGAAAAAGGCTGGAGTCTCATCTCGCTGGGGGACCACGCCGCCGCCATCCAGGCGCTCAATCGCGCCCTCGAGCTTTCCCCCGGCGATCCCCAGGCCGGATCGCTCCTGGGGTGGGCGCAGATGCTGGACCAGCAGTACGACGATGCGCTGGCCACCTTTTCCCGGGTGCTCATCAAGGAGCCGGCCAACGCGCTGGCGCGGGTGAACGTGGGGTACATCTGTCTCAAGAAGAAGATCTTCGGCGAGGCGATCGAGCACCTTTCACGGGTCATCCGGCTCGATAACGATCGCAAGGCCACCCTGTACGCCCATTACTACCTCGGGTTGGTGTATCTCGAGCGCGCGATGTACGTGGACGCGGAGGGATTCCTCCGGAAGGCGCTGGCGCTGGGCCCCAACCTCATCGAAGCCTGGTACGATCTGGGGCGGGCCCGGTGGTTTTCCGGGGATCAGGCCGCCGCTCGTGCGGCCTGGGAACAGGGGGCGGCCGCCAACCGCTTCGCGCCCTGGGCTCGCCGGTGCCAGGAGCTCCTCGACCGTACGGCGAGGGGCGAGGAGGTGCCGCGCTCCGGCTCGCCCTGACGATCGTGCTGCTCCAGCCTCCCGCCTTCGCCGGGGATCTCGAAGGAGTGCGGGTGGGCCAGGTGCTGGCCATCGCCAGCAAGCCCGATCTGACTCTCGCCATCGCCCTCGCCGAGGAGGCGGGGGCCGCGCGGGTGTGGTACGGCCTCGGCCGGCGGCTGCCGGGACCGCTCCGCCTCTTCGTGATCCGGGGGAATTCCCGGCTGGAGCCGATCCTCCACGAGGTGGTGCCCTCCTGGGGAGCGGGATTCGCCCTTCCCGGCTCGCGCACTATCGTGGTCCGGGCCGATGCCGGCGATCCCTGGCGCATCCTCCGGCACGAGTTGGCCCACCTGGCGCTGCACGACGCGGTCCGCACCAGGGTACCGCTCTGGTTTGACGAGGGGTACGCGGCCGTCGCCGCCGGAGAGTGGGACCGACTGGAAGAACTCAGCCTCAATCTGACGGTCGCGCGGGGAGAAATTCCCGGGTTCTTCGAGCTGGACCGCGCCCTCCGGTCCAACGCCTCCTCCGCGCGGGCGGGCTACGCCCTTGCCGCCTCGGCGGTGGCGCTGCTGGCGCGGCGCCATCCCGACCGTTCGCTCGCGCCGCTCCTGGATCGCCTGGCCTCCGGAGAGGGCTTCGATGCGGCCGTCCTCGCCACAACCGGGTCTCCCCTGGGGCGGTTCGAGCTGGAATGGCAGCGGGACGTCCGCCGCCGGTACGGTTTGGTGGTCTGGCTGATGGCAGGCGGATTCTGGGCGGTGATGGCGCTGGTGGTGGTGTTCGCCGCCTGGTACCGGCGGAGGAGGGACCGCCCGCGCCGAAAGGCTCTGGACGAGGGGTGGATCGTCGAGCCGGCGGCGGAGGAGGAAGCTCGGCTTGATGAAGCCGGGCCAGCGCCTTAAATTTCATGGTCTTATGGCACCCAGCACTGAGAAGAGCAGCGGACGCCGCGGGCTCCTCGGACGGCGTAACATCATCGTTCTGACCGCCGCAACCGTCTGCCTGGTCGTGGGCTATCTCACGCTCCAGGCCGGCGCGGTGGACCTCGCGGCGGGGCTTCTGGTGCTGGGCTATTGCGTGCTTTTCCCTCTGGCTATCGCTCTCTGAACGCTGGGCGGGCCAACCCGGTCGTGCAGAGGCCGCTGGCGCAGTGCGTCCCCTAGGTACGTTGGGAGGGGACCGCGTCGCCGCTTGTCCGGGCGAATAGCTCAGCGGTTCAGAGCGCCTGCCTTACACGCAGGATGTCGGGGGTT
>JBGPEJ010000198.1:0-6035 GCA_041482775.1 Gemmatimonadota bacterium | reverse complement strand
TGCCGTCGGGAGCCACCGGCCGGAGCAGCGCCAGGCCATGGCGCTGGCCCGCTTCGTAGTCGTCGGCGCCGAACGCCGGCGCCATGTGCACGATACCGGAGCCGTCGTCGGCGGTCACGAAGCTCCCGGTCACCACGACCGAGTGGAGCCGGTCGGAGGGAAGCGGCACCACGTCGAGCGGACGGCGATAGCGGAGCCCGGCGAGCGCGCTCCCCGGCACCGGAGGGCCGGCCGGTTCCAGCTCGGGGACCCCCAGGATCTCGGCCAGCCTTGGGGCACGCGACACCGCAACGATCAGGCTGCGGCCGGGCCGACCCGGATCCTTGAACGCGGCGTATTCCAGGTCGGGATGGACCGCAACGGCGACATTGGAGGGGAGGGTCCAGGGGGTGGTGGTCCAGACGACCAGCTCACGTCCACTCGCATCATCCAGTGGAAAAGTGACATAGATCGACTTGTCCTGCACCCGCTCGTAGCCCTGCGCCAGCTCGTGGCTCGAGAGCACGGTGCCGCAGCGGGGGCAGTAAGGCAGCACCCGGTGGCCCCGAACCAGCAGGCCCTTGGTGTGGAGCTGCTGGAGCAGCCACCAGACCGACTCGATGTACTCGGGCGAACAGGTGATGTAGGGGTGCTCGTAGTCGAGCCAGTAGCCGGTGCGCTCGGAAAGATCCTGCCAGTCCTTCTGGTAGGTGAACACACTCTCCCGGCACAACCGGTTGAACTCGGCCACCCCGAACGCTTCGATGGCCTTCTTCCCCGAGAGAGCAAGCTGCTTCTCGACCTCGATCTCCACCGGAAGCCCGTGGGCGTCCCATCCGGCGATCCGGGTTACCGAGCGGCCCTGCATTACCCGAAACCGGCAGAAGAGATCTTTGATGGTGCGGGAAAAGACGTGGTGGATGCCGGGCCGGCCGTTGGCCGTGGGGGGGCCCTCGAAGAACACGAACCCGCGCCCGCCGCTCCGGGCGGCCTGCACCCGGGCAAAGAGATTCTCCTCCTTCCACAGCGCGAGGAGCGACTGCTCCATCGCGTCGGGACCCTGTTCGGGCCAGGAGGGGAAGCGGCGGCGGGCTTGGGTCATGCGGGTCGGCGATACGCCAGCGGCGTCAGGAGCTCATCGGGATTGCTCCCGGACGCGTCACCGGTGAGCACGGAGAGCTCCGACAGCTGGCGATCGAGCAGCTGGCGGAAGCTGGCGAGATAGGCCTGAAACTGCCGGCGGGCGAGCTCATTGCCGTGCGCCAGCCGCTGCTCCTCGGCGCGGGCCTGCTGGAGCAGCCGCTCGGCCTCGGTGCGCGCATCCAGCAGCAGGCCCTCGGCCTGGGCCTGGGCTTCCCGGATGAGCACTTCGCGTTCGCGATCCACCTGGGTCTGGGTTTCGGTGCGCAGCTGCTGGGCCGACACCAGGGCGTCGTTCATGGCGCGCTCCCGGTCCCGGTAGGACTTGAGCTGCTCGCTCATCCCCTTGATCCGCTCGTCGAGTTGCACCCGGTCGCGGACCAGGCGGTCGATTTCCTCCGCCATCCGCTGCTTGAACTCCTCGACCTGGGTGGGGTCGAACCCGCGCATGACGCGCTGAAACTCCTGGGCGCGGACGTCGTGCGAAGTCAGGTGGAACGCGTCGTTGGTCATGGTGAGCGTTCTCCGAAGAGCAGGGTTCCCAGCCGCACCATCGTGGCCCCTTCCTCCACAGCCACCGGGTAGTCCCCGGACATTCCCATCGAAAGCTCGGGCAGCGAGTACCCGGCGGCCTGCATCCGGTCGCGCAGCTCGCGGAGCCGGCCGAACGCGGCGCGCTGCACTCGCTCGTCCTCGCTCGCCGCCGCGAGGGTCATCAAGCCCCGCAGCTCGAGGCGGGGCAATGCGCCGATCACTTCGAGGAGCCCGGGAACCGCCGCGGGCTCCGCCCCGCCCTTCTGCGGCTCGGCGCTGCAGTTGACCTCCACCAGCACCTGCTGGCGGGAGCCCTCCGCGGCGCGCCGGTCGAGCTCCGCCGCCAGGTCCGCCCGATCCACCGAGTGGATCAAGGCAAACCGCCCCACGGCATGGCGGGCCTTGTTCCGCTGGAGCGTTCCGATCAGGTGCCAGCGTACCCGCAGATCCGCCAGTTGCTCCTGCTTTGCCAGCGCCTCCTGGACCCGGTTCTCACCGATGTCCTCGATGCCGGCTGCCGCCGCCGCGCGAACCGCTTCGGGGCCGTGCGACTTGGTGACGGCCACCACCCGCACGGTGTGGGTCCAGCCACCCTTGGCCTGGTGGTGCCGGATGGTGTCGCGGACAGCGGCCAGCCGCCCGGCGAGCCCCGGGAATTCCATAACCCTTAAATCTAAGAGGGGTTAGGGCTTGGTAGAAGGGAGCCCACCCCGCAATCGCTCCAGCATCCGGGCGATCGCCGGGTTGCCGGAGAGCGGGGCGGCCCGTTCCAGGTAGGCGGCCATCCGGGCGGTGTCTCCCCGCTGCTCCATCGCGTAGGCCAACTGGGTAAACGGCAATCCCAGCGTACTGGCGATCCCGTTCGCCGTGGTTTCCAACTCGCGCCGCGGGCCCTTCATGAGGCCGGCGTACCGGTACACCTCGGTCATCAGCCGGTCGGTTTGCGGAATGTCGAGGGGCGCTCCCATGAGCCGCCGGAAATCCAGATTGACGTTGTTGGTGTCTATCGGCTCGGGCTCGAGTACGAGGGCCAGGCCCCGCTGGACGATGAACCGGTCGAGTCCGTAGGAGGTGCCCCCCGCCGTGAGGGCCCAGGCGATCGGCCGGCGGCCGATGTTCTGCTGGATGACTCGAAGCGAGAGAAAATCCTTTCCGTAGAGTGGGGTCTTGGCGGGTATCGTGGTCTGGTAGCGACCGACCGGCAGGGTAACATCCTTGGGAAGAAGCTGGGGTGTGGCGAGGTAAATCTCCTGGTCGGTCATGTTGTGGAGCGGCCAGGTGGGCAGAGCGGGGCGCCGGCCTCGCCAGATTGGCGGAGCCGCCGACTCGTCGAAGGGCCGCGCCGGGTTGTCCCGCAGCTGTCGCATGTACCAATCGGTTTCCGCCAGCGCCAGGCAAACCACCGTCACATCACGCCGCACCCCCTCGACTTCCTGGGCCCACCAGAGCGGGAAGGTGTCGTTATCCCCGTAGGTGAACAGGATGCCATAGGGGGGCACCGAGTTCAGCAGGTCGTAGGCAAAGTCGCCTGGGAGCCGGGCGTCGGGGCCGTGGTGTCGGTCGGTTTCCCGGAAGTTGAGCGCGTACGGGATGACGGCGATGAGAAACAGCGCCGGTGCGGCGCGGCGAAGCCCGGTCCCCGCCCCCGCCATGAGGTCCCGAACCACAGTCAGGAGGCCCAGTGCAGCCCAGAGCCCCCAGACCACATAGCTCACCACGAAGAAGTAATCCCGATCCCGCACCTCGTGGTCGTCGGCATTGGGATACGCATCGTACCCGAGGCTGAAACCCGGCTTGAAGTTCATGTACGCCACCAGGCCGAGTCCGGTGACCAGGAACAGCGCCAGGAGCAACCAGGCGCCGCTCCGGTCGCTCCGCCATTGCGCGAAGAACCCCCGGAGTCCGAGTGTGAGGAACAGCAGCGTAACGACGGCGCGGGGCACCGCCGCAAGAGGCTTGGCCCATTGCCAGTCGAAATACTGCATGTAATTGACCAGCTGCAACCCGATCAGCCCGAGGGTCCGCCCGGGATTGTCGGGCCCGTGCAGCTGGGTGGGATCGTCGAAGGGAGTTCGTGGAGGGTATTGGGCCCGGCGGATGACCGCGGTGAGAGCGTTCCAGGTGTCGGGACCGGCCTCGTTGAGCATCGGGTGCTGGGCCGCCCGCAGGTACAGATAGAGGTACGGAGTGACGCCGATCAAGGCGATGCCGAGGACCAGAATGGCGAAGCCCAGCTTCTTCGAGTACGCGGCGTACCCGAGTGCCGCCAGGAACGCCACACCGCCGAACCCGATCAGCGTCAGATTGCCGAGGCCAATCCCGGTGAGGAGCGCCCAGAGTCCGGCGAGCACGGCGGCGTCTCCGGTTTCCCGGCGCCGCGCCATTGGATCGGCGGCCGGACGATGCCGGATTTCCGCGACGACGAAGGCCACCGCCGCGGGGCCGACCAGCAGCCCCAGCAGATGGTTGCCGATGGCCACTCCCAGGAGATATGCCACCAGCAGGAGGTACCTCGAGGCGCGCGGAGTTTCCCGGGCGGCCCGCCACCGGAGCAGCAGCCAGCACACCGCCGCGATGGTGAAGGTGGCGACGGCGTACACCTCGGTTTCGTTGCTGTTGAGCCAGTTGGTGAACTCGAACGCGGCCAGGAGCGCGCCGGCGACTCCCGCGGCCGTCTGCAGCAGAGCGCGGCCCTGCGACTCCGCTTCCCCGAGGTAGCGCCCCGCCGCCTCCTGGAGAATCAGGAACCAGCATCCGGCGCCCGCCGAGGCGAAGAGCGCGCTCAGCAGGTTGGTGCGAAACGCGTACTCCCCGAAGGGGAAGATTCCTCCCCAGACATGGCCCATCAGGACGAAGAGCGGCGTACCCGGTGGGTGCGGGATCCCCAGGGTCTTCATCGCGGCGATGAACTCCCCAGCGTCCCAGAACGTGACTGAAGGAGCGAGGGACGCGAGCAGTCCGGCCAGAACGACGAGCGACACCAGCGCCGCGGCGCGGTAGGGTGGAGGAATCGGCGGCGCGGTTTCGGGCCGGCTGGCGGTCACGGGAGTCACCGGGGACGGACGGCGCGGGCAACCGCGAGGGCATCCCGCGTGGCGGCCGGCTCGTGCACCCGGAAGAGACGGGCGCCGGCCTCCCAGGCCAGCGCGCAGGCCGTCGCCGTGGCACCGTCGCGTTCCTCGATCGGTCGGGCCGTCAGGGCTCCGAGAAAACGCTTCCGCGAGGGCCCCACCATGATGGGACGGCCCAGCACGCGAAGCCCTCCCAGGCCGCGGAGCAGCTCGACATTCTGGTCGGGTGTCTTGCCGAATCCGAGGCCTGGATCCACCACGATGCGTTCACTCTGGACGCCGGCCTCCTGGGCGCGCCCGAGCGCGAAGGCGAGTTCGGCGGCGACGTCCGGAACCACCCCGCCGGGATACTCCGCGTGGTCGAGCGAGGCAAGGTCACCAACGGCACCACGCGAATGCATCAGGATCAATCCGGCGCCTCGCTCGGCGCACCGCGCTCCGAGCGCGGGATCGAGCCGCAGGCCGGACACATCGTTCACGATGGCCGCGCCCGCATCGAGGGCGGCACTCGCCACGCCGCTCTTGACCGTGTCCACGGAGATCAGTGCGGAGTTGAAACGGACCACCAGCGCCTCGATCACCGGCAGGACGCGGCGGCGCTCTTCGGCTTCTTCCACCGGCCGGGCACCCGGGCGAGTCGATTCGCCCCCGACGTCGAGAATCGCGGCACCCTCGGCCAGCAGCCGCTCCGCCTGTCGCAGCGCGGCCTCGACATCGGCATACCGGCCGCCGTCGCTGAAGGAGTCCGGCGTGAGGTTGAGCACCCCGACGATGACCGGCGCCTCGACCGAACAGGGGCCGCGCGCCGTCTGCCAGCGGAGCGGATCCTCGGCGGGGAGCGCCTGGCCCAGCACCGACGCCAATTCGGCCAGGGTCCCGGGCACTGTCCCCGGCCGCGCCAGTGCGGAAAGCCGGGCGCGGGAACCGGAGACGACTGCCCAGCCGTCCCCGGTTACCACGTCGAGCCCGAGTCCCTGGCCGGTCCGCACCAGCGCCTGGAGGGCGGCATCGTCCATCTCGGTGAGCCGAAAGGCCAGCGACTCGAGGCCGTCCGCGGCGGTACGCGCAAGATCGCCCTCCCATCCAGAGGACAGGAGGGCGTCTCGAACCGCGTCCTCGACTCGCCCGGCGAGAGGAGCGACCCTCACGCGCCTGCGGGTTCGGCGGGCGGTGCCCCGAGAATCGGCGTGCGGAGCGCGGGGCCGGTGGCGCCCGGCTTGGCCGAGTAGGAGGGCACCGTTTGGGGCGCCGCGCGGGGCGGCAGCGGCTCGCCGCGATTGAGGAGCATCATGTCCTCACGATCGAGGGTTT
>JBGPEJ010000197.1:0-6040 GCA_041482775.1 Gemmatimonadota bacterium | reverse complement strand
GTCGAGAAACAGAACTCCAAGACGGTGACCAGCGCGGTGCGGGGGCTCTTCCGCACCGACTCCAAGACCCGCTCCGAGTTCCTGCGCCTGGTTCACGCCGGCCGCGGCTTCGAGTGACCCTGCTGGCCGGGCGCGTCGCCGTCGTGACCGGCGCCTCGAGGGGTATCGGCCACGCCGTGGCCGAAGCGCTCGGTAAGGCTGGAGCCCGGGTGGTGCGGGCCTCCCGGAGCATTGCGGCGGCGCGGACCGAGGTGCGGCTCGACCTCCCCTGCGATGTCACCAGCGAAGCGCAGGTGGCTGCACTGGCGCGGGAGACCCTCGCCGCCTTCGGCCCGCCCGACATCGTGGTGAGCAATGCCGGCGCGTTCCTGATCAAACCGCTGGGGGAAACCGAGCCGGCCGAATTCGCTGGGCAGCTTTCCGTCAATCTGCTGGGGCCGTTCCTGGTCGCCCGGGCCTTTCTCCCGATGTTCCGCGAGCGTGGCCGCGGCCGACTGATCACCATCGGAAGCATCGCGGACCACCACGCTTTCCCCGACAACAGCGCCTACGCCGCGTCGAAATTCGGACTGCGCGGACTCCACGAAGTGCTCCGGGAGGAGTTTCGGGGGAGCGGCGTCCTGTGCACCCTGGTGAGCCCGGGACCCACCGACACCGAGGCGTGGGACCCGGTTGATCCCGACCGGCGGCCCGGCTTCACGCCGCGGGCCCGCATGCTCCGCCCCGAGGACATCGCGGACGCGGTGTTGTGGGTGGCGGAGCGAGGGGACCACGTCGACCTAGACTGGCTCCGGCTGGGGCCGGCCTGAACCGCCGATCTCGCGGCCGGCCCTCATGTTCATCGAGCTCACCGACCATCTCCGCTGCCCGGCCGGGCACGCCGAGCAGTTCCTCGTTCTCCTTCCCGAAGCGATGGACGGACGCCGAGTACTGCGCGGTGATCTGGGCTGTCCGGTGTGCGGGAAGGTGGTTCGGCTGGTCGACGGAATCGCCGACTTCGGCGGCGGAACGCCCTCGGACGGCCAGACCGGGCTCAGCGCCGACGCGGTCGCCGCGTTCCTCGGGCTCTCGGGCCCGGGAGGCTACGTGGCGCTGGCCGGCGCTGTCACCTCGCTCGCAACGGAACTCGCTGGATTGCTTCCGGGGGTCCGCTTCGCCCTGGTCAATCCGCCGGCCGGCACCGCCGACTCAGCCGTGGGCAGCGTGCTCCGGGCCGGCAGCCTCCCTCTCAAGGCGTCGAGCATGCGTGGAGTAGTGCTCGGTGCCGACCTGGCGCCGATGGCAGCGTGGCCGGCGGATGCGGTCCGCTCACTGTTGCCCGGGCTCCGCATAGTGTCCGAAGGAGGCGAGCCGCCGGGGCATGGAGTGGAGCTTCTGGCGCGGGTAGAAGGGTGTTGGGTGGGGAAAAAGCAGGGAACCGGTGGCTCCTCAACGGAGCACGATGTAGGCCACCCCGGCGAGTGACGCCGCCATCGGGATGGTCATCAGCCAGGCCCATACAATCCGCCCCGCGATCCCCCAGCGCACCGCCGAGAGCCGGTTGGCGGCCCCCACGCCGACGATGGCGCCGGTGATGGTGTGGGTGGTGCTCACCGGCACCCCGAGCGCGGAGGCCAGGAAGATCGCGCCGGCGCCGCCGGTTTCGGCGCAGAACCCGCCGAACGGCCGGAGTTTGGTGATCCGGGTGCCCATCGTCTTCACGATGCGCCATCCGCCGAGGGCGGTGCCCAGCGCAATGGCGGTGTACGCCGCCATCTCCACCCAGAGCGGGATCCGGTCCGCGTTCGCCACGTAGAGGTGCCGGGTCCAGTCGGTGGCCCCGGCAAAACTGGCCTTGGTGGCAACCAGGAGGCCCACGATGATCCCCATGGTCTTCTGCGCGTCGTTGGCGCCATGACTGATCGAGAAGGCCGCCGCGGACACCAGTTGCAGGCGTTTGAAGGCGCGATCGACCGGCGCCGCGGGTAGGCGGTGCACCAGCCAGGAGAGCCCCGTGGTCAGCAGGAGCGCCGCGGTCATGCCGACGAACGGCGAAAGAAAAATGAAGATGACCGGCTTGACCCACCCCGCCGCGATCAGCGCGCCGATCCCCGCCTTGGCCATCGCCGCGCCGCCGAAGCCGCCGATCAGCGCGTGCGAACTCGAGGTCGGGAGGCCCAGCCACCAGGTGATCAGGTTCCAGACGATGGCCCCGATCAGCGCCGCGAGGATCACGCTCGAGTCGACCACCTCGGGATGCACCAGGCCTTTGCTGATGGTCTTGGCGACCGCGGTGCCCACTACGAACGCCGCCACGAAATTGAAGAAGGCCGCCCAGAGTACCGCGATCCCGGGGGTGAGGACCCGGGTACCCACCACCGTGGCGATGGAATTGGCGCTGTCGTGAAATCCGTTGATGAAATCGAAAATCAGCGCGACCGCGACGATGAAGACGACCAGCGCGACGGGACCGGGCATGGTCACGAGTGCTTGATCGCGATCGATTCGAGAATGTTGGCGACGTCCTCCGCCTGGTCGAGCGTCTTCTCCAGCGTGTCGTAGATCTCCTTCCACTTGAGCAGGGCGATCGGGTCCTTTTCCTCGTCGAAGAGCCGGCCGAGCCACTCCGAGTAGGCGAAGTCCCCCTCTTCCTCCAGCTTCTTGACCTCGATGCACGCCTTGATCACCACCCCGGCCTTGTTGACCTCCAGCACCTTGACCGCGTTGAGCAGCTGCTCGGTGGCCCGGGCGATCACATCGGCCAGAATCACCGCCCCCGCCGGCGCCGCCTCGGCCCGGAAAATCACCATCCGCCGCGCGGTGCCGTCGATCCGGTCGAGCACGTCGTCCAGCCGCGAGGCCAGCATGTGGATATCCTCCCGGTCGAGCGGCGTGATGAAGCTCTTGTCGAGCCGGGTCACCAGCTCATGGGTGATCTGGTCGGCCTGGTGCTCGAGGCGTTTGATGGTCTCGACGATGAAGGGCCGCTTTTCCGGCGGCGCCTTGAACAGCTCGCGAAGCTGGCCCGCCGCCTCGACGTTCAACGTGGCGACCGAGGTGAAGAGGTCGAAGAATCGCTCGTCCCGGGGGAGGAGACGCACTGGGGGCTCCGGAATGGAGGGATGGACCGGAGCCAAAGATACTTGTCACGACGTCCGTGACAAGATCGTGACCCAATCGTGGAATTCCGACTATCGGGGGACCTCGGCGGACTCGGCGTACAGCCCCTCGATGCGTTCGGCGTAATGCTCTTCCACGATCTTGCGCCGAACCGAGAGTTTGGGGGTGAGCTCGCCGCTTTCGATCGTAAAATCATGCTCCAGGACCAGGAACTTCTTGGGCACCTCGAACTGGGCCAGGTCCCGGAGGTTCTTCCGGGCCTCCGCGGCGAGCTGGGATTCGACCTGGGGAAGTGCTACCAGCTCCGCGCGGGTGGCCCACCGGAGTCCCTCCCCCTTGGCCCAGGCCTCCAGCCGCTCGAAGTTGGGGACCAGCAGCGCAATGGGAAACTTGCGGCGATCGCCCAGCAGCACGGCGTTGCTGATGAACTTGTTCAGCTTGAGGAGCCCCTCGATTGGTTGCGGGGCCACCTTCTTCCCTCCCGCGGTGACGATCAGGTCCTTTTTCCGGTCGGTGATCCGGAGGTAGCCCTCGGCGTCCAGCAGGCCGATGTCCCCGGTGTGAAACCAGCCGTCGGGCTCCAGCGCCTCTCGGGTGGCCACCGGCTTGTTGTAGTAGCCCCGCATGACGTTGGGCCCCCGGGTCAGGATTTCACCGTCGTCCGCGATCTTCACCTCTACTCCAGGGACCGGCCGCCCCACCGTGCCGATCTTGAGCGCGGAGGGCGTATTGACCGCGATGACCGGCGAGGTCTCGGTGAGGCCGTAGCCCTCGAGGATCGGCAGTCCGGCGGCGAAGAAGAACTTGGAAATCTCCGGCGAGAGCGGCGCCCCTCCCGAGACGAAATATCGGAGCCGGCCGCCCACCCGCGCGCGCAGTTTGGAGAACACCAGACGGTCCGCCACCATGCGGGCAAACCGGAGGTCCAGCGGGATGACTTTCCCGCCGAGGGTTCGGTCCCCCCATTCCTCGCCCACCCGCTTGGCCCAGAAAAACAGCTTCTTCTTGAGCGCCGGCCCCGCCGAGGCCGATTCCAGCGCCTTGGAGTAGATCTTCTCGTAGAGGCGGGGCACCGCGCAGCAGACCGTCGGCCGGATCTCGACCAGGTTCTTGGGCACCAGGTCGATGCTCTCGGCGTAGTTGATGATGACCCCGGCGTCGAACATCAGGTAGTGCCCCGCCATGCGCTCGAAGATGTGAGAGAGCGGCAGCAGCGAGAGGCACTCGTCCCGGTCGGTGACGGTGAGGAGTTTGACGCACACCGCTACGTTCGAGGCGATGTTGCCGTGGGTCAGCATCACCCCCTTGGGGTCCCCGGTGGTTCCCGAGGTATAGATGATCGTGGCCAGGTCGTCGGGCCCGACCTTGAGCGCGTCATCCCGCCACGCCGGCCACCGCCCCCGGGCGGCGCGGCCCTGTGCCAGCAGCGCCTCGAACCCCAGCACCCCGGGGCCTTCGAGCCCCGGCTCGAAGCCGATTACCTGGCGCAGGAAGGGCAGCGTCGGACGAATCTCCTGGATCTTGTCGAGCTGGGCACGATTCGAAACGCAGACCGCCACTGCGCCCGAGTCGCGGAGGATGTACTCGACCTGCTTGACCGGAAGGGTGGGATAGACCGGAACGTCGGCGCAGCGCGCGGCCAGGCAGGCGAAGTCCACGATGGCCCACTCGGGCCGGTTCTCCGAGAGGATGGCCACCCGTTCCCCGGCCGCGATCCCCAGCGCCAATAGCCCCGCACTGGCGTCCTGGACCCGATCGGCCAGTTCCCGGTAGCCGATCGGCAGCCAGCGGCCCTCCCGCTTCCAGCGCAGGGCCACCGGCCGGTCGCGGAAACGGTCGCAGGCTCCGAAGTAGAGTTGGGTAAGGGTGCCCCCAGCGCTCACGGCCGGCGCGCCGGCGCGGGTGGCGCGGTGACCGTCACAGTCACGTAGGCCGAGGCCAGGAAGTCGGTGAATTTCTTAGGGTCGGTGCTCTCGGTACCGGTGACCGCCTGCACTCTGCCGGGTCCCGCGAAACGCCCGGTTACCAGTCCGCTGGTCTCGGTCACACTGATGGTGGTGTCGGGGGTGCGCCAACGGATTTCAACGTCCACCGGCTTGCCGGCCTTGTCGAAGGCCAGGGCCGAGAACTGGAGGGTGCCGCCGACCGCAATCGAGAGCAGCGGGGGCTGCTGGACCTGGAGGATGGCAACCCCGTTGTCCGTTTCGGTGAGGCCGCCGCAACCGCCGAGGAGGGCGGCCAGCACAGCCACCCGCGCCCGGGTCACGCGGTGCCCGCCGCCTCGGCCCCTCGAGCTGGTGCCGCGCTTTCCAGGTCGCGGAGCGTCGCCTCGGCGTGGCGGACCCAGCGGTCGGCGTCGGCGCCCTTGGGCGGGCGGCCGAGGAAGGCGCGCAAGTGCCGCACGGCGGCGTCGTTCTCGCCCCGCTTGATCAAGAGGAAGGCAATGCCGTAGTGCGCTCCGGTCAATGTCGGGTCCAGCTCGAGTGCGCGCCGATAGTGACGGATGGCCTCGTCCGGCTGCCCCGTCTTGGTGAAGGCGATCGCCATGTTCTGGAGAATGCGGGGATCCCGCGGATTGTCGCGGAGACCGAGCCGATACGAGGTGATGGCGGCGGGGTAGTCGCCCTGCCGCTCGAGTGCCAGCGCCTCGTTGAGATAATCCAGGCGCTTCGGGCGGTGGGCTTCTGACGAGGAGAAGGCGCCCATGAGGCGCCGCCAGAAACTCATCGGATCGGGTGATTCCCCCGGCGGAAGGTGGGCTCCGGAATGCGAAGACCTGTCCTAAACTAAAGCGCCGGGCCCGGCAAGGCAACGCATTTGCCCCCACCAGCTTCCGGTGTTTACGTTCGGCCTCGACT
This sequence comes from Gemmatimonadota bacterium, assembly GCA_041482775.1. Taxonomy (GTDB): domain Bacteria; phylum Gemmatimonadota; class Gemmatimonadetes; order Gemmatimonadales; family GWC2-71-9; genus JABFSM01. Next base: position 83 of record JBGPEJ010000197.1, on the reverse strand, counting down.
CCCCATCTTTCGACGATCCAGCCGGAGCCCCCGCATGCGCCGACCCATCCCTCCCACGACCCGGGGCGTCCTCGAGATCGACT
>JBGPEJ010000196.1:0-6058 GCA_041482775.1 Gemmatimonadota bacterium | reverse complement strand
CGACTACCGGGCAGCCGGTTACCTCCATGCCGATCGCAAGCGCATGATCGACGAAGACATGGCGCAGTTCGCCCGCATGGGATGGGACGGGCTGCGGCTGACCTTCTGGGGCGACTGGGAGGCCTCCGACAGCGCCGGCAATCTGATAGCCAACGACCACCTGGACCTGCAGGACTATCTCATTGCCCGGGCCCGCGAGCGCGGGATCTACATGTTGTTCAGCCCCATCCAGCTCTATGGCTCCAATTGGCCGGACGCGCTCTCGGACACCTCGGCGCCGGGCTTCGGCCGGCACTTCGGCAAGGGCAAGATGGGCACCGACCCGGCCGCCATTGCGGCCCAGGTGAACTACCTGCGGCAGATCCTAACTCACGTGAATCGGTACACCGGCATCGCACTCAAGGACGAGCCCGCCATCCTCTTCATCGAGCTGGTCAACGAGCCGTGGCATCACCCCGAGGATCTTGAGGGCTCGATCCGGTACATCAATGCCCTCACCGACGCGGTGCGCAGCACCGGCTGCACCAAGCTGGTCTTCTACAACGTGAGTCAGGACTTCCGAATCGGCGAAGCGATCGGGCGTAGCCGGGCGCAGGGTGTGACCTTCGGCTGGTATCCCACCGGCCTCAACTCAGGCCACGAGCTGGAAGGCAACTACCTCCGCACCGCCGACGCCTTTCCCGACATGCTGCGCCCCGAGCTGGCCCGGATGCCGCGGATCGTCTACGAATTCGACAGCCCCGACCTGCGCACCGGCACGATGTATCCAGCCATGGCTCGGACGATGCGAGCCGTGGGCGCGCAGGCCGCCCTCATGTTCGCCTACGACATGCAGGCGACCGCGTCGCGCAACTTGGGCTGGCAGACCCACTACCTGAGCCTCGGGTACACCCCGCGCAAGGCCATGAGCGCCATCATTGCCGCCGAGGCGATGCACCGGCTGCCCCGGCTGGGCTCGTACGGCGGGTATCCGGAGAACACCCGGTTCGGCGACTTCCACCTCTCCTCCGACGACAACCTGGGCGAGCTGGTGGCAGCCGACGCGTTCCTGTACGCCGGATCGACGCGCTCCACACCGAAAGACCCCGCCGCGCTCAGCCGTATTGCCGGATACGGCTCTTCGCCCATCGTGACCTACCAAGGCGAGGGGATCTACTTCCTGGACAAGGTCCGCCCGGGGTTCTGGCGTCTCGAGGTCTATCCCGACGCCGTGCCGGTCCGCGATCCATTCGAGCCGCCCAACCCCGACAAGATCGTGACGCGGGCGATCAGCCGCGCCTGGCCGATGACCGTCGCCCTGCCCGACCTGGGCAGCGGCTTCACCGTGCAGCCGATCACGGCGGGTAACCCGCGGAGCGACCAGGCCCGGGGAGGCCGCTTCACCGTGACACCCGGTGTCTACGTGCTGAGTGCCTCCGGGCCGGTGGACGCTGCCACCCTGCCGCGGTACGTGGGCGCGGTGGGCTTTGCCGAATACCACGCCCCTCCCCCCGATTCGTTGCCGCCTTCGGTCCAGTCGCTCTCCGCGCCTGAATACCAGACGGGGCGAGACGCCGAGCTGGTGGCGCGGGTGGTCGACCGGACGCCGCCCGATTCGGTGGTGGTCTTCGTCCGCGCGACCGCAACGGGCTTCTACCGTGGCTTCCCGATGCGACCTGCGGGTGGATACCAGTACGCCGCCTCGGTTCCGGCGGCGGCGCTCCGCGAGGGGCCGCACGAGTTCATGATTACGGTCTTCCGGGGGGACTCGGGCGTCACCTTTCCCGGTGGGTTGCATGGAAGGCCGGGGAACTGGGACTTCTACGGCCGGGAGTCATGGAAGCTGGATCTGGTCGGCCCGGAAACGCCGCTCGGGCTCTTCACACCGCGCACTGACGCCGCGCGGCTGGCCTTCACCCGGATCGGCGACGCGGGGCGCCGTGGGCTTTTCCGCCTCGGGGTTTCCGGGGTCACCGGCCAGCCGATCTTCCACCTCGAGCTGCCGGTGGATGCGAGTGGATGGAGCCCGGCCGATTACACCGCGTCCCTGGTAATCAAGGACCGGATCGGCGCACGGCGGGAGACGATTGCCGCCGCTACCGCCTTGCGAGTGCGGCTCCGCGGCCTGGGGCCCCGCCAGATCCTCCACGTCACGCTCATGGAGGAGGACGGCACCAGCTGGACCGCGGCGGTTCCGGTGGACAGCACCTGGAGCGAGCAATCACTGCCGCTCGCGGCCTTCAGCGTCGGCCGAGGCGTGCTCCTCCCGCAGGGATTCCCCGGCGAGTGGAGCTACTGGGTTGGACCGGCGGCCGGTCGCGGCGGGAGCACCGATCGCCCGCGGCTCGACCGACTGGAGCGGCTCCAGCTTTCGCTGCGGCGGGAGGAGGGGGTGAAGGTCACGGCGGGAAGCTACGGCGTGGAAGTGGAGTGGATTTCCCTCGGCTTCCGGCGTTGATGCTGCCTTGCCTCCGCGCCTCCCGGTGCGCCGGGGCCGCACTGTTGCTTGTCGTGTCAGCCGCCTGCGGCGGCGCGGCCACCGCTCCAGGTCCGGACGGTGGGGCCACTGTGGCCTGGCGCGGGGCCGACGTCTCGGCTCTGGAGCGGATCGAGCAGGCCGGCGGGGTGTTCCGCGATGGCGGTCAGCCCGGCGACGCCATCGCGATCCTCATGGCGCACGGCGCCAACCGCTTCCGGCTCCGCCTCTTCGTAAACCCCAACGGGGATGAGGTGCAGGTCAACGACCTCGCCTACACCATCCGACTCGCCCAGCGGGTCAAGGCGGCCGGAGCCACCCTCCTGCTCGACCTCCACTACTCCGATACCTGGGCCGACCCGGGCCACCAGACGACACCCGCCGCGTGGGCCGGCCTTGCCTTCGACGCGCTGGAGCAGCGGGTCGCGGCGTACAGCGCGGACGTCATCACTCGGCTCGCGCAGGCCGGCGCGCTGCCCGACATCGTGCAGGTGGGGAACGAGATCGACGGCGGCATCCTCTGGCCGCTCGGACAGGTGAGCGGCACCGGCAACGACACCCCCACCCAGTGGGACCGGTTCGCCCGGCTGCTCAAGGCCGGGATCCGCGGCGTGCGCGGCGCGCTCCGCCCGGGAGAATCGGTCCGCATCATGCTGCATTACTCCCAGGGCGGAAGCGCCGGCGGCACCCAATGGTTCTTCGACCACATGGACGCCCAGGGCGTGCCGTACGACCTGATCGGCCTGAGCTACTACCCCTGGTGGCATGGCACGCTGGGGGAACTTCGGGGCAACCTGCAGGCCACCGCCCAGCGCTACGCCCGGGACATCATGGTCGTGGAGACGTCCTACCCGTGGCGGGCGGGGGGCTGGGAAACGATGGCCACGAACCGCGCCGCCATGAGCTGGCCGGCCACGCTGCAGGGACAGTCGCAGTTTCTGCGGGACCTCGTCGAGGCCGTCGCGGCGGTGCCGAGCGGTCACGGCGCCGGGGTGATCTGGTGGTATCCGGAGGCCATCCAGGTAACCGGCCTCTTCGTCTGGGGCGGCGGCTCGCTCGCGCTGTTCGACGCCGCTGGCAGCGTGCTCCCCGCGGCCTCGGAGCTGGCCGCGCGTTGATTCGGGCGCGGCGGCATGAACTCCGCGGCGATACCCCTGAAACTCCGTCAGGCCAGTGCCCTGGGGCCGCCTCCCGCCTCCCCGAGCAATGGCGTCATCGGAAGAGGCCGGAGCCCCCGGGCAGGATGCCGAAGGCGAAGACCGTCCGCGACCGGTATCGCTCGCCCGGCCGGAGAATGGTGGGCGGGAACTCCGGGTGATTGGGTGAGTCGGGGTAGTGCTGCGTCTCCAGAGAAAAGCCCGAGCGATGGGGGTGGGGACGGCCATCGAGAAAGTTGCCCGAGTAGAACTGCAGACCCGGTTCGGTCGTCGAGACGTCGAGCGTGCGCCCGGTGCCTGAATCGACGACCCGCGCCGCATGGACCAGCCCCGGCGCGCCGCGACGAAGTACAAAGTTGTGGTCATATCCCCGGGCGTGTTCGAGCTGCGGATCCGGGCGGCCGATTCGCGCGCCGATCGCCGTCGCAGCGCGAAAGTCGAACGGCGTGTTCGCCACCGGTGCGATCTGCCCGGTGGGGATGAGGCTGGAGTCCACCGGAGTGAACCGGTCAGCCCGGATCATGAGCTCGTGGCCCAGGATGTCCCCGCTGTCGGAGCCGCCCAGGTTGAAGTAACTGTGCTGGGTCAGGTTGACGGGCGTGGGGGCGTCGGTAACCGCTTCGTACTCCACATCCAGCTCGTCCTCATCGGTGAGCTGGTAGCGCACCACCACGGTGAGTGTGCCGGGATACCCCTCATCGCCGTCGGGGCTGCAATGGCGCAAGGCGAGGCCCGCGCCGCGGTCATCCCCGAAAGGCTCCGGCCGCCAGACGACCTCGTCGAACCCCTTGATTCCGCCGTGCAGGTGATTGGGGCCGTCGTTGAGCGCGAGTTGGCAGGTCCTGCCGTCGAGCGTGAACCGCCCGTTCGCGATCCGGTTGGCGTAGCGGCCGATGATGGCGCCAAAGTAGGACGACTGTTCGAGGTAGCCGGCGAGCGAGTCCAAGCCCAGCACGACGTCGCCGAGGATCCCGTCGCGGTCCCGCACCTGGAGCGAGACGATGGCCCCGCCGTAGTTCGTGACGGTGAGCCGCGTTCCACTCGCATTGGTGATCGTGAACAGCTCGACGGGTGTTCCGTCGGGCGTCACACCGAACGGGGCACGGGTGACGGGCCGTGGCACGGGTCGGGCCGTCTATTCCGATGACGTCGCGGGTCCTGGCCCGGCGCGCTCCGCTCCCCGTGCCCGGAGCGCAAACCCCAGCATCACCAGCCCGAAGGCCAGCAGGACCAGCCCCCACCAGAAATTCACGTTGATGCTGAGGGAGCGGGCGTAGATGGCGTCGCCGGACAGGTATCCGTACGCGGTCAGCATCACGCCGAAGATCGAGAACATCAGGCCGATCGGCAGTCGCAGGTCCAGTTTCATCGCGTAATCACCAGAAGATGACGTTGAGCACCAGGGTGAGCCCCAGCACGACCACGCCGAGTGTGGCGGGCCGCTTGTACCACACCAGCGCCCCGTCCTTGAGGCGGGGCGTCAGGCTGTACACCAGCCCCTTCAGCTCGTCGTCCGACTTGTTGCGCCGGGTCAGCAGCGAAATGAGGATCGTGGCCATGAAGCAGGCAGTCCACGCGAAGATGGCGGTCCAGAAGTTCTGGGCCATCTCGCTCGGGTAGGTATGGAGGACCGCACCCAGGAACCCGCCCTTGAGGCCGGCCACAGCGCCGTGCGGCAGCACCAGTCCGTGGTGTATCGCCGCCGTCACGGTACCGGCCAGCAGGCCGAAGAATGCCCCGTGCCCCGTGGTGCGGCGCCAGAACATTCCCAGCAGGAACGTCGCAAAGAGCGGCGCGTTCACGAAGGCGAACACCAGCTGGAGCATGTCCATGATGTTGTTGAACCGGGTCGTGGCATACGCCGCGGCCACGCTCAGCAGGATCCCGAACACGGTGGCCGCGTGCCCCATTCGCAGATAGTGCGCATCGGTCCGGCCCGGCCGGAGATACGATTGGTAGATGTCGTAGGTCCACACGGTGTTGAACGCGGTGACGTTTCCGGCCATGCCGGACATGAATGACGCCATGAGCGCGGTGAGACCGAGGCCCAGCAGGCCCGACGGCAGGTAGTGGGCAAGCATCGCCGGCACCGCGAGATTGTAGTTCGGCGTTCCATCGCTGCCGATCGGCAGCAGCCCGCCGCGGGTGCTGTGCAGGGCGATGGCGATCATACCCGGCAGAATCACCAGGGCGGGAAACAGCATCTTGGGAAACGCCGCGAGGAGCGGGGTGCGGCGCGCCGCGGTCATCGAATCGGCGGCCATGGCCCGCTGGACGACCAGGAAGTCGGTACACCAATAGCCGAACGACAGCACGAACCCCAATCCCATCGCCAGACCGAACCACTCGACGCCCATCGGATTGGCGCTCGCCGAGCCGAGGTGCCGCCACGAGCTGGACCAGGCCCCGGCGGGGTACCCGGCGCCGGTCGCGACGGTCTGGAGCT
>JBGPEJ010000195.1:0-6079 GCA_041482775.1 Gemmatimonadota bacterium | reverse complement strand
GTCCGCACCGCCCGGAATCCCGTTGTCGCCGAGGATGGGTTGACCAAAGGGCTGATGCAGCGCCGCGATCAGGCGCTCCCGCTCGCCGCCGGTCGACATTCGCACCCGGAAGGGCCGGCCCGAATCCGCCGGAAAGAAAACCCGTCGCACTCCCCCCTGGGCGAGGCGCGCGGTAACCCGTACCGGGGCAACCCGGCGTGATTCGGGAACCACCACGGTGGTGAGAATGGTGAACAGCGTGCCGTCGACACCAGGAGCGGTGGCGCGTACCGTTCCAACCAGCACCCCAGGCTGGGTCAGCGGCGGGTGCTGGGTGATCGTCAGGTGCGTTTCGCGGGCCTCCAGGCGGAGCCGCCCCGGCGTAGTGAGCCAGGGAGTATCGCTCGTCAGGGAAACCTCCATCGCCCCCGCGCCCCGCAGCCGGGTGATTCGAAATCGCAGGCTGGTGTCGGTCGGAGCCGGCGCGATGTGAAACGCCGCGGTGGAGCCCGGCTGATCCATGGATTCCACGTCGAACACAGCGCCCGGCGCCGGGGCGCGGAGAATCTTCCAGGCCTCCTCGATCGCAGGCTGGCCGGCGCCCTCATCGAGCGGGGTGGTACCGACAAGCTGGCGCGCGCTGGCCGTGAGGGCCCGGCGGATGTCCTCCGCGGTAACTTCGCGGCCCTCTTGACGGGCGGCGGACAGCAAGAGCGCCGCGAGCCCCGCGACATGCGGGGAAGCCATGCTGGTGCCGCCCTTGACCTCGTCTCCGGTGTTCCAGCGGGGTACGGTCGAATAGGCGATTCCCGGGCCGACCACGTCGGGCTTGGCGAGCTCGGCTCCGCGGGAGCTGAAGTAGAACAGGACGTCGCCGGTCTGCCCTCCCGGCTCGCCGGTGAGCGCCGCAGGCTGGGTGGCACCCACCGTGATGGCGCGCCGCGCCGACCCGGGAAATCCCATCGTCGAGAGCCCCGGCCCGTCGTTCCCTGCCGACGTGATGAAGATGACGTCCGGGTGGGCGTTCAAGATCGAGTCGAGGAGCGCGTCGATGCGCGCCGCCCCCTCGCGTTCGTTGCCAACCCCGTAACTCATGTTGAGAACCAGCGGGAGGCCCCGGGAGGCGGCGAATCGGATGGCGTAATCCATCGCGGCGACCATGCTGCCAGTGGTGGATAGCCCGCCGAAGTCGTTTCGCGCGATCTTGAGACCGAGGAGCTGCGCGCCGGGCGCCACTCCGTTGAAGCCGTCGATCCCTCCGATGTTGTGCCCGGTCGCGATGCCTGCCACGTGGGTCCCATGGCCCTGAGTGTCATAGAACAGATCGAGCTCCGGCAAACCGCCGACGTCCCGGAAATTGGCCGCAAGGGTGAGGGGCGGCGGCTCCACCGCCCGGTGCCAGCCGAACGTCTCGTGCGCAACCAGGTAGTCGTGCACCGGCCGTTCGCGGGCCAGCGAGCCGTCTCCGTCGCTATCGATGAAGAGAACCCACCCGTCGGTGGCATGTCCCACGATGATGGGGAGAGAGTCGGCGTCCAGACCGTTGTCGTTCACATCGGCAGCGGGGGCAGCGCCGAGGGAGCGCTCCCGCAGCACTCCTCCGTACCACGGTCCGGTTGCGACGATTCCGCGCACCCGGCCAAAGCCGGCGAGCCGGCGGCCGGCGATGACCACGGAATCTCCCACCGGGATTACCGGCGCGAGCGGGATCCGGCCCTCGCGCGAAAAATCCCGCAAATCGAGGACTTTGATGGCGCCGGCGGTGGTCGAATCGAACCCCGGCACGCCGATGTCCAGCCCCCCGTCCATGACGCCGATGAGGACACCGCGACCGTCCCAGGTCGGATGGGCCGCAAGGAACGCGGGAATCCGGGTCGGGGCGAGCGGCATGAGCCCGCGGGCGAAGGCCTGGGCTGGCGGCACCACCGGCTCCCGGAGGGTGGGGGGCGGGTTCGGGGTGGGTGGGACTACCACTCGGGGAGGATCCTGCTGCGGCTCGGCGCCACGGAGCGGTACCGCCTGCGTACATCCCGTCAGGAGGATGACCCATCCGATGCCGCGGCGCGCCATCCGGTCAGCCAGGTGCAACGGCATCGAGCGGCGGGAGGACGAAGGCTCCGAGATGGGGGCCGGCGTATTGGGCGGTGACCCGAAGCAGGAACGCCAGCAGGGGTCGGGTTTCTTCGGGGGTCACGATCGCGTCCACCTGCCCTCGCGCCGCGGCGTGCCGGGCGTCCAGGTCCCGTTCGTAGTCCTCCCGCATCTGCCCGATGGACGCTTTGATTCCGTCGGAGAGCTCCCGCTTCTCGTGCTTGGCCCGGTCGATCTCGGTGCCATGCACCGCCATCACGGCGGAATCACCTTCCATGACTCCCATGCGCCCGGTGGGCCAGCTGAGGATGAAGTCGGGGTCGAAGCCCTGTCCCGCCATGGCGTAGTAGCCCGCTCCGGACGCATGGTTGACCGTGAGCACGAGTTTGGGAACCGCGGCGGCCGCCATGGCCTCCACGAACCGTGCGCCAGCGCGAATGATCCCGGAGTGCTCCGCTTCGGGGCCGACCATGAATCCGCTCACGTCCTGCACGAACAGCAAGGGGAGCCGCTCACGGCTCGCGCTCTCGATGAAGTAGGCCACCTTCTCCGCGCTCTCGGTGTACACGATTCCACCGAAGCGGGGCCGCTCGTCCGGCCTGCCTTTGACGATGCCGCGCTGATTGGCGATGACCGCCACCGGCCAGCCCTCAATCCGCCCGTGGCCGCAGAGCATTTCCCGGGCGAGATCGGGCTGGAACTCGGCCAGGGTGCCGCCGTCGAGAAGGCACGCCAGCACCTGGTGCATGTCGTAGGACATCCGGTGGTCGTGGGGCAATAGGTCGTACAGCAGGCCGGGCGGTTTGGCCGGCGCCACCGGCGCGAGCACCTGGTGCCGAACCCCGCCGGTACGGGGCAACCGGCCCAGATACTCCCGGATCTGGTCCAGGCACTGGGCGTCGTTCGCAGCCTTGTAGTGCGCCACGCCGCTCACCGCGGTGTGGGTGGTGGCCCCGCCCAGCGTCTCGGCGTCCACTTTCTGCCCGGTGGCGCCGGCCACCAGGTTCGGCCCGCCGAGACCCATGAAACTGGTGCCCTCCACCATGAAGATGACGTCGGATAGCGCGGGCAGATAGGCACCGCCGGCGACACAGCTGCCCATGACGGCCGCAATCTGGGGCACCTGGAGATAGCGGCGCATCATCACGTTGTAGTAAAAGAGCCGGGCCGCACCGTACTGCCCGGGAAACACCCCGCCCTGGAAGGGAAGGTTCACTCCGGCGCTGTCCACCAGGTAGACGATCGGGATGCGCTGCCGCATCGCGATCTCCTGCGCCCGCAGCATCTTGGGAATCGTCTCCGGCCACCAGGCCCCCGCCTTGACGGTGGCATCGTTGGCGACCACCACGACCTCTCGTCCCGCCGCCACACCCACGCCCGTGATCACACCGGCGCCGGGTGCCTGGCCGTCGTACCGGTCGTACGCGATGAGCAGGCCGATCTCGAGCCACGGCGCGTCAGGGTCGAGCAGCCGGGCCACCCGCTCGCGGGGCGAGAGCTTGCCCTGCTGATGCATCTTGGCCACGCGGGCCGCACCGCCCCCCTCGCGCAACTTCGCCGCGAGGCGACGGTACTCCTCCGCCAGCTCGCGGAGCCGCGAGGGCTTGGTGGCGCCTTCCAGAGGTTCAGGGCTCAAGGTGCTCTGCCGCCCAGCTGTTGATGTACTCGATCAGATCGGAGGTCGGGGTCCCCGGGCCGAACAGCCGGCCCACGCCACGCTGCTGGAGCAGCTCGATGTCCTCCCTGGGTATGATGCCGCCGCCGGTCAGCAGGATGGTCTTGCGGTCCATATCGTCGAGGAGTTGGCGCACCCGGGGAAAGAGCGTCATGTGCGCTCCGCTCAGGATGGACAGCCCGACCACGTCGACGTCTTCCTGGACCGCCGCGGTGGCGATCATCTCGGGGGTTTGATGCAAACCGGTGTAGATCACTTCCATCCCGGCATCCCGGAGGGCGGCGGCCACCACCTTGGCGCCGCGGTCGTGGCCGTCGAGTCCCGGCTTGGCCACCAGCACGCGGATCGGGCGGGTCGAAGCCTTCATCGGAACCTCAGCAGGGCGGCGAGTCCGTTGATCGTGTCGGCGGCATCCGATTCGAAGACCACATCGAGGTCGACCCGCTGGCGAAGCGCCTCCTCGATGGCGTCGTCGATCACATCGGGAATCGGGGCCGCGTTGCCGAGGCCCCGACAGTCCTTGGCGTTCAAAGTGAGCCGGCCGGTCGAGGCGCAGCGGAATCCGGGGAGGCTGGCATCGGCCCGGACGAGCAGGGTTCGTACCTGGCCCTTGGCCAGTGCATCCAGCGTTTCGGCGATCCCGTTCACCGCCCACCCCGAGCCCTGTCCAAGCAGCATTTCGGCCACCAGATGGCGCTCCAGTTTCCGCTCGAAGATCTCCCGCACCTCCAGCACCGCGGAGTGCACCGCCGCCGGAGCAGCCCCCTTCCGCGCCAGGCGCACCGTCCCCAGGACTTTTCCGGCCACATAGGGGTGGAGGAACATCTTGAGCGCTTCCGCTTCATTCCCGCCGGCCGCGATGACGATGCCCCGCACCGGTTCCCGGCGATCCAGGTCGAAAAGACGCCCCGCCACCGCATCGAAGAGTTGTTCCCGCTCGTGGCGGAGCCGGTTGTGGAAGCTGTGCTCGCCCATCCCGGGGCCGCCATGCCGGTCGGGGTGATAGCGGCCACCCCGTCGCGCCGTGGCTTCGACGTCGTCGAGCTTGCGGGCCTCGAACGCCGTCACCTCGTAGATGGACGCTCCGCTCTTGTCGATCACCGCGGCCAGCAGCCGCCCCACCTCGTCCTCCAGCGCCGCCAGCTCGCGCACCAGCGGCGTCCGGTCCACCAGCAGGCGGGAGCGATGCACCCGGGGCAGCGGGATCACTTCGAACAACCCCAGCGATCGGCAGACGAACACCGCGAGTCCCTGCGTCGGTGGGAGTGCGTCGGGGCGCTGTAGCAGGGCCCGGACCCGGCGCAGATCCGCGATGACCTGCTCGCTCTCCGCCCGGGTCAGCCCCTCGGCCGGGAGCGCTTCGATGACCTCGCGAATCCGGTTCTTGAGCTTGATGAGGTACTTGCCCCGGCTCCGGTCCCGGGGCTCGAGCTTGAGGTAACAGCTGACGATCCAGTGCTTGCCCGGCTGCAGCCGGACCAGGCGCTGGAGTTGCCGTCGAACGTCATTGAGCGCGCGAGAAGCCACCAGGATCCGCCTTAGAAGAAGATCGGCTCGCGGTACGCGCCGTAGACCCGTTCGAGCACCTCGCGAATCTCGTACAGCGTGCAGTAGGCCCGGGCACAATCGAGCATCGCGGGAATGACGTTGCGGTCCGACACCGCGGCGCCGCGGAGCGCGTCGAGGCTTCGTTCCACCGCCGCCCCGTCGCGCCCGGCGCGAAGCCGTTCCATGCGGACGCGTTGCGTTCGGTCTGCATCCTCGCCGATCCGGAGGATCTCCGGGGCGGCTTCATTCGTCTCCACAAAGTCGTTAACGCCCACGATCACCCGTCTTCCGGCCTCGACCTCCCCCTGGAAGCGCGCCGCGCTCCGGGCAATCTGGCGCTGGAACCAGCCCGATTCGATCGCCGGGACCACCCCGCCCTGGGCCTCGATCTCGGCGAACAGTCCTTCCGCCTCCCGCTCCATCTGATCGGTCAGCGCCTCGACGTAGTAGGATCCGCCCAGCGGATCGGCCACATTGGGCACTCCGGTTTCGCTGGCCAGGATCTGCTGGGTCCGGAGCGCGATGCGCACCGATTCTTCGGTCGGCAGCGCGAGCGTCTCGTCGAGCGCGTTGGTGTGCAGCGACTGGGTGCCGCCGAGTACGGCGGCAAGGGCCTGGTAGGCCACGCGCACGATATTGTTGAGCGGTTGCTGGGCGGTGAGGGTCACCCCGGCGGTCTGGGAGTGGAAGCGCATCTTCCAGCTCCGCTCGTCGCGGGCGCCGTACCGCTCCCGGAGGTGGCGGGCCCAGATGCGCCGTCCGGCCCGCATCTTGGCGATTTCCTCG
>JBGPEJ010000194.1:0-6178 GCA_041482775.1 Gemmatimonadota bacterium | reverse complement strand
TCTTCGGTGGAGAAGAAGAGCGAGGTGTTGACCATCCTGGTGCGACCGTCTCCCAGGTCTTCGAAGGTGACGGTGTCGACCGCGACATACCCCGGCATCCCGTCCCACTCGAAGGTCCACACCAGGCGCTCCGGCGGCTTGACTTCCCGGTAGCGGCCCTCGAATCCCTGGGGGCCGCCGGGGCTCGGCACCACGAATCGCCAGTGGCCGCCGCGCTTCACCTCCATCCGCTCGATGACCACCTTCCTGCCGCGCCCCCACCACTGGGCCAGCAGCTCGGGATCGGTGTAGGCCCGCCAGATCCGGTCACGGGGCGCGTCGAAGATCCGCTCGATACGAATCTCCCGGTCACTGGGGGTGGTGAGCGTCACGGCGCTGTCAGTCTGCTTCATGGGGAGTTTCCTTGGTGCGCTCGAGGAATTCCCCGAGCTGGTTGAACCGGGCTTCCAGCATCTCCTGGTACCGATCGATCCAGTTGGCTTCGTCCGCCAGTAAGCGGGGACCCAACCGGCAGGTCCGCACCCGTCCCACCTTTTCCGTGGCCACCAGCCCGACCCGCTCGAGCACCCCCACGTGCTTCTTGATGCCCGTCAGGGTCATGTCGAAGTGCAGGGCGAGGTCGCTGATGGAGGCGTCGGTGCGCCCCAGGCGTTCGAGGATGCCGCGGCGGGTCGGATCGGAAACCGCCGCGAAGGCGAGATCGAGTTTGGAAGCATACTGAACCATATGGTTCAGTATAGGCAACTCGGGACAAACCCGCAAGGGCTAAGGGGGCGCCTGGGATCGTGAACAAGGACACAAAGATTCTTCACCGATCTCATAAGTGACCATTTTATAGTCTCATACGCCTCGCCCCCCGCGCACTTGACGGTACCCCTCGGGGGGGTATTATGGATGGAGTCCGACCGAACACCACCCGTTTTCGCGGAGCACACCGGTGCCCGCTTCCCCCAGTCCGAACCGCCCCCGAACCACCGGGCGTGTTACGTTTCTTCCCATAGCAAATAGAGGATGCGTATGAGATCTCCTCGATTTATCCTCGGTGCGCTCCTCGCCGTCGCCTGGATGGCACCGCTCCGCGCCCAGGCGCAGGGTGGCACGATCCGGGGACACGTCAACGACGCGGCAGGGAAACCACTCTCCGGCGCCACGGTTTCCTACGGCTCCAGAAACGCGCAGACGCGAATCGACGGCCTGTACGTCATCTCCGGAGTTCCGGCGGGCCGGGATACGCTCCGGGCGCGCCTGATCGGCTACACCTCCATGGCGCGGTCGGTCACGCTCTCCGCCGGGCAGACGGTCGAATCCGATTTTGCCCTGACAGCGAGCGCGGTGAGCCTCGCGGAGATCGTGGTGACCGGCTACGGGGAGCAGCGAGCCGGCAACATCACCGGCGCGGTGACTACGGTGGCGGCGGCGGATTTCAATCCCGGCCGCATCGTGAGCCCGGAGGAGCTGATCCGCAGCAAGGTTCCCGGCGTCCAGGTGGTGGACAACAACGAGCCGGGCGGCGGCTTCTCGATCCGGATTCGGGGTCCCACATCGATCAACGCCAGCAGCGAGCCGCTCTTCGTCATCGACGGGGTGCCGATCGGCACCGGCGCCGGCGGCGGGCTCTCGGCGGGCCGCAACCCCCTCAACTTCCTCAACCCCAACGACATTGAAAGCGTCACGGTGCTCCGGGATGCCTCGGCCGCCGCGATCTACGGGGCGAACGCCGCCAACGGCGTGCTGTTGATTCACACCCGGAAGGGACGGGTGGGAGCGCCGCAGTTCGAGTACACCGGAAGCATGTCGGCCTCGTCGGTGACGCGGCTTCCCAACATGCTGAACGCGGCCCAGTTCCGGGCGGCGGTGACCCAGTACGCTCCCAACAATGTCGGCCAGCTGGGCAGCGCGAACACCGACTGGTTCAGCCAGGTGGACCGCACCGCTTTCGGCCAGGAACACAACTTTGCCGTCTCGGGCGCGGACGCGAGCACGAACTGGCGGCTGTCGGCCGGGTACCTCAATCAGGACGGCATCATCAAGGGCACCACGACGGAGCGGATCTCGCTGGGGCTCAACCTCGAGCAGAAGCTCCTGAAGGACCGCCTGAACGTGCAGGCCAATCTGCGCGGCTCCCGGGCGAAGGACCTGTTCACCCCCGGCGGTGTCCTCTCCAACGCCGCCCAGTTCGGGCCGACCCAGCCGATTTACGATGCGAGCACCCGGACCGGGTACTACGACTGGCCGGGGAACTCGCTGCAGTCCGCCGACAATCCGGTGGCGCTCCTCAACCTCGCGTCCGACAAGGGCATCACCTACCGCAGCCTGGGCCACGTGCGGGCCCAGTATGCCCTGCCCTTCCTGGAGGGGCTGCGGGCCAACATGGACCTCGGCTACGACGTGACCCGGACCGACCGGCAGTCGTTCTTCCCCAGCACCCTGCATGGGCAGCTCAAGAGCGGGAATGGCGGCAGCGACTATCGCGCCAACCAGAGCCAGTCCAACACGACGGCCGAGACATACCTGAACTACGGCGCACCGCTCGGGGGGATACCCGGCAACATCGATGCGGCGGCGGGTTACTCGTACGGCTGGTCGCACGCCGAGTACCCCTACTATCAGGCCAACGGCTTGAGCACCGACCTGCTGGGCGGGAACGGCGTCACCTCGGCGCGGTCGGTGGTGAACTTCCAGGACATCGAGGAAAGCCGGCTGATCTCGGTGTTCGGGCGGGTCAACTACAACGTCAACGACAAGTATCTGGTGTCGGCGAGCGTGCGTCGCGACGGGTCCTCGCGCTTCGGGCCGACCCACCAGTGGGGGACGTTCCCCTCACTGTCGGTCGGCTGGCGGATCTCCGAGGAGCCGTTCATGAAGGGCCTGGGGCTCTCCGACCTGAAGCTCCGCGGCTCGGTGGCCCGAACCGGCAACCAGGCGTTCTCGAACTACCAGCAATACTCGGCCTACCTGCTGGGCGCCGACCAGTCGCAAGTGCAGTTCGGGAGCACCTTCGTCCCCACGATTCGCCCGAGCGCGGTCGACCCGGACATCCGGTGGGAGAAGTCCCACTCCTACGACATGGGGGTCGATTTCGGCCTGTGGAATCAGCGGCTGACCGGCACCCTCGACGTGTACATCAAGACCACCCATGACCTGATCTTCCGGGTGCCCGTCGCGGCCGGGACGAACCTGTCGAACTTCGTCACCACCAACATCGGCAGCATGAAGAACCGGGGCCTCGAGATGAGCCTGAGCGCCCTGCTGATACCGGGACACCAGCGGGGCCTGAGCTGGACGGCCGACTTCACCGCTTCCCACAACACCAACCAGCTGACCAGCATCAATCCGTTCGCCGGCGCCGCGCAAAGGATCCAGACCGGCGGCATCGCCGGCGGCGTAGGCACGCTGATCCAGGTGCTCCAGCCGGGAGTCCCGATCAACTCCTTCTACGTATATCAGCACAAGCTCGGGGCGGACGGGAAGCCGATCTATTCGACCAAAGATCTCGACATGTACGTGGACCAGAACAGCGACGGCAAGATCAACAATGACGATCGGATCCCGTTCCACGATCCGGCGCCGAAGTGGATGCTCAGCCAGTCGTCGTATCTGGCGTACCATGATTTCGACATGAGCTTCACGCTGCGGTCGTACCTGGGGAACTACGTGTACAACAACGTGGCCTCCAACCTGGGCACCTATTCGGAAGTCACCCGGGGCTCACCCTACAACCTGCATGCGTCGGTCCTGACGACCGGCTTCCAGACGCCCCAGTACTTCTCCGATTACTATGTGGAGAAGGCGTCCTTCCTGCGGATGGACAACATCACGCTGGCCTACACGCTCAAGTACCACGGCCAGCCGCTGCGGATCTTCGGCACGGTGCAGAATGCGTTCACCCTCACCGGTTACAGCGGTGTCGATCCGACCGCGGGACTGAACGGCATCGACAACAACATCTATCCACGCTCGCGCACCTTCACCGGGGGCTTCAACCTCCGGTTCTAAGAACCGGGCGCCATGGGCCATTCAGAATGGACGGAATTATGAATCTCAGATCCTTCAAGGCACTGGTCTTCCCGGCCGCCGTTTTCTCGCTGGGCGCGCTCGGGTGCACCAACCTCACGGTGGAACCGAAGAGCACCGTGACCGAGGCCAACGTCTTCCTCGATGCCAGCTCGTACCGCGCCTTCATGGCGAAGGTGTACGCGGGGCTGGCCGTGGGCGGGCAACAGGGGGGAGACGGCCAGACCGACATCCAGGGCATCGACGGCGGATTCTCCCAGTATATCCGCCTCTATTGGGAGCACCAGGAGCTCCCGACCGATGAAGCGGTCATCGCCTGGGGCGACGACGGTCTGTCCGGGCTGGTCCAGGATACCTGGGCGGTCACCAACCCCTTCGTCGTGGCGATGTACTACCGGGTCTTCTTCCAGGTCGGGATGGCGAACGAGTTCCTGCGCCAGACGACCGACGCCAAGCTCTCCGGGCGGGGCCAGACCAGCGCCACGCTCAAGGCGGAAGTCGCGACGTACCGTGCCGAGGCCCGCTTCCTCCGCGCCCTGAGCTACTGGCACGGGCTCGACCTGTTCGGGCCCATTCCGCTGGTGACTGACGCGGATGCGCTCGGCTCGACGCCGCCCAAGCAGGCCACTCGCCAGGCGATCTACGACTACGTGGTGAGCGAGCTCAATGCCATCAAGGGCGACCTTCCGGCACCCGGCGCGAACAGCTACGGCCGCGCGACGGCGGGAGCAGCGAACATGCTGCTGGCCCACCTCTACCTGAACGCGGCGGTCTACACCGGCACCGCGAACTATGCGGGGGCATTGACCGCCGCGCAGGCCGCGATCGCGGGTCCCTACACCATTGATGCCAGCTATCGGCATCTCTTCCAGGCCGACAACAACACTTCTCCCGAGATCATCTTCGCGGTGCCGGAAGATGGGCTCAAGACGCAAACGTATGGGAGCACCAATTTCCTGATCCACGCCTCCTGCGGCGGCAGCATGAACGCGGGCGACTACGGGATCGACGGCTGCTGGTACGGACTCCGCCTCAAGCCCGAGGCCTACAACCGCTTCGGCCCTGGCGACGGCCGGACCAACTACTTCTCCAACGCCGGCAACGGAGTCGCGATCAACAGCATCAGCAACTTCGACGACGGCATCAAGGCGCCCAAGTTCTCCAATCGGACCTCGACCGGGGCGCCCGGCCAGAACCCGGGCTTCGTCGACACCGATTACCCGATGTTCCGGCTGGGCGATGCGTACCTGATCTACGCCGAGGCCCAGTTGCGGGGCGGCGGCGGCAGCCGGGCGCAGGCGCTTGCCTATGTGAACGCGCTCCGGCAGCGGGCGTTCGGAAACGCCAGCGGCAACATCACCGACGCCCAGCTCACGACCGACTTCCTGCTCGACGAGCGGGGACGGGAGCTGCTGTGGGAAGGGCAGCGCCGGATGGACCTGATCCGGTTCGGCAAGTTCACCGGTGGTACCTACCTGTGGGCGTGGAAGGGCGGCACGAAGGCCGGCGCGGCGACGGATACGCACCTGAACCTGTATCCGATTCCGGCAAACGAGCTGGTGGCCAACCCCAACCTGACGCAGAACCCGGGCTACTGATCCCGGAGTCAGCAACCTGAGCCTGTCCGCAGCTCCGTCGCCTCGGCGGCGGAGCTGCGGATCGTTTCAGCCCCACCGGACCCTCACCATGTGGCTTCGCCCTCACCTTCCCGCAGCCGGATTGCTCCTGCTAGCCGCCGCCGCATGCGGCGGCGGCACCCCCACCCCGCCGGATTCGAATCCGCTGCCCCCGGGGCGCCCCTCGCTGGCCCAGACCTACCGCCCCAGCGGCCACATGGCGGCGGGTGACGTCTTCGTCCACCTGTTTGAGTGGAAGTGGACCGACATCGCCGCCGAATGCGAAAATGTGCTGGGCCCCGCCGGATTCGGCGCGGTCCAGGTGTCGCCGCCGCAGGAGCACAGCATCACGCCCAACCATGACTGGAGCGAGCGCTACCAGCCGGTGAGCTACAGCATCGCGCGGAGCCGCTCGGGAACCGGGGCCGAGTTTACCGACATGGTGACGCGCTGCAAGGCGGCCGGCGTGGGCATCCTGGTCGATGCGGTGATCAACCACATGACCAACTCTCCGAGCCCCGGCATCGGTAGCAACGGCACCCAGTATA
>JBGPEJ010000193.1:0-6212 GCA_041482775.1 Gemmatimonadota bacterium | reverse complement strand
GCGGCGCTCGGCTTCTACCGTGACGTCCTGGGCCTCCTGCCAAACCGGTCCGAGACCGCGGACGGTGCTACCATCGTTTCGCTGCCGTTCGGTGAGAGCGAGGTGGAGCTGCTCTCCCCGCTGGATCCCGCGAGCCCGGTCGCCAAATTCCTGGCTCGGCGCGGCCCCGGAATCCACCACATCTGCTACCGGGTTCCCGACCTCGACGGGGCGCTGGCCGCCTGCGGGCGCGCCGGGTACCGGCTCATCGACGAAACGCCGCGCATCGGGGCGGGCGGGCGCCGGATTGCCTTCGTGCATCCCGATTCTACCTCGGGCATCCTGCTCGAGCTCACCGAATGACCGGAGTGGTACAACGCCGGGTCCCCGCGCCAGGTTCCCTCAGCGGTTGCCTGACCCCGGGCCGGCTGGCTCGCACGGCCGGGCCGGATTGCCGGCGCTGGTGAGGTCGACCGAATTCACCACCCAGCCGCCGGCCTTGGTTCGGACCATGGTGGCCGGTATCTGCTTGGCGCATCCCCGGCGGTAGAGCGTGATCGCCAGATGGCGCCGGCTGGCATCGCCGGTCACCGGGGTGTCGGAGACCACATGGGCGCTGTCACCGCGGAGGTAGGTCTGCATGACGATCAGCCGCTTCTCGTAGTCCGAGGGGCTGCCCGTCTCGATCGCCGGGCCGCGCGACGTGCCCCAGAGCTGGGCCATCCTCGTCAGGTTGCTGTCGGCGGCGGCCTGCACGAAGGCTTGCAGGGCCTGCGAGGACGAAGCCACCGGCGTCGAAGCCGCTCCGGGTGCGCTCCCCCCACCGCAGCCGGCCAGCACCGCCGCCGCGAGAACCACTGTTGTTCGCATCGAAGGGCCCTCCCTTAACAGGGTCGCCGGTTCGTGCGAAACTAACTGGACGCCCACCCCCGGAGCAACGAGACCCGATGCGCTTGTACGTGAACGTGGACCACGTGGCGACTGTTCGGCAGGCTCGGCGAACCGATGAGCCCGATCCCGCCGAGGCCGCGCGCCTGGCCGAGGCGGCCGGCGCCGACGGAATCACCGCCCACCTGCGCGAGGACCGGCGCCACATCCAGGACGCCGACCTGGAGGCGCTGGCCCGCACCGTGGGCACCGCGCTCAATGCAGAGCTCGCGACCGCTCCCGAGGTGGTGGCGGCGGTGTGCCGGCTCAAACCCTACCAGGCCACGCTGGTTCCCGAGCGTCGCGAGGAGGTCACCACCGAAGGCGGGCTTGATCTGTCCCGGAAGGACCGCCGACTCACCGAGACCATCGCTCAGCTGAGTGGCGCGGGCATTCGGGTCTCGCTCTTCATCGACCCCGACCGCGCCGCGATCGAGGCGGCCCGGGATCTCGGTGTTCCCGCGGTCGAGTTGCACACCGGGCGGTACTCCCATTCCTGGCGGGCCGGGCCCGCGGCCCTGGAGCAGCTCGCCGATGCCGCCGGCCACGGAAAGCGTCTCGGCCTCGCGGTCCACGCCGGGCACGGCCTGACCTACCTGAATGTCGCGCCGGTTGCCGGAATCCCGGAAATCGAAGAGCTCAACATCGGCCACAGCATTGTCAGCCGGGCAGTAATGACCGGGATGACTGAAGCGGTCCGAACCATGCGCCGTCTCGTCGATGAGGCTCGCCTCCCGCGTTGACCGACCCGGACCGCCACCCTACACTTCCCTCGGTTCGCCCGCCTTCCTTCCTCCATCCCGAGGCGCCGTGAGCGCTCCCGTCGGCCGCCGTGAGTTTTTTGCCCTCGAGGCCGGCGAGTATTTGGAGCGCCTGAGCCTGCTGATCACCGGCGCCGGCGAGCCCACGGGAGAAGATCTGGTCCGCTATTCTCGCGCCCTCCGGGGCGCGGCGCTCATGGCGGGCCCCCCCGGGTACGCCGTCGCGGCCGCCGCCATTGAGAACGCGGCCAAGGCCGTCCGCGAGGGCGCCCTGGCGTGGACTCCCGCCCTGGCCCAGCGCCTGACCGACGCACTGGAGCAGTGCAAGGGTCTTCTCCGACGGGTGCGCGACTGGTCCGAGCCCGAGCTCCGGCGGTGCGAGCTGCTGGCGCAACAACTGGATGGGCTGACCGGTGGCGTCGGGCGCCGAGGCCTCACGGGCATCGCGGCGGGTGCCGCCGGCCTCTCTCCCGGAGTACGCGCCTATGTGGCGCGGGAGGCCGCCGCGGTGGCCGCAACGCTGGAACAGGTGGCGGAGGCGGTCGAGCGCCGCCCCGGTCCGGAGACCGCCGAGCCGGTGCTCCAACGACTGCAGCCACTCCGTGGCCTCGGTGCCCTGCCCGGCCTTTCCCCGCTTCCCGAGTTCTTGGAGGCCCTCGATCTCACCTTTGCGGTGGAAGGAAAGGGCGGCGCCTGGCCCCGCGCTGCCGGCCACGCCTTCCGCGCCGCGTCCGCGGCTCTTTCCCGCATGGCGCGGGATATCGCCGAGCTGGGAATGCCCCAGCACGACTCGCACGAGATCGGCGAGGCGGTGGACATCCTGCGTGAGGCCTTCGCTCGGATCGACGACATCGTGCCGGTCGAATCGCTCTTCGTCCCGGGCGATCGCGACCCGGTGGTCAGCCGGGGCACGCCGCCGGTCGCTCCGACGGTTTCCAGTGGAGTCGCCATCGAGCTGGCCAGCCTCTCGGACCGGCTTCGCCAGACCGCGGAGCAGCTTCGAACCGGCGGCAGCCGCTCGGCGCGGGCACTACAGCTCCACACCCTGGCGCTCACCCTCCGGGGCCTGGTGCTGAGCCGCGAGGTCAGGGAATCCACCGGGAATTTCCTCTCCCGGATCGATCGCGAGATCATGACCGGCCGGGCGGCTCAATCGGTCGACGAGATCCTCGCTCTCCTGCTGCGCGCGATCGATACCATCGGGGCCGCCTCGCGCGCCGAGGCGGTCGCGGGACTCCGCACCGAGCTCGCGCCGCTGTGCGCGGAGCTCGATCGAATCGGCCGGGTCGACCCGGCGCGGCTCCCTGCGGTGGTGCCGATCGAGGACCTTGCCCCCGAAGCGGATGCGGGCGTCGTGCCGATCGAAACGCTGTTTTTTGATGCCGTGCCGACCGTCGCACCGGCGTACTCGCCGTTCCAGCAGACCTTCGCGACGTATTTCCGCCTGACCCACCCGGAGCGAGCCACGACCGCCACGGTCGTGCCCATCGAGTCGCTGGCCCCCGAGCCGGAGGCGGTGCCGATCCAGGCGCTGCTCTATCGCGGGCGGCGCGCATTGGAGCGCGCCGATCTGGTTCGGCGGGAGCTCGACGCCGCGCTCCGTGCCCGCCGCAGCGTGACCGGCATGGAAACCCTTCTCGCCGAGCTCCTCGACCTCGTGCCGCTGGCTCTTGACGACGACCACTGACGGCCTTGTCCGGCCCCGTTCGCGCCGCTGGGTCATGGCGGTTCTCGGGGTCGCGATCTCGCTGGGCCTGCTCTATTGGGTGCTGCGGAATACTTCCTTCCGGGAGGTGCTTCTGCACCTCCGAGAGGCCCGCCCGCTTCCGCTCGCCGAGGCGGTACTGATCGCCACGCTGACCTTCCCGATCCGGGCCATCCGCTGGAACTCCCTGCTTCGCACCGGGAGCGGCGCGCCGCTCCCCTGGGCCGCGCGCTGGCACGCCACCGCGATGGGCTTCATGGCGAACAACACGCTTCCCTTCCGCCTCGGCGAGCTGCTCCGCGCCTACGCGGCCAGCCGGCTCGGCGGCGTTCCGCTCACCGCCGCGCTCTCATCGATTGCGGTGGAGCGCGCCCTCGACGCCCTCACTCTCCTGGCCCTCCTCGGTGTGGCCCTGCTCCGGGCGGGGCTCCCCTCCGACACGGTTATCGCCGGCGCGCGCCTCGACGCCCTCGCCGTCAAGGCGGGAATCGCCTGCGGGGTGATCTTCGCAGGCGCGCTGTTCGTGGTGCTCTTCCCCCGGCCCGCGGAGCGGGTCGTCCGGGCGATTGTCCCCTTTCCGGCACTCGCGGACCGCATCGTCACCTTGGTCGAAGGCGTGCGGCAGGGGTTCGGAGCGCTCCGCTCACCGCTCCGCCTGGTGACCGCCGTGCTCTGGTCGGCCATACTCTGGCTCGTCGGCTCGGCGTCGTTCTACGTGGCGTTCGCCGCCTTCGGCATTCACGTCGACTTCGCCGGCGCCCTCCTGGTACAGAGCCTCCTGGCGTTCGGCGTGGCGGCGCCGTCGACGCCGGGGTACTTCGGCGTCTTCGAAGTGGTGGTCGCCGCCTCTCTCGGACTCTTCGGCGTGCCCAAGGATCTGGGCGTGGCCTACGGCATCACCTACCACATCACCACCTTCTTGCCCATCGTACTTCTCGGCCTCTGGTCTCTGGCCCGAACCGGACTGCACGTCCGCGATGCCACCGAGGCAACCCGGTGACCGACACCGCCACCCGGGAGGCCCGCGCCAAGATCAATCTCTTTCTGCGCGTGTTGGGCCGGGAAACCGGCGGCTACCACTCCATCGAGACCCTGTTTTGCCGGATCGAGCTGGCCGATACCCTCATCGCCCGGCGGTCCGACGCTCCGGGCATCACCCTCGAGGTGAGCGGAGCCGATACCGGCCCGGAGGAGGAGAACCTTGCGGTCCGCGCGGCGCGGGCAGTCCTCGAGACCTCCCGACGCTCATTCGGGGTGCACCTCATTCTGCAGAAGCGCATCCCGGTCGGGGCGGGACTGGGCGGCGGCTCAGCCGACGCCGCTGCCGCGCTCTCGGCGGTGAACGAGCTGGCGGGAAGCCCGCTTCCCCGCGCCGAGCTGTTGCATCTGGGTGCGCGGCTGGGCGCCGACGTCCCATTCTGCCTGAGCGACGCGCCGCTGGCCGTGGCCTGGGGTCACGGCGAACGGATGCTGGCGCTGCCGCCGCTTCCCGCCGCGCCAATCCTTCTGCTGACTCCTCCGGTGCCGATCCGTACCACGGAGGCATACCAATGGGTGGATGCGGCGAGGGGATCGGCCGGAACCCGAGGAGCGCTGCTGCTCGATCCGACGACGCTCGGGGGCTGGAGCGACGTGGCTCGGATGGCGGGCAACGACTTCGAATCAGCGGTCTTCGGGAGGGTTTCTCAGATCCGAGAGGGGTTCGAAGCGCTGGCGCGCACCGGGCCGTTGCTCTGTCGGATGTCCGGCTCGGGCTCCACCCTGGTCGCGGTGTATCGAAGCGATAGCGATCGCGATGCCGCCCGGGGCATGCTCGGCCGAAAGCACGGTGCCGTTACCGCCTCGCGCACGGTCTAGGCAGGGCCGGCGCCACGCTCCCGCCGTGGTGCCGGAGCGGCACTTGCCCCCGAGGGCCCAGCACTCTGGCTCGGGGGGGATCGAGGATCTCAATGTGAGACAATGGGTTGGGCCGTCGGCCCATGACCGCGCGGCGGGCGGCACGGGATGTGATAGATAGACCCCCGCCCCCCCCGTTCCCCCCGGAGGTGGGCGCGGTCCTGACGCGGCAGAGTCACGCGCCGGTGCCTAGGTGCCCCGGAGCCACCCGGCTTCGGGGCACCGCCACGTTACCCCCCTGGGCCAAAGCCTCGGTTACTTTTCGGCCGCTGGCCCTTCGTCCAATGGCAGGACATCAGACTTTGGATCTGAGAATGGTGGTTCGAATCCACCAGGGCCAATTCAGCGACGCTTGCCGTATTCCGTCCAACTGAGCAGCCGGCCCAGCGGGCGGGCGGCCCCAAGGGCCAGCGCCGTCTTCATGAGGCCGCGCAGCAGGACCACGCGCACTTTCCTCCTACGGATGCCGTTCAGCAATGTCCCGTACGGATAGCGGCCCACCAACAACTGGCGCGCCAGTCCCGGGTCACGCAGGATGACGGCGTTGGCGGCCCGCGTGGTCGCGTCGTCGCAGCGCTGGTAGCCGAGCTCCACCAGGTCCGCCGCCGGGAGGCGAGCGCGCCAGTTGTCCATGTCCAGGTACAGCTCCATGATGTCCAGCGCACGATCGGCCTCGGTGCGCAGGCGCCTCCATCGCTGCGACCATTGCCACTCGCCATGGCGATAGCGCAACAACCGCTCGTTCAGGACCCCGACCGGATGGCGGCGGAGAATGCGGAGCCACATTTCCTGGTCCGCCGCGATGTCCCATTGCTCCGGATCGAACGGGCCCACCTCCGCCAGCACCTCCTGCCGGATCATGAAGGTGGGACAGGCGAACATGACGTTGCCGTGCCGCAGCATGTAGGGGAACACGTCTTCGTATCGCAGGCATTCGCGTCCGG
>JBGPEJ010000192.1:0-6217 GCA_041482775.1 Gemmatimonadota bacterium | reverse complement strand
CGCCGGATGAACCTTGCCACCGGGGCCTACGAGCTCGACCCCGACCGCGAGCCCTACACCGGCGTGATCGTCGGCGCCCGCGCCGACGAGGAGGGAAGCCGCTCCAAGGAGCGGTATTTCTCCCCGCGGTCCGCCCGGAACGAATGGGACATCGGGGAGCAGCCCCCCGAGTTCTGGAATCAGTACAAGACCGACTTCGCCCCGGGAACCCATGTCCGGATCCACCCGCTGCTCGATTGGACCGAGCTCAACATCTGGGAATACATCGACCGGGAGCGGATCCCGACGGTGTCGCTGTACTACAACCAGGGCGACGGGACCCGGTATCGCTCCCTCGGTTGCGGGCCCTGCACCAAGCCGGTCAAGTCCGAGGCGCGCACTCCGAAGGAGATCATCGAGGAGCTCCGTAGCGGGCAGTTCGCCCGGGTAGCCGAGCGCGCCGGGCGGGCCCAGGACCTGGAAGATGGCGGCGGGTTGGAAACCCTCCGGCGCGAGGGCTACATGTAATCCGGCCGGTGCACCGCCTGCGCCAGCGCGGCGATGGTCGGTTCGATCTCCCGGATGCCCCCGCGCCCCGATTCCGCCCCGGCCAGGAGGATTTCGGGGTCCTTGAGCATGTGCCCGGTGAGCACCGCGACCACCCGGGCGCCCTCCGGCACCACTCCTTCGGTCACCAGCCGTCGCAGTCCCGCCAGGCTCGCCGCGCTGGCCGGCTCGCAGCCCACCCCCGCGCCGTCGATCGCCGCCTTGGCGGCCAGGATATCGGTGTCGGGAACGCTGGTCACCACACCGCGGGTAAGGCGGATGGCCCCGACGGCGCGGTCCCAGGAGACCGGATCCCCGATCCGGATTGCGGTGGCGATCGTCTCTGCCTCCACCGGCCGCCGGGTTTCGAAGTCGTTTGCAAAACTCCGTGCGAACGGCGCCGAGCCCTCCGCCTGGACCACCGCCAGCCGGGGCATCCGATCGATCAGCCCCCATGCCAGCGCCTCGCCCAGCGCCTTGCCGAACGCCGCGGTGTTGCCCAGGTTGCCGCCCGGAAGCACGAGCCAGTCGGGCGGCTCCCATCCCAACTGCTCGAGCAGCTCGAAAACGATGGTCTTCTGCCCTTCGAGCCGGAACGGATTGATGCTGTTGACCAGGTAGAGGTCGAGTTTTTCGCTGGCCTCGTCCACCAGCCGGAGGCAGGCGTCGAAGTCGCCCCGAACCGCGAGCACCCGGGCGCCGTAGCCCACCGTCTGGGCCAGTTTCCCCAGCGCCACCTTGCCTGCCGGCACCACCACGAACGCGGGAATCCCCGCCTGCGCGGCATACGCAGCGAGCGACGCCGAGGTGTTTCCGGTGGAGGCGCAGACCACCGCTCGGGCGCCGATCCGCCGGGCCTGAGTAATGGCGACGGTCATTCCGCGGTCCTTGAACGAGCCGGTCGGATTGTGCCCTTCATGCTTGAACGACAGGTCCGGTACTCCGGCCCAGGAGGCCAGGCCCGACCGGTGGAGCAGCGGGGTGTTCCCTTCGGGGTGGGTGATCGGATCCTCGCCCGCGGTGGGAAGCACAATCTCCCGGAACCGCCACACCCCTGACGCGATGGAATCCGGCCCGACGCAGCGGCGGCGCTGGAAGAGGGCGCGGAGCGCCTCTCCGGAGTGCTCGGGCGGGCGATGCTGCACTTCCAGGAGGCCGCGGCAGGTCCGGCAGCGGATGGCGGGGTCGGTCTCCAGCGCCTCGTTCCCGCACGCCAGACAAACCTGCCAGGTGGCCGGACGCTTGATGGTCGGGCTCACAGCCGGCGGGCTCCCTCCAGGTCCGCCGGCGCTACCCGAGTCGTGCAGGGAATCCCCCTTGCCGCGTAGGCGGCTTGCATCGCCGCCGCCACCCGCGCCCCGGTGGCCTCGTCGCCGACCAGGGCAAACGCGGTCGGGCCGCTCCCCGAAATCGAGCAGCCCAGCGCGCCGGCCCGGAGCGCCGCGGCCTTCGCTTCGGAAAATCCGTGGAGTAACGGCGCCCGGGCCGGCTCGGCGATCCGGTCGTCGATCGCCCGGCCCAGGAGGGCCAGATCGCCCGCGAACGCCGCGGCCACGATGCAGCCGACCTGCGCGGCCTGGTGCAGCGCTGTTGCTCGGGTCACCATGTCGGGCAGCACGGCGCGCCCCTCACGCGTGGCCATGGACTGGTCGGGGTGGGCCAGCACGATACGGAGCGCCGACGGCACCGGGAGGCGGATTACCTCGATCGGGTCGAGCGAGCGAATCAGCACCAGGCCACCCAGCAGGCTGGGCGCCAGGTTGTCGGCGTGACGTCCCGCCAGCGCGCTCTCCGCCTCGAGCGACGCGCGGAGGAGCGCGTCGGTATCGAGCGGTTGGTCGAGCAGCAGATTGGTAGCCAGAGCGGCTGCCACCGCCGATGCGGCGCTGCCGCCCTGCCCGCCGGAGAGGGGGAGGCCCTTCTCCACCCGGAGACGCACCCCGAAGCCGGCGCCGGCCCGGCGGAGCACCGCGATCGCCGCGATTCCGCTGGCATGCCGGGTCGGATCGCAGGGAAGCGAGGGGTCTCCCGGCTCGGCGATCTCCACCCCGGACCGATCGATCCGCTCGGCGGCCACCAAGTCCCCCGCCCCCGACACTGCCAGGCCCAGGATGTCCAATCCGGGGCCGACATTTCCGACCGACCCAGGGGCAAATACACGGACCTGTGCGGGCATGGTCGGATTGTATACTTTCGTCCGTCCCCGGGATAGCGGGGACTGCTGATTCCCTGGCTCCCTAACTCCGTGGCTATGCACATCGGCGTCCTCCGGGAAACCGCCCCGCACGAACGGCGTGTGGCCCTCGTTCCGCAAACGGTCCAGAAACTCCGCACCTGGGGGCACGAAATATTCGTGGAACCGGGCGCCGGTGCCGCGGCCTTTTTTCCCGACGTGGCGTACGCCGCCGCCGGCGCCACCGTCGCCTCCGATCGGGCCACCGTGCTGCGCCACGCCGACCTGCTCCTCGGCGTTCAGCGGGCCCAGCCTCGCGACCTCGAGCTCCTGCCCGAGGGCGCGGTGGTGATCTCGTTGCTCGGCCGGGCGACCGCGGGAGACTTTCTCGCGGCGGCCAGCGCGCGGCGGATCACCCTGCTCGCCATGGAGCAGGTTCCCCGGACCACCAAGGCCCAGGCGATGGATGTCCTGTCCTCGCAGGCAACCATCGCGGGCTACCAGGCGGTGCTTCTGGGGGCCAGCCGGATGGCGCGGCTCCTCCCGATGCTCACCACGGCGGCGGGCACGATTCCGCCCGCCAAGGTGTTCGTACTGGGCGCCGGCGTCGCGGGGCTCCAGGCCATCGCCACCGCCCGCCGGCTGGGTGGAGTGGTGAGCGCCTTCGACGTGCGCCCGGCGGTGCGGGAAGAGGTCCAGAGCCTTGGAGCAACCTTCGTCGAAGCGGAGGCGGTGTCGGCCGGGGCGGCGGGCGAGGGCGGGTATGCCAAGGAGCTTGCCCAGGAGCAGCAGGACAGGGTGCTGGCGGCGGTGGGCCGGGCGATCCGCGACATGGACCTGGTCATCACCACCGCGGCCATCCCCGGCCGGCCGGCGCCCCGACTGATCACCGCCGAGATGGTCGCCGGGATGAAACCGGGATCGGTGATCGTCGACCTGGCGGTGGAATCCGGAGGCAACTGCGAGTTGTCCCGGGCGGACGAGAGCGTCATCGCCAACGGGGTCACCGTCATCGGCGCGGCGAATCTACCGAGCACCATTCCGCAGCACGCCAGCGTCATGTTCAGCCGCAACCTGCAGAACCTGCTCGAGTATCTCGTCAAGGATGGGCGACTCACCCTCACCCCCGGCGACCCGATCAGCGGCCCGATGAGCGTCGCCCCGGAGCTTCGATGACTCTCACGACCGTCATTCAGTTCTACGTCTTCGTGCTGGCGGCCTTCGTCGGCTTTCAGGTGATCAGCCGGGTCCCTCCTCTGCTCCACACCCCGTTGATGTCCGCCGCCAACGCCATCACCGGCATTTCGCTGGTGGGCTCGCTGGTGGCGGCGGGGAGCAATCACGGCGCGCTCAGCAACTGGCTCGGCCTCATCGCGGTGGTCTGCGCCACGGTGAATGTCGTGGGCGGGTTCCTGATCACCGACCGGATGCTCAAAATGTTCAAGCGCGACCGACGGAAGGCACCGTGAGCGGGGGCCTTCCGGGCCGCGAGCTCGCCATCCAGGCGATCTACCTCGCCAGCGCCGTTTTCTTCATCGTCGGACTCCGGGGGCTCTCCGGGCCGGAACGGGCCCGGACCGGAATGGCCCAGGCGGCGTTCGGCATGCTGCTGGCCATCGTGGGGACGTTGCTCCACCAGGAGATCGTCCGGTTCGAGTGGATTGCCGCCGGGCTGTTGATCGGGAGCGTCATCGGGGTCATCATCGGGCGGCCGCTGTTCATCTCGGTGCCGATGACCGCCATGCCGCAATGGGTGGCGCTCTCCCACGCCGCGGGCGCGGTGGCGGCCACTCTGGTGGGCGTCAACGAGTACCTGCTGCTCGGCGCCGCCACCCCCCGCGGGGTGATGGCCGCTCTGGGTTTCGAAGTGTTCCTCGGGGCCCTGACCGTGACCGGAAGCGTCATGGCGTTCGGCAAGCTCCAGGAAATCCTCCCGGGGCGGCCGGTCACCTGGCCGCTCCAGAACATCGGCAACCTCCTGATGCTGGCCGGTGCGCTCGGGCTGATCGTGGCGCTGGTGGTGAATCCCGGGCTGTCGAGCGGCTTCTGGGTGATGCTGGCGGTCGCGGCGGCGTTAGGGGTGCTGATGGTGCTTCCCATCGGCGGCGCGGATATGCCGGTGGTGATCTCCCTGCTCAACGCCTACGCCGGGCTCTCCGCGTCCGCCATGGGCTTCGCGCTCAACAACAATCTCCTGATCATCGCCGGGGCGTTGGACGGCGCCTCCGGCTTCCTCCTGTCGGTACTGATGTGCAAGGCGATGAACCGCTCCTTCGCCAACGTGCTGTTCGGCGCGTTCGGCGCCACCGTCCAGTCGGCGGCGAAGGGGGGAGACGGCGGGGAGATGCGGGCTATCACTCCCGAGGACGCCGCGGTCCGGCTGGCCTATGCCAAGGCGGTGATCGTCGTGCCGGGGTACGGGCTCGCGGTGGCCCAGGCCCAGCACGCGCTGCGGGAGCTGACCGACATGCTGGAGAAGCGTGGAGTGGAAGTGAAGTACGCGATTCATCCCGTGGCGGGGCGAATGCCCGGCCATATGAACGTGCTTCTCGCCGAAGCCAACGTTCCCTACGACCGCCTCTACGACATGGAGGAGATCAACAGCGAATTCGACCGGACCGACGTGGCCCTGGTGATCGGGGCCAACGATGTGGTGAACCCGGCGGCCCGCAGCGATCCCGCCAGCCCGATCTACGGGATGCCGATTCTCGACGTCGACCATGCCCGGACCGTCATCGTGCTCAAGCGGGGCAAGGGGGCGGGATTTGCCGGCATCGAGAATGCGCTTTTCGTCAGCCCGAAGACCTCGATGCTGTTCGGGGACGCGAAGGCCTCCCTGACCCGACTGGTGAGCGAGCTCAAGACCCTCTGAAACGTGCTACTCGGCCAGGCTCGGGCGTCTCCTAGGACGGTCGAACGGAGGGTGGCACCTGCCAACTGTAAGACTCTTTGACGGTGCAGGCGCAACCCCAAGAAGCGCTTCGATTTACCTAACCCATTGATTTTGTGTGGTTTAGGTGCTATATTGGTGGCTTGGGTTTCAAGGCGGCGGGAATCCGATTCCCGCTTGAGCGATAGCAGAAAAACGCGCAAGTGACGAAGGAGGCGATGGACGTGGCGACTGCCCCTCGCACCAAGCGTAACGCAGTGAAGCCGGCTCAGATCGCCAAGGCGGTCGATGAGGGCCGGGAGAGCCTGGATCTCTATCTCGACGAGATCAGCCGGGTGCCGCTCCTCTCGCGGGATGAGGAAATGGAGCTGGCCCGCAAGGCCTTCCGGGGCAACGTGGCGGCGCAGGAGCGCCTGGCCCGCCACAACGTGCGTTTCGTGGTGTCGGTCGCGAAGAAGTTCCAGAATCGCGGGGTGCCGCTCGTCGATCTCATCGGCGAGGGGAACCTCGGGCTCATGACGGCTGCCCGGAAGTTCGATCCTGATCGCGGTGTCAAGTTCATCTCCTACGCGGTGTGGTGGATCCGCCAGGCGGTGCAGGCGGCCATCGCGCGCCACGGCCGTCCGGTG
>JBGPEJ010000191.1:0-6237 GCA_041482775.1 Gemmatimonadota bacterium | reverse complement strand
TTCGGGAAGGCGTATTCCTCCTTCATGAACCAGCCGCCGGGACCGGGACTCCCCCCGGCACCCTGCCCCCGCCGACTGGCCTTGGAATCGAGCTCTTCGGGAGGCATGAAGTGCTGGACCTTCGGATCGTTGAGCGGATTCTCGTTGGTGTAGTAATAGTTCTCGGCCCAGGGCCCACCGTACTGGACGATCATCGTCGGGGTATTGGTGGTCTGGGTTTCCTTGAAGAGCTGCACCACGTCCCCGAAGGCGGGGATGATGGGCATGGTGTGCTCGATGCCGGGGTATCCGTCCATGGTGTGGGTCATGTTGAGCCGGTAGTCAAGCCCGCCCTCGGTGGTGGGCATGAGCTTGAGTTCCCGCGCCGCCATGATGAGCCACTGCCGCTGCTGGCGGTTTCCCGACATGTACATCTTGAAGGTCTTGGTGTCGTAGTAGTCGCTGTAGCGGCGGAGCACCCGCCGCGCGTGCTCCAGGCTGGAAATCTTCTCGTTGCTGAACACTCCGGGGCCGGTGGAGTAGACCCGGGGGCCGATCGCCTGGCCGGCATCGACCCGGTCTCCGTAGGTCAGGACGTCGGTGGTGGAGGTCTGCGGGTCGCGCGTGGTGGTGACCCCGAAGGCCAGGTTCGAGAGGTAGATCCACGGCTGCTGCCAGTGGATTCCCCACGCCGGCCACATGTGCGAGTGGGTGTCGACGAACCCGGGCACCACGGTCTTGCCGCTCACGTCGATCACCCGCGCGCCGGCCGGCTCCGCACCGCGGGGGCCGACGCTCACGATCCGGTTGTTGCGGATCACGATGTCGGCGTTTTCCACGATCTCATAGCCCTTCATCGTGACGGCCCGGGCGCCGCGGAGCACTACGGTGCCTTGGGGGATGTCCCGCGGGGCCATGATGGTGATCCGCTGCTCGGTCGGACGGTAGGCGGCGCTGACCCGGGCGGCGGAATCGGCCCGGGAGGCGCGCAGACTGTCGTCCACCGCCTGGGCGCGGTCGAGACTGTAGGTGACGACGGCGCTGCCGATCGACCAGTACAACGTCCGCCCGTCGGCGCCCCACGCCGGGAATTCCCCGCCGATATCGGTGAGCTTCCGCACCGGTACCGCCGCGCTGTCCGGCTTGGAGATGTTGATGGTCGGCGTGGTCCCGCCGGTCATCGGCACCGTCACCACGTAGAAGTCGTTGTTGTAGACCACCAGAGCGAGATCGCCCTTGGGCGCCATCAGGATCGGACCGGCCGGAAAGCCGGTGATGGTCGGCTCGCGGTCCCGATCCTCCGGCATGGGAAGGTCGGACTCCCGGGGGTGGCCCGGCGCCGTGAGGGTGAAGGGCAGCGGGCCCAGCGCCTGGAGGTGCCGCTTGACGTCGGTGCCGTCCCAGCGCATCGAGACCAGGCCCTGACGGAAGTCGAAGGCGAAAATCCGGGTGGTGTCGGTGGTGAAATGGGGCGAGAACCGGTTGCTCTCGGGGGCGATCGTGGTCGGATCACCGCCGGTCGCCGGAACCCAGACGAACTCGGCTCCGATGTTGGGGAAGAAGGGGTCGATCGATTCCTTGAAGTCGCGCGAGGCGGAGCGAACCGCCACGATGCGGCGGCCGTCCGGCGCCCAGGCCAGCTCCTGGTAGTAGGCCGGCGTCCGGGTGAGCTGGGACGGCGGGCCGCCGGCGAGGTTCACCCGCATGATCTGGCCGTCGCCGTCGGCGTTCATCGCCACGTAGGCCACCGCGCTCCCGTCCGGCGCCCAGGTCGGATTGTACTCGCCGACGTCCTGGTCGGTCAGGCGCCGGGGGGTACCTCCCGCGAGGTCCGCGACGTACAGGCGGTCCAGCGCGGTGAAGGCGATGCGCCGGCCGTCCGGTGAGGGCACGCCATCGCGGATCTGCCGCACCTTGAAGGTGGGCGAATCCTCGATCGGATATTCGAACTTGAGCCGGGGACCGACCGCCACCTGGGCATCCACCGTGAAGGGCACCTTGGTCGGGGCCGTGCCGTCCACCGGCACCCGCCAGATCTCGCCGCCGTAGGTGATCACCACCGCTTTCGAGTCGGGTGTGAACGAGTATCCCGGCAACACGTCCATATTCGCCACGGACTCCTGGTCGTCCCGCTGGATCGGGTAGGCGAGCCAGCGTTCCTCCCCGCTGGCGAGCTCGCGGATCCGGAGTCCGGTCTGGGCATCCTGGCGGGAGCCGTAGGTGATCCATTTCCCGTCGGCCGAGAGCGCCGGCCGGAAGGCCGAGCCGTAACGGGAGGACATGGTGGTGCGGGTGCCGGTCTCCCGATCGTAGACGGCAATCTGATACTGCGGCAGCACCGCGTTGTATTGCCAGGCTCCCTGCCGCTGCGCGAACCAGATGTACCGCCCGTTGGGGCCGAACGCGGGCCCCATCTGGCGGAGGTTTCCCGGCGCCGTTCCCACCAGCGGGAGGCCGTGGCCGCCATGCACGTTGTAGAGCCAGAGCCGGTTGCCCGAGAATGGGGTCCCTTTTGCCACCACGATGTACTGCCCGTCGGGGGTCCACTCGGGCGAGAGGTAATCGTTGTCCACGCCCTTGGTGAGCTGCAACGTGTCCCGGCCGTCCGCGGACAGGATCCAGACGTTGTCGTCGCCGCTCCGGTCGGAGACGAAGGCGATGCGCTTCCCGTCGGGGCTCCACCGCGGCTGCATATCGTGGGCGAGGCCACTGGTCAGGCGGGTGGCCTTGCCCCCGGCGATCGGCAGGGTGTAGAGATCGCCCAGGAGGTCGAACACGATGGTCTGCCCGTCGGGGCTCACATCGAGCGACATCCAGGTGCCCTTGCTCGTCGTGAAGGTGGCATAGCGATCGGGCTGCAGTGGAAGGCCCGGCTTGGGCAGTTGCGCCGGCGCGGTGGCGGGAAGACCCGAGAGCAGCAGCAACGCGGCGAGCGCGCGCGGCCGGGTGGCGCGGTGGACCATGGCACAGCTCCGCAAAAGAGATAGGGGCAGGGTCACTATCGAGGGTTCCGGCTGAGCCGGGCCCGGCGATCACTACGCGGCGCGCTCGGGCCAGGATTCGAGTCCCGGAGCCGAGCAATCATTCGTCGGCGCGCCCGTCTACATTAGCCAGGTCAAAGATACGCCCGGCGGGGAATTCGCAACCCGGAGGTCTTAATGGGGCAGGGCGGCGCACTTTGGGCATTCACCGTGCTGGCGCTGGCCCCTCTCCCGGCAGCCGGCCAGTCTCCCCTTCCGTCCCCGGCCGCCGCGGAATCAACCCGGACCGCTCGGCAGCCGGAACTGCGCCTGCCTGAGGTCAGGGTCCGTGCCGAGACCCGCTGCGAGGTCCACCCCGAAACCGCGGACGAGACCGCCGAGCTCTGGCTCGACGCACGCGGCGCGCTGGAGGCCGCGGTCCGGCCGCGCGCCGAGGCCCCGACCTTCCTCATCCAGGAATGGCGGCGGACCCTGGGCCGGGACCTGGCGCTCCGCTGGGAGCGCCGCGACACCTTGCGGGTCACGACCCTCCACCCGTTCGAACAACCCACCCCTGCCGATCTCGAGCGCACCGGGTACATCCAGCAGCGCTTCGGGCTCACCAGGTTCTACGGCCCCGACGCCGGCCTCCTGCTCTCGGAGGGTTTCCTCCTCCGCCATTGTTTCAGCCGGGTCCGGGGTCAGGGGGCCAACACCGGGCTGATCGGACTCGCCTTCACCCCGCTCCTCACCACCAATCTTCCCGACGTCTCCGGGATTCTCTGGGTCGATCTGGCGCTTCGCGAGCTCCGCCACGTCGAATACACCTGGATCAACGCTCCCGAGGAGGCCCGGGGACCGGCGGCCGGCGGAAGAACCGAGTTCGTCCGCCTGGCCTCGGGGGGATGGATCGTGCGGCGGTGGAACCTCCGGATGCCCCGCTGGTCTGCCCGGTTCGGCGAAGGGCTCGACGGATACACCGATGCCGGAGGCGAGGTGCTGGCGGTGGGTGATCCTCTCCCGGCGAGGAGGTGACGATGCGGTTGCCGTCTTTGGAGGAGGCCCTCCGGCAGGCCGGAGCGACTCTGGTTCGGTTCCCGATGTCGCTGCTGTCGTCGCTGATCGCCACGGTGGTCATCCTGTTGATGATCACCGGCCCCGCCGGTGATGGGCCGCCCCGCCTGCTCGCGACCGCGGCGCTCGGGCTCCCGCTCTTCACCGCCGCCGTCACCGGTGCCGAGCGGCGCGGTGCCACTCCTCAAGCCGGGCGGATGCTCAACCTGGCGATCGCCCTGGGTCTCATTCTGCTGTACTGGGCCTCGCTGGGCTGGACCGATCAGCTGGCGACGCTGCGATTTGTGCAGCTGCTCCTCGCGGCACACCTGCTGGCCGCCCTGGCGCCCTATCTCACCGGCCAGCACTTGGAGGGATTCTGGCAGTTCAACCGGTTCCTCTTCCTCCGTTTCCTCGTCGCCGCATTCTACGCCGCGGTGCTCTGGGTGGGCCTCTCCGTGGCCCTGCTGGCGCTCGACCGGCTGTTCGGTGTGGCACTGCCGAGCCGGTCGTACGCCTATCTCTGGGCCGTGCTGACATTCGGGTTCCACCCCTGGTTCTTTCTTTCCGGCGTGCCGCGCGACTACCAGGCCCTGGAAACGCTGGAGGACTATCCGCTCGGTCTCAAGGTGTTCACCCAGTTCGTCCTGATGCCCCTGGTCGCCATCTACCTGGTTATCCTCACCGCCTACCTCGGTAAAGTCATCGCGACCCGCATCTGGCCCAACGGGTGGATCGGGTATCTGGTCTCCGGCGTCTCGGCCACCGGGGTGCTGGCGCTTCTGCTGGTGCATCCGCTCCGCGAGCGGACCGACAGCCGCTGGGTGAACGTGTACGGCCGCTGGTGGTTCGTCGCGATTCTGCCGTCGCTCGGCATGCTCCTGGTCGCGATCGGCAAGCGGCTGGGAGAATACGGGATCACCGAGCCGCGCTATTTCCTCCTAGTGCTCACCCTCTGGCTTACCGGGCTGGCGCTCTACTACGGAGTCACCGCCTCGCGCAACATCAGGCTGATTCCCATGACGCTCTGCGCGGTGGCGCTGCTGACCGCGCTTGGCCCCTGGGGAGCGTACGGGGTGGCGCGGCGGAGCCAGCTCGCCCGCTTCGGGCGGATTCTCGCCGCCAACGGGATCGGGCGGCCGGGTGCCACCCGATTGGTCTCCGCGGTGGTCTCCCGGGCGGACCGGATCCAGCTCAGTGCGATTCTCCGTTACCTCAACTCGACCCACGGCCCGCCGGGAGTGGCCGCGGCGGTGGGCGTTCCGACCGACTCGGTCCTGGCGTGGAAGAACGACAATCCCGGCGGTCTCGATGACGCGGTGGCCCGACGGGCAATGAACCGGATCGGCGGCGGGTACGTCGGGCGCTGGGAGGGCGGGAGCGATGGAACGCCGTTCTGGGCCACCCGCACCCCGCCAAGCTCAGTGGAGGTGACCGGATACGAGGTGGCCCGGCCGTTCTTCATCCCGAACGGCGGATGGATCGGCACCGCCACCGATTCGCTGGAGATTGTCAGGGGCGAGGACGCGGGCACGGTGGTGGTGCGCCACGCGGGAGCCGCCATCATTTCGCTCGACGTGGTGGACGCGCTGCGCGCCGTGGCCGAACCCGATTCCCTTCCCTCGCGCCGCAACCTGCAGATCTCCCGGCCGATCGTGGTCGAGGGGTCGGGACAGGGGTACCGGGTACGGCTGGTGCTCGACGCGGTGTACGGTCAGCTCAAGGGGCCGGTGATCACCATCCTTACCGGCAATGGATTACTGATGGCGGCGGGATTCGCGAAGCCACGCTGAGCAACCCGCCGCTACCGGGGCAGAGGTTCGAACTTGGCGGTGAAGTGGCGCAGCGCCGGAGGCTGTTCGACGATCCGCACGCCGCGAATGTCTTGGGCCATCGTGTTCACGTGGAGCAGCACCTCGGCCACGTAGTCCATGTGGCTCTGGGTATACACGCGGCGCGGAAAGGCGAGCCGCACCAGCTCGAGGTCGGCTGGGCGCTCGCTCCCGTCGGGCTGCCGCCCGAACATCACCGAGCCGATCTCGCAGGCCCGGATGCCCCCCTCCACATACAGCACGACGGAGAGCGCCCATCCCGGATACTGGTGCGGCGGGATGTGCGGCAGCCAGCTCCTGGCGTCGAGGTAGAGCGCGTGGCCGCCCGGCGGGCGAACGATGGGGATCCCGGCGGCGATCATTTTCTCGGCGAGGTACTCCACCGACCGGATGCGGTACTGCAGGTAGTCGGG
>JBGPEJ010000190.1:0-6275 GCA_041482775.1 Gemmatimonadota bacterium | reverse complement strand
CTCCCAGTTCGAGATGAACTACGGCTACACCGAGGCCAGCATCGCGGCGGACCAGGTGCTGCTCTACAAGCTGATCTGCCGCCAGGTGGCCGCCCGGTTCGACATGACGGCGAGCTTCCTTCCCAAGCCGGTAACCGGCATCAACGGCAGCGGGATGCACACCAACCTGTCGGTGAGCCAGAAGGGGAAGAACCTCTTCTACGACGCCAAGGGGGCCGACAAGTTGTCCCGGCTCGGCTGGAAATTCATCGACCGGATTCTCACCAGCGGACAGGACACCTGCCTGCTGTTCAATCCGAGCGTGAACGCCTATCGTCGGCTCGATCCCCACTTCGAGGCGCCCAACCAGATCAAGGCGTCGGCGGTAGACCGTGGCTCGATGGTCCGGATTCCGCTGGGGAACGAAAAATCGGCCCGGATCGAAGTGCGCTCAATCGCCCCCGACGCCAATCCGTACCTCGCCATCTACACGATGTTCCGCACCGGTTTCGAGGGGCCGATCGAGAAGGACGACGGGGAAAAGCGACGGGACCGGACCAAGTTCCTTCCCGACAACATCTATGACGCCATCCGGCTGTTCAAAGGCAGCAAGTACGCGGTCGACCTCCTGGGCGAAGCGGTGCAGAAGCGGTACGCCGATCTGAAGCTCGCCTCCGCGGAACGCTGCCCCAAGGCGCTCGGGGCCCAGATCAAGATTGCCGAGATCCAGTTCCACCACGAGGTGACCAACCAGTTCCTCTGGAGCAGGTTCTAGACGGCGGGAGGTCGGGGTGCCCGAGGAGCGCGAAGGGGCGGGCGCTCGCCCCTGATATTATT
Source organism: Gemmatimonadota bacterium (assembly GCA_041482775.1). GTDB lineage: Bacteria > Gemmatimonadota > Gemmatimonadetes > Gemmatimonadales > GWC2-71-9 > JABFSM01. The sequence goes on along the minus strand of JBGPEJ010000190.1, from coordinate 5,459 downwards.
CCGAGCATGCACAAGGCCTTCCCGCTGCTCCTGCTCGCGGCTCCGCTCGCCGCCCAGCAAACCACCCCCGAGCGCACCGGCTTCACCGAGACATCCACCTACGCCGACGTCCGCGCCTTCGTGGATTCGCTCCAGCGGCTTGGTGCAGGCATCCGGGTCGGCCGCCTGGGCGAGAGCCCGCAGGGCCGGGTGTTGCCCTACGTGGTCGCGTCCCGGCCGCTGGTGGACGGCCCCGCCGAGGCGCACCGGAGCGGCAAGCCGGTGATCTACCTGCAGGGGAACATCCACGCCGGCGAGGTCGAGGGGAAAGAGGCGGCGCAGATGCTGCTCCGGGACCTGACCCTGGGTCCCCTCCGTCCGCTGCTCGACAGCGTCGTGCTGATCGTGGTGCCGATCTACAACGCCGACGGTAACGACGCCTTCGGCCCCCAGGAGCGCAATCGCCCGGGCCAGAGCGGGCCACCGGTGGTCGGCCTCCGGGCCAACGGACAGGGGCTCGACCTCAATCGCGACTACCTGAAGCAGGAAGCGCCGGAAACCCGGGCCGCGGCCCGACTGCTCGCCGCGTGGGACCCTGATCTGTTCATCGATCTCCACACCACCGACGGGAGCTACCACGGCTACGTCCTGACCTACGACGCCGGGCTCAACGTGAACTCCTCCCCGGCCAACGACTACGTCCGCGACAAGTTTCTCCCCGAGATCCGCGCCCGGATGCGTTCCCGGCACCGGCAGGAGGTCTTCTCCTACGGAAATTTCCGCAACGCCGATCCCGACTCGCTGGTGCTCGGGTGGGAGACCTACGATCCCCGGCCGCGCTTCGGCACCAACTGGGTCGGATTGCGCGGCCGCATGGCCATCCTGAGCGAAGCCTACTCCCACGCCGATTTCCGCACCCGGATCGATGCCACCTACAATTTCGTCCTGGAAATCCTCCGGCTGGCCGCCCAGGAACGGTCCACCATCAAGACCCTGGTGCTGCAGGCAACCCGGCAGCGCCCCGATTCGGTAGCGCTCCGCTCCACGTTCGCGGAGCCGGTGCGGCAGGACGTCATCGCGGAGATCACCGAGCTGGCCGGGGAGGGGAACGGCTCCTTCGCGCGGCGGCGCCAGACCGGGGTGTTCAAGACGATTCGGATGCCGGTCTACGATCGGTTCACCGCCACCCGGAAGGAGGCGATTCCGTCCGCGTACCTGCTTCCACCGCAGCACGCCCAGATCGCCGAGCTGCTCCGGGCGCAGGGCGTGGAGGTGCGGCGGATCGGCGCCTCATGGCAGGGGACTGTGGAGGGATTCCGGGTGGACAGTCTGGTGGTGGAGCCGCTCTTCGAGGGGCATCGCACCGTGCGGGTCGAAGGCGCGTGGCATGCTCGGGAGGCCGTCGTGACGCCGGGGTGGTTTCTGCTCAGCACCGATCAGCGTCTGGGGGTGTTTGCCTCCTACCTGCTCGAGCCCGCCTCGGAGGACGGCCTCGCCACCTGGAATTTCTTCGATCGTGATCTCCGGCGGGGTCAGGACGCCCCGATACTCCGGCTCCGGACCCCGGTGGCGCTCCCCGCGGAGTTGCTTCCCTGAGAAACCCGCTCAGGGCCCGGGCGGCGCCCGATCATAGATCCGCCGCGCCCCGATGGCCCGTGACATTCGCGGGGTCTTGAAGTGGAACTGGACGACCAACTGGCCGGTCTTCTCGTCGAGTGAGAAGGCCTCTTCGACCTCACCGCCGCGGTCCAGTTTCCGGGTAGTGACCAGCTTGTCGCCCTTCCACTTGGTTTCCACTTCGGCGGGCCCGCCCTGGCCCAGCTCCTCCCGCATTTTTCCCTGATCGGGGAGGAGTTCCCGTTCCCAGCCGGCATCATCCCGAACGCTGATCATCGAATCGGTCTGTACGATTTCGAACCGCTGCTTGGGGCGCAGCACTTCGGTGAGGCCGCGATCGCCGCCGCCCAGCCCGGCCATCGGGAATCCCTCAACCACGTCTTCGGGGGGCCGCTCCCCACGACCGCGCCCCCCCCCGCCCCCACCCCCCGGCCCCCGTCCGCCCGGGCCACCGCCGCCGCCGTAGCCGCGCCCGAATTGCTGGCGCTCACTGTCGCTCTTCTCGAGGTTGAGCAGCCAGGTGCCCTGGAGGCGGGGATGCCGATCTTCGATGCCCCGTACCGGCGGGCGGACCGGGGTGAACAACACCAGGAGAAGCGGTGCCAATCGGAGCGAATTCGTGGAGAAAGACATGCGTCACAGTCTGGTGGAGAGGTCGCTAAAAGGACGTCGGGCGTTCGGGCTCCTTGCACGCCCGCCGCTGAAAAGTAGCTTCCCTCGCACCAATGCCACCATTCGCCCGCCGCCGCTTCCTCCTCGGACTGGCCGGAGTCCTGCCGTTACCCTTTCTGGCGCGGCGTTTCCACGCGGCGGCGGTCGCGACGCTCGACCCCGCCGGCCTCCGTGTCCTGGCGGGCGCCGTGCTGCCGTCGGAGCTGGGGCCGCAGGGGGTGGAACGAGTGGTCGCCGGATTCGAGCGCTGGCTGGCGGGATATCGGGAAGGCGCCGAGCTCCTCCATGGCTACGGCACCGGAGAGATCCGGACGGCCGGCCCCAGCCCGGCGCTCCGCTGGTCGAGTCAGCTCGAACGACTCAGGGCCGCGGCGCGGAGCTCATTCCACCGGAGCTTCCCAGAGCTGACGCCGGCCCAGCGGCAGGGCTTGGTGCGGGAAGCGCTCCTCGGCCAGCGGCTCGGCGGCCTGCCGCAGCTGGATCGCGCGCCGCACCTGGCCGTTGGACTCCTCGCCTTCTTCTATCAGTCTCCCGAGGCTGCGGACCTCTGCTACGGCGTCGCGATCGGCCGGAATTCCTGCCGCCCGCTCGCCCTCTCGCGGGAAGCTCCCCTCCCGCTGGACCGGAAGGGCTGATCCGATGCCGCGGCGGGTGGTCGAGAGCGATATCTGCATCGTCGGCTCCGGGATCAGCGCCGCCATGGTCGCGGAGAAGATCGCCGAGGAGCGGCAGGCATCGCTGGTGGTGGTGGAGGCGGGGGACGAAACCGACCGGCTGGCCGATCGCACCATGCTGCGCCGCCGGTTCCTCGAGTATGGCGAGAGCCCCTGGCGGAAGGATCACCTCGACGGTTACGCCGTCTCGGGGATCCAGTCGCGGTCGATGCAGGTCGGCGGCCTCGCCATGCACTGGGGCGGCGTGACCCCGCGCTTCAGTCCCGAAGATTTCAAGGTCCGTTCGCTGTACGGCGTCGGGCACGACTGGCCCATTTCCTACGACGAGCTCGATCCCTGGTACCAGGAGGCGGAGCTCCGCCTCGGCGTAGCGGGTGAGCAGGGGCCCGTCGAGCTCGACCCGCGGGGCCGCCCCTTCCCGCAGGCGCCGCTGCCGCTCACCTATAACCTCGTGCTCCTCCGCGAGTGGGTGGCGAAGGCCGGCATTCCGATGTGGAGCCAGCCATCCGCCAAGAACTCGGTCCCCTACCGCGGGCGCCCCGCCTGCTGCCGCAATGACACCTGTTTCCCGATCTGCCCGATCGGCGCCAAGTACTCACCTGACTTCACCTGGAATGCGCTGCGCGGCGCGGGCCGGGTCCGCCTGATTCCCCGCACGGTGGTCCGCCGGCTGGTGCTCGAAGCATCGGGCAGCCGGGTGAGCCACGCGCTGGCAGTGAGCCGTGACGGCGGCGCCGAGGTGGAGTTCCGCGCCAAGACCTTCGTGGTGGCGGGCGGGTACGTGTGGAGCAGCCATCTGCTCCTGCTCTCCGCCGGCGGGCGATTTCCCGGCGGTTTGGCCAACAGTTCCGGGCTGGTTGGCAAGTACCTCACCGGCCATCGCAACGTGAATGGCTACGTGAGCCTGCCGATCCGCCTCTACCCCGGGATGAATGAGCAGCACAGCCTGGTGACCAAGAAGTTCATGCGGGTACCCCGTTCCGACCGATACCTGCGCCACGATCTCCGGGTCTGGGAGTCGGCGGTCGGGCGGGAGGCGCGGCTTGCCGACGACCAGGGGGGACTCCTCCTCGGAGACGAGCTCCTGGCCGACTGGCGCCGCCGGACCGCCGGCGGCACCGCCCGGGTGCGGGCCTACTACGACGTGATCCCCGACCGGGCGAGCGCGCTCAGTCTCGACGGGGTGAAGAAGACCCCGTGGGGTGATCCGCTGCCCCGGCTCGACTTCCGCGATGCGCCGGAGTCGGCCGGGCTGCGGGCGTGGACCGAGGAGCGGATCCGCGGGCTCTTTTCCGAGATGGCGGCGGCGGGCGGTGGCACCGTGCTCTCCACCCGAAGCGACAGTTTTCAGGATCACCCGGGAGGCGGGTGCCGCATGGGTGACGATCCCGCCCAGAGCGTTACCGATTCGTGGGGGCGCACCCACGACCACGAGAACCTCTTCGTGGTGGGTGCGCCGACCAGCGTCTCGGGCGGTTGTGCCAACGGCACCCTGACCTTCTGCGCGCTGTCGCTCAGGTCGGCGACGGAAATCGGCAAAGCATTCCCCGGGATCTCTCCATGAATCGTCTCGTCATCGCCGCACTGCTTGCCGCGCTTCCCATCGCGGCCTTCGCCCAGGACCGCCCCGTTACGGTTCACGCCGCGAGGCTTCTGGACGGCCGGGGGGGCGTGGTAGTGAACCCCATCGTCACGGTCGTGGGCCAGCGGATCACCCGAGTGGAGCGCGCGGCGGCGGGCCGCCGGGCCACCTTCGACCTCGGGGGCCTCACCCTCCTTCCGGGGCTGATCGACGTCCACGATCACCTGGCCTGGCATTTCAACGCCAAGGGCCGGCTGCACACCGGGGATGACGGAGAAACTCCCGCCCAGAGCGCTCTCGCGGTGGTCGCCGAGGCTCGCGCCACGCTCTGGGCGGGGTTCACGACCGTGCAGGAGCTCGGCTCCGCGGAAGACCGGGAGCTTCGCGATGCGATCGCCCTCGGACGCGTTGCCGGACCGCGCATGCTGACCTCCCTGGAGCCGATCACCGACCCGCGGCTTTCGCCGGAGGAGCTCCGCCAGCTGGTGCGGGACCGGAAGGCGGCCGGCGCCGATCTGATAAAGATCTTCGCGTCCCGGAGTATCCGTGAAGGGGGCGCGCAGACCCTTTCCGATCCGCAGTTGCTTGCTGTTTGCGCTGAAGCGAAGGCCCAGGGGCTCCGCGCGGTGGTGCACGCGCACAGCGCGGAGAGCATGCGGGCCGCGGCGCTGGCGGGGTGCACCCAGATCGAGCACGGTGTCTTCGCCACCGACGAGGTGCTCAAGCTGCTCGCCGACCGCGGCGCCTACTTCGATCCCCAGTGTTCGCTGGTGTTTCGGAACTACCTGGACAATCGCCCGAAGTTCGAGGGCATCGGGAACTACAACGCCGAAGGCTTCGCCTCGATGGAGCGGGCCATTCCGCTCGCCCGCGCGGCCTTCCGTCGGGCTCTCGCGACGCCGGGCCTCCAGCTGGTGTACGGGACCGACGCGGTG
>JBGPEJ010000189.1:0-6286 GCA_041482775.1 Gemmatimonadota bacterium | reverse complement strand
GAGCTACGGTGTCGCGGGGCTCAAGACCCACGCCAAGGTGATCCTGGTGGTGCGGCGGGAGGGCGATCAGATCCGCCGCTACGTCCATATCGGCACCGGAAACTACGCACCGCGCACCGCGCGGCTCTACACCGATTTCGGAATCCTGAGCTGCGACCCCGACCTGGGGGCCGATCTGTCCGACCTGTTCAACGTGCTGACCGGGTTTGCCAGCCCCACCGGGTACCGGAAGATCGTGGTGGCGCCCGCCGGGATGCGGAAACGCCTGATCGAATTGATTCAGCGGGAGATCGACCAGGCCAGGGCGGGGCGGCCGGCGCGCATCTTCGCCAAGATGAATGCGATCGTGGATTCCGAGATCATCGCCCTGCTCTACGAAGCGTCCGGCGCCGGGGTCTCGGTCGATCTGATCGTGCGGGGTATCTCCTGTCTGCGCCCCGGGCTCCCCGGGGTGAGCGAGCGGATCCGGGTGGTGAGCGTGATCGGGCGCTTCCTGGAGCACTCCCGGGTCTGGTACTTCGGGAACAACGGTGAGGCCGAGGTGTACATCAGCTCGGCGGACTGGATGCCCCGGAATCTGGACCGGCGAATCGAGACGGCCGTCCCGCTGGAGTCACCGGCGCACCGGGAAACCGTCCGGGAGCAGCTGGAGCTCATGTGGTGCGATAACCGCCAGGCGTGGGACCTGGCGTCCGACGGGACCTGGACCCAGCGACAACCCACGGACGACAGCGCCATCGCCACCCACCGGGCGCTGATCGAGTGGTACCGGGAGGCCCTCAAGCCTACGTAGCCGGCGCCCGCTGCGGGTTCCAGGTGTGCCGCTCCGACTTTACGAAACGGCTCCAGGCATACAGCGCATCGTACACCACGAAACCCTGCCGCAGCATCTCGTGATCGTCGGCGAAGTTGTGGGAGAGCCCGAGGGAGATCGCCAGCAGCCCCGCCGCCTGCGGTGCCAGGTCCAGCCGGTCGGTGTCGGCGCCCCGCACGATGGTCGCCAGCTCGGCGAGATGCGGATCCTCCAGCCGGTACTTCACCAGGAACGCGTCGAAGCTGCATCGGGGCCCGTCGTGGGAGAGCTCGACCCCCTCCACGTCGAACGGCGTCGCTCCGGTATCCTGAGCCACCTCGCTCACCCGCGCCGGGGGGACGAACAGGAACACCGCCTCCGGATCGATGAAGCGACGAATCAGCCACGGACAGGCGACCCGATCGATCTTGGGCCGCTCGCGGGTTACCCAGCGCATGCCATCTCCTCCTCCTTCGAGTACGACTCCCCCGCCCGGTTAACCCGTAGTGTTGCCCGAGCCGGTCGCTTCCACCGGGCCGGCAAAATCGAAGGCCAGCCCCCGCCCGCCGGCCAGCGCCCGCTCGTACGCCAGCGCCGCCGCCGCCACATCCTCGAGTGCCGTCCCGGTGCTATCGAACACAATGATCTCATCCCGGCGGGTCCGCCCCGGCTTCCGCCCCGCCACCACCTCCGCCAGCTCGGCGTGAACGTCCTCCCGGCGCATCGCGCCGCTGGCGATGGCGTGGTGGAGGTCCCCGATGGCGACGCACTGTGCCAGTACGTCTCCCACCACCGTGCTGGCCGCGAGGAGCGCCGGCTCGATCTCCTGCTTGGCGGCGTCGTCGGCGCCCACCGCCGCCACGAACGTCCCCGCACGGACATGCGCCGGACCCAGAAACGCCCGCCGGGCCGGAGTGCAGGTTACAACCACATCGCTCTCCCTGGCGCGTTCAAACGCCTCGGCCTGGTCCACTGCGGTGCTCTCGAGTCCCAGCGTTTCAGCAGCGGCCCGCGCAAGTTCGCGGGCGCACGCGCCATCGCGATCGTAGGCGTACATCCGCCGGAGCGGCAGGACCTGGGAAAGGCACTCGACCTGCGCCAGGCTCTGCCGCCCGCAGCCGAACACCGTCACGACGCCCGAGTCCGGGCGCGCGAGATGGCGCGCCGCCACCGCAGTCGCGGCACCGGTGCGGAGCCGGGTGATCTCACCCGAGTCGAGGAGTGCCAGCAGCCGACCGTTCTCCCCGTCCGCCAGGGCCACCACGCCCTGGATGGTCGGGAGACCGTACCGCCCCGGGTTGGCCGGGAAATTTGCGTTGAGTTTGGCAGCGAAGTAGAGTCGCCCGAGGCGGAGCACCGCCGCCTTGACGTGGAAACCGCCCTCGGCGGCGTGCAGTCCCAGAACCGCCGGCGCCGGGCCCTCCCCCCGCGCGTGTTCCCGAAACGCCGCCTCCACCGCGGCGATGCAGTCTACCGGCGACACCAGGGCGCGGATCTCCTCGCGGTGGAGGAGAATCGTGGGCGCGGCCGTCATGGATGTCCCCGCGCCAGCCACGAGAGCGCGAGGCCTATCAGCGCCCCGGAAAGCACCAGGAGCCCCGCGGGCACCCGGGTGCGCGCCACCACCACCAGCGCCGCGAGCGCGAGCAACGCCGTGGGCAGGTCGTGAAGCGCCCGGCGTCCCAGCACCACGCAGGCTCCCGCGATGGCGCCCGCCGCCGCCGCGGTAACGCCGCGCACGAAGCCGATCACCAACGGCCGCCGGGCAAATCGGTCCAGCACCGGGAGGAGGAGGACGGAAAGGAGATACGCCGGGAGAAATACGCCGATGGTGGCGGCGCCAGCGCCCAGCGGCCCTGCGACGAGGTAGCCGATAAACGCCGCCGTAATCACGACCGGGCCCGGCGTGAGCATCGCCACCGCCACGGCATCGAGAAACTCCCGCTCGGTGAGCCAGCGGTGCTCGGTAACGACGCCGGAGTAGAGGAAGGGCACGATGGCAAGGCCGCTGCCGAATACGAACATCCCCGCTTTGGCGAAGTACCAGAGGAGCTGGGGCACCACCGGCAGGGCGAGAGCGGCGCCCCGCCGCTTTCGGGCCGCGTCCCGCAACTGCGGCCCGGCAGCACCAAGCAACCCCGCCATGCCGGCCAGGCCGATGAGCCACAACAGCTCCCGGGCCTGCCAGGCGGTTACCACGGCGACGATGGCGACGAGGCTCCAGAGCAGCGGGTCGGTGCCCGCGGTACTGCGGGCCAGGCGGAAGGCCGCTACGCCGATGATGCCCAGCACCACCGCGCCCACTCCGTAGAACGCCGCGCCCAGCCAGGGGAGACCGCCGTAGCGGACGTAGAACGCGCCCAGGATGACGGTGAGCACAAAGGACGGCAGAATGAACGCGAGGCCGACCGCGGCGGCCCCCCGAAGCCGGGAATGCAGATAGCCGAGGCAGAAGGCCACCTGCGCGGCGAGCGGGCCCGGCGCCAGCTGCGAAAGCGCCAGGCTCTTGGCGAAGTCGTCCGCCGAGTACCAGCCCCGCCGCTCCACCAGGTCCCGCCGCATCGAGCCCACCAGCGCGATCGGGCCGCCGAATCCGACGCTTCCCAATCCGAAGAAGTAGACCGCTACTTCGCGGAGGGTGGGCCGCTTTGCCGACCCGGCGGTCATGGCCGCCGGGTGCTGAAGTGGCCGAGCAGTCCCTCGAAAATCGGAGTGCCGCGCGCCAGCCGCTCCTCGTCGTCCGGCGTGGCAGCCACTACCCCCTCGATCAGGGCCGCGATGCCGGCGGTTTCCGCCCGGCCGTACTTGGAGTCCTTGCAATCGATGTCGCGGACGATCTCACCGATGGCGCCGAGGCCCGACTCGGTGAGGCCGAAGCGACGCAGGAGCACCTGGAAGGTGCAGTGCTCGCCTTCGTGGGTGTACTCGGCGTCGTACATGTCGAACCGCAACTCCCCTGGCCCGGGGCGATACCCCCGCGGGGGCACGAATTTGAACCGGGCCTTGGGATCGATGAAACGACGGATCAACCAGGCGCTGGCCACCCGATCAACATGGATGCCCCGCCGGGTAACCCAGGTGCGGCCTGGCTCGACCCGCTCGAGGGCGCCGGGCATCTGGCCCGGGGAAGTACCGGGGGCGGCGGTAGCGAACATGGCGCGGAGCTCCTCGTCGTTGAGGCCATCGAGAAAGGCCGCCCGGCAGAGCATCGCGGTGCCGCCCTCGGCCCGGATCTCCCCGAGGAGCCATTGGAAGTCCTCCCGCGCCTCCTCGGTGTCGGGGAGCACGTACACCGAGCCCCTGAGCGGCACGGCACCGAGCCGGTGCAGCCGCCGCCGCACCTTGACCCGGAGGTAGTCGGGTTTGGGGGGCAGATGATGGATCAGGAGCAGCCATTCGGCCGGTGAATCTTTAGAATCATGCATTGATTCTATAGTATCATCCCGCTATCCTCCCGGCAAGGGGGGCCTATGCCGCAAGCACTCGACCTCTACGTGCGGGACACGCTCGCCCGCCTGGTCCAGACCAATTCGATCAACCCGGTTTTCGCGCCGGACTCCTCGGGGGAGGGGCCGCTGGCCGATTGGGTGGCCAGGGAGCTGGACCGCCTCGGCTGTGCCACGGCGCGGAGAGAGCCTCGCCCCGGGAGGGTGAGCGTGGTCGGCAGGCTGCCGGGGGCCGGCGGTGGGCCCTCGCTCATGCTGTACGCTCACCTCGACACGGTGGGCGTCGAGGGGATGGCAGACCCGTGGAGCGGCGACGTGAAGGACGGACGGCTCTACGGCCGGGGCTCCTACGATATGAAGGGTGGGCTCGCCGCCTGCCTCGGCGCGGTCAAGGCGCTGCGCGACTCTAGCGTCCGGCTCCGGGGAGATCTGGTGGTCTGTGCGGTGGCCGATGAGGAGACTGAGAGCCTGGGGATGATCGACGTCCTCACCGCGGTCCGCACCGACGCCGCCATCGTGACCGAGCCCACCGAGCTCGACGTGTGCATTGCCCACAAGGGCTTCTGCTGGCTCGAGGTCGAGACCCATGGCCGAGCCGCCCACGGTAGCCGGTATCTCGAGGGAATCGACGCCAATCTGCGCATGGGCCGCTTCCTCGCCGAATTGGACCGCCTGGAGCGGTCGCTCCGGGCTCGCCCGCCCCACCCCCTCCTGGGAACTCCGAGCCTCCACGCCGCCGTGTTACGGGGAGGCACCGGTCTCAGCACCTACGCGGCGAATTGCGTGCTGCAGATCGAGCGGCGGATGGTGCCGGGAGAAACCCCCGAGGGGGTGATGCAGGAGGTCGAGGACATCCTCGCTTCGCTCCGCCGGGCCGATCCCGCCTTCGAGGCGGAAGCGCGGATGCTGCTGGCCCGGCCCTCCTATGAAGGATCATCGGAGAGCGCCGTGGCCCGGGCGGTCGAGGCCGCAGCGACCGATCGCCTCCAGCGAACCCCTTCGGTCATCGGAGCCAGCTATTGGATGGATGCGGCGCTGATCGCGGAGGCGGGAATCGAAACCGTGGTGATCGGGCCGGCGGGCGCCGGCGCCCACGCGGCGGTCGAGTGGGTGGATCTCGAGTCGGTGATCTCGCTGGCGGAAATTCTGGCGGACACGGCGGCGCGGTACTGCGGAACTAGTGCTGCATTCCGGCCGCCGCGGCGAACTTCTTGAGCAGCTCTTCCTGCTCCGGATTGAGCTTTTCCGGCACCGCGACCTGGACGGTTACCAGCTGATCGCCTTTGCGGTCGCCCTTGGGAATGCCCTCGCCCTTGATGCGGAACCGCCGGCCCGGCTGGGTGCCCGCGGGAATCTTGAGCACCACCTTCTTGCCGTCGAGCGTCTTGACCCGGAGCCGGGTTCCGAACGCGGCTTGCGCCAGGTTGAGCGACACGTCACATACGACGTCGAGGCCCTCCCGCCGGAAAAACTTGTCCGGTTGCACCGTGAACGTGACCAGGAGGTCGCCCGCCGGGTGTCCGCCATCGCCCGACTCGCCCTGGCCCTTGAGCCGGATCTTGAGCCCGCTCTCGGTGCCCGGCGGAACGGTGATCATCACCCGCTTCTCGTTCCGGGTTTCCCCTACCCCCCCGCAGGTCGGGCACTTCTGTGACGGCACTTTGCCACGCCCCCGGCACATCGGACAGGGACGGTTGACCGCGAACCCACCCTGCCCGAATGAGATGGTCCCGCGCCCCTTGCACTCGGGGCACTGGGAAACGGTGGCGCCCGGCGCAGCGCCGCTTCCCCGGCAGGTGGCGCAGGTGTCGTTCATCGAAAGAGTAATCGGCACCTTGCCGCCCAGTGCCGCGGTGCGGAAGGGAACCTCGAGGGCGGTTTCGATAGTCTCTCCCTTCGGCTCCTCCCGCTTTCCGCGACCGAAAATCGAAGAGAAGATGTCACCCAGTCCCATGGAGCCGAAATCGCCGAAATCGAAAACCTCCCCTGCCCCACCTCCCGCGCCCCGGGCCCCGCCACCCTGCGCCGAGCCGGACCGGCGCGCCGG
>JBGPEJ010000188.1:0-6312 GCA_041482775.1 Gemmatimonadota bacterium | reverse complement strand
GGTAGGATCGGGCCAGCGCCGGGAACTGGGCTCGAATGACCTCGACCGGAGCGACTCCGGCAACCCGAGCGTGCACTGTCATTTTCCCTCGAGTCGTCGCAGCAGCACCGGTTGGACTCCCTTCGGATCGGCCTTCCCCTGGCTCGCCTTCATCACCTGCCCGGTCAGGAAGCCGAGCAGCTTGGTTTCGCCGGCGCGGTAGCGCTCGACTTCCCGAGGGTGGGCGGCAACGACCTCGTCCACCCATCGGGCCAGGGCCCCTTCGTCGCGCACTTGCAGGAGCCCCAGCCGCTCCGCCACCGCTCGGGCCTCACCCCCGGTCGACGCCATATCTACGTAGACCTTCTTGGCCGCCTGATGACTCACCACGGCGTTTCGGACCAGCCCGATGAGGGCGGCCAGACGTGCCGGCGGCACCGCGAAGCGGCCGAGCTCGTTGTATCCGGTCATCGCCTCGCCCAGGATCCAGTTGGCCGCCGACTTGGGATCGGCGCCGGCCTCGACCACCCGCTCGAAGTAGTCGGCGATGACCCGTTCGCTGGTGAGCACCGAGGCGTCATACGCCGAGAGACCGTAGGCAGCCACCAGGCGGGCCCGCTTGGCGGCGGGAAGTTCCGGCAACTCGCGCCGGACCGCCTCGATCCATTCCGGCGTGAGCACCAGCGGCGGCAGGTCGGGATCGGGGAAGTACCGGTAGTCGTGGCTCCCCTCCTTCGAACGCATGGGGCGCACCTGGCCGGTCGCGGCATTGAAGAGCAGGGTCACCTGCTCGACCGTCGCTCCCCGTTCAAGCAGCTCCTGCTGGCGGCCCCGCTCGGCCTCGAGCGCCCGCTCCACGTTGGCGAAGCTGTTGAGGTTCTTGATTTCGGTCTTGGTGCCGAGGGTTCCCTGCCCTAGGCGCCGGATCGAGATGTTCGCGTCCACCCGAAGGCTGCCCTTTTCCATGCTGCACTCGCTCACACCGGCATAGACCAGCAGCTGCCGCAGCGTGATGAGGTAGGCCCGGGCTTCCGCCGGAGAACGGAGGTCGGGGCCTCCCACAATTTCCGCCAGCGGAACTCCCGCCCGGTTGAGATCCACCGCGGTCTTTCCGGGGATCCGGTCGTGGAGCGATTTGCCGGCGTCCTCCTCCACATGCAGCCGCTCGATGGTGACGTCGAGCAACCCTCGCTCCGGCGACTCGATGGTGATGCGGCCGCCGGTGGCGAGCGGCCGGTCGAACTGGGAAATCTGGTATCCTTTGGGGAGGTCGGGGTAGAAATAATTCTTTCGCGCGAAGATGCTGCGCTCCTGGATGGTGCAGCCCAGTGCCAGCGCGCCGCGGACCGCGAGCCGGATGGCCTCCGCGTTGGGCACCGGCAGCGCGCCCGGGAGCCCCAGGCAGACCGGACAGACGTGGGAATTCGGCGCATCGCCGAAGGTAGTGTCGCAGGCGCAGAACATCTTCGACCGGGTGGCCAGCTGCACATGCACCTCGAGGCCGATGACGGTTTCCCAGTCCATCACCGCACCTCCGCCGCCGCATCGAGATGCCTTTCCAGCGTACCCGCCACCGAGAGCATTCGTGCCTCTTGGAAATACGGTGCGATCAACTGCCCGCCGACCGGGAGCCCCTCGCTCCGTCCGATGGGCAGACTCATGGCGGGAACCCCGGCGAGACTGGCGGGGCAGACGAAAATGTCGGCGAGGTACATCGCCACCGGATCGGAGGTCTTCTCCCCTGCCTTGAACGCGGGGGTCGGACAGGTGGGAGTGAACAGGAGATCCACGCCGGACGCGAAGGCCCCGGTGAAATCCTCGACGATCCGCATCCGGGCCGCCTGGGCCCGGTTGTAGTAGGCGTCGTGGTACCCCGCGCTCAGCACGTAGGTGCCGACCAGAATCCTGCGGCGGACCTCGGCGCCGAATCCCTGGCCCCGGGTGGCGCGGTAGAGCGCGCGCACATCCCCGTCAACCGATTTCCTCGCCCCGTAGCGGGCACCGTCGAACCGCGCGAGATTCGCGGCCGCCTCGGCGGGCGCGATGATGTAGTAGGTCGGTACCGCGTAGCGTGAGTGCGGCAGGGCCACCTCGACGATCGCGGCGCCCAGCTCCTTCATCCGGTCGATGGCACGGCGGCACGCCGCCCGCACCCCCGGGTCGAGATCGTCGGGGAAGTATTCGCGGGGAAGGCCGATGGTGACCCCGGCCAGCGAGGCGGGGGCGGGCACCGGCTCGAGGGGCGGGCGCTCGACGGTGGTGGCGTCCCGCGGATCGGGACCGGAGATCACCGCGAGGAGCCGCTCCGCCTCCGCCACGGTGCGTCCGAACGTCGAGATGCAGTCGAGAGAAGAGCCGAAGGCCACCAGGCCATACCGGCTCACTCGGCCATAGGTCGGCTTTACGCCCACCACGCCACAAAAGCTGGCCGGCTGACGCACCGATCCCCCGGTCTCCGAACCGAGCGCCATCGGCACCACGCCGGACGCCACCAGCGCCGCCGAGCCGCCGGAGGAGCCCCCCGGCACCCGCTCGGGGTCCATCGGGTGACGCACCCGGCCGTAGGCGGAGTGCTCGGTGGAGGAACCCATCGCGAACTCGTCGAGGTTCGACTTGCACGCCACCATTGCACCGGCGGCCCGGAGTCGGTCCACCACCGTGGCATTGAAGGGAGAGACGTAGCCCTCGAGAATGCGGGAGCCGCAGGTCGAGGGTTGCTCGGTGGTGACGATGTTGTCCTTGAGCGCCACCGGAATCCCATGCAGCAGCCCCTTGGCCGGCAGTGCGTCGACCCGGGCAGCCTCCCGGTCGAGCGCCTCCGGGGACCAGGCGAGCACGGCGTTGAGCCCCTTGCGGTCGGCCTCGGCGAGCCGGCCACCCGTTTCCAGCGCGGCGGCGCGTACGCTCACGATTCCTCCATGGCGCCGATCTTCGGCACCACGAAAAAGCCGTCCACGAACTCCGGCGCGATGGCGGCGGGCGTCCTGGCCAGCTCGGCGGGGCGGACCACGTCTTCCCGCAGCGGAGTCCGCTCGGGCCCCGCCAGATAGCTGGCCACCCCGTCCAGATCTCCCAGCTCGGAGAGTTGGGCAACGAAGCTCACGATCCGATCCATTTGCGCGGTCAGCGCCGGGAGATCGGCGTCATCGACCGCGAGCTCGGCCAGCCGGGCCACGTGCTGCACGTCCCTGGGTGACACGCTCATGCGCCTTCCCCCCAGTCTCGCTCGAGGCCCGCGAAGGCCACCAGCAGCTGTTTGAGTCCCACCGCCTCGTCGTCGAACAGCACGCTCACCTTGAGGTCCTTGCCGCCGCCAGAGAGTCCTTGCACCGAGCCGCTGCCGAAGCGGCGATGCCGCACCCGCTCACCCTTGACCAGGCGGGGCGCGTCCTGGTTCTGCTGATCCTCATCGATGGCGTAGAGCCGAGTCGGGGTCGCCCGCGGTACCGTGGTAACCTCCCACGGCGCGAGCCATCCACCCGACGAGCGCTTGGGCGCCCAGAGCGACGCGGTGCTCCGCTCCTCCAGCAACTCGGCGGGAATCGACTCCACGAAGCGCGACACCATGCCCGGCCGCAGCTCCCCACCCCGCCGGCGGGCCCGGGCCCAACTGAGATACAGTTTGTCCTTGGCCCGGGTGAGCCCCACGTAGAACAGCCGGCGTTCCTCCTCCAGCCCGTCCTTGGTTTCCATCGAGCGCCCGAGCGGAAAGAGCCCGTCCTCCATTCCCGAGATGACCACAACCGGCCATTCGAGTCCCTTGGCGGTGTGCAGGGTCATCAGGGTGACTCCGTCGGTGCCCTGGGAGGAGTCCGCGGCGGACACCAGCGCCGCCTCGGCAAGGTAGCGCTCCAGCGGAGTACTGCCGTCCTCGTCGGCCACCACCTCGGACCATTCGGCGGCGCTGGCGAGGAGTTCGGTTACGTTCTCCCAGCGGTCGGCCCCCTCGGGGCCTTCGGCCAGCAGCAGCTGCTCGTAGTCGATGGCCCGGAGCAGCTCCTCGAGTACCACCGCCGGCGCGGATTCGACGCTCTTGATCCGCAATTCATCGATCAGCCCGGCAAACCGCTGCAGCCCGTCGCGCACGTTGGGCCGGAGCCCGGTGATCCGGTCGGCAATCCGTGCCGACTCGAGGAGAGACTTCGACCACCCCGAGGCGGCGGTGCGGAAAACCTCGAGGCTGGCCTCCCCGATCCCGCGGCGGGGAACTCCAACCGCGCGAAGGAATGCCTCGTCGTCGGCGGGGTTGGCCGCCAGGCGGAGATACGCCAGGAGATCCTTCACCTCTCGGCGCTCGTAGAAGCTGATGGCGCCGACCACCCGGTAGGCAACGCCGGCCCGCCGGCACGCCTCCTCCAACGCGCGGGACTGCGCGTTGGTGCGGTAGAGCACCGCCATGTCTTCCAGCGGCCACTCGCCCGCGGCACTCCGCTTGGCCAGCTCCCGGGCAATCCACTCGGCCTCGTCGCGCTCGTCCGCCGACGCAACCACGGTGACCGACTCCCCGCCGGCCCGGCGGGTGCGCAGCGTCTTGCCGAGGCGGCCCACGTTGCGCGCGATGGCGGCGTTGGCCGCGTCGAGGATCAGCTGACTGGAGCGGTAGTTCTCCTCCAGCCGAACGATGCGGCAACCGGGAAAATCAGTTTGAAAATCCCGCATGTTGCGGACTTCGGCGCCCCGCCAGCCGTAGATCGACTGATCATCGTCGCCCACGGCGAACACGTTGCCATGCCCGCCCAGCAGTCGCACCAGCTCGTACTGGGCCCGGTTGGTGTCCTGGAATTCGTCGACCATCACGAAAGCAAACCGGTCGCGCCACCACGCCAACCGGTCGGGATGCTCCCGGAAGAGGGTGAGCGGGTGCAGCATCAGGTCGTCGAAATCCATCGCGTTCTGGCGCTTGAGCGCGGCGGCGAGCGGCCCCATCAGCTCCGACGCGAGCTGAGTGAGACGGTCGAACCCCGCGATGGCGCCGAGCTGCTCGGCCGCCATCATCCGGTTCTTGGCCGAGGAGATCACCGCCTGCACGGCGCGGGGCGGAAACAGCTTGGGGGACACGTTGCGCTCTTCCAGCAGCCGCCGAATCAGCGCCAGCCGGTCGTCCTCGTCGAAGATCGTGAACTGGCGCGAGAATCCGATCCGCTCGGCATCGCGGCGGAGCAAACGCGCCGAGAGGCTGTGGAAGGTACCGATCCAGAGGCCGGTCGGATCGCGCTCGAGCAGAGTAGCCACCCGGTGCTTCATCTCCGCGGCGGCTTTGTTGGTGAAGGTGACCGCGAAAATCCGTTCCGGGGGAACCCCGTGCTCGTCCATCAGGACGGCGATCCGGGTGGTGAGCACCCGGGTCTTGCCGGAGCCAGCGCCCGCCAGCACCAGCAGTGGGCCGTGCAAGTGGGCCACGGCCTCACGCTGCTCCGGGTTGAGAGTCCGGGCCCAATCCCGGCCGGCGGCTCCGGCCGTCATGTCAGTGGGGGAGGAGCCGGTCCGCTCCGAAGTAGGGCACCAGGCTGCCGGGGAGCCGGACCGAGCCGTCGGCCGCCTGGTTGTTCTCGAGCAGCGCGGCGATGGTCCGGGCAAACGCAACGCCGGAGGCGTTGAGGGTGTGGACGAACTCCGGCTTGGCCCCGGGCGCGGGCCGGAACCGGATGTTGGCGCGGCGGGCCTGAAAATCGGTGAAGCTGCTGGCGCTGGAACACTCGAGCCACGCCCCTACCCCGGCGGCCCAGACCTCGAGGTCGTAGGTGCGGCTGGCGCTGAATCCGGTGTCCCCGCTGGCGAGCTCGACCACCCGGTAAGGCAACTCCAGCCGGCGGAGAACCTCCTCGGCGTGGCCGGTGAGGACTTCGTGCTCCGCGTCGCTTGCCTCGGGCCGGCACAACCGGACCAGTTCCACCTTGTCGAACTGGTGGACCCGGAGCAGCCCCCGGGTATCCTTGCCCGCCGCGCCGGCTTCCCGCCGAAAGCAGGGAGTGAACGCAACGAAACCGGCCGGCAGCGAGGCGGCGTCGAGGATTTCCCCCCGATGGATGTTGGTGACCGGAACTTCCGCCGTCGGAATCAGGAACAGGTCGTCTCGCTCGCAGGCGTAGAGATCTTCCTCGAACTTGGGAAGCTGCCCGGTGCCGGTGAGCGTGGCGCGGTTGACCAGGTAGGGAGGCGCCACCTCGAGGTAGCCATGCTCCCGGGTGTGCAGATCGAGCATGAAGTTGGCGAGCGCGCGGACAAGACGGGCGCCGGCGCCGGTAAAGAGCGGAAATCCGGAGCCGGAAATCTTGACGCCCCGCGCCAGGTCGAGCGCGCCGAGCGTTTCACCCAGCTCCCAGTGCGGCTTCG
>JBGPEJ010000187.1:0-6386 GCA_041482775.1 Gemmatimonadota bacterium | reverse complement strand
GCGCCGGCCAGATTCTGGAATTCGTCGAACCAGTTCTCCCCATAGGCCGAGTGGGGGCCGCCGTGGATGTAGAGCACCAGCGGGTACTTCTTCCCCGCTTCGTACCCGTACGGTTTCATGAGCCAGGCTTCGATGTCCAGATTGCCCACCGACTTGTAGGTGAACCGCTCGGCGTCGGCCCAGACAATCTCGGCATTCACCTTGTCGTTGATCCGGGTGAGCTGCCGCTCCCCCTGGCCGTCGGCCGCGGCCACGTAGAGCTCGGCGGGCCAGGTCATGCTGCTGGCGATGTAGGCGACGATCTTTCCGTCGTTGTCCCAGTCGAAGCCGCCGAGCCGCCGCCGGCCGCCCAGCGCCTGGGCCACCTTCTTGGTGGCCGGATCGAGCAGGAGCAGCGCCGAGCTTCCGCCGATCGAGGCGCCGAACGAAATCCTCCCGTCGGGGAGCCAGGTGAGCTGCTCCGGCTCGTACTGCCAGTCCCCCAGCAGATTTTCCGGTGTGCCGCCGGCGGCATCCACCACGAAAATGCGTTGCGACGCCGTCCGGTTGGGACTCGCGACAAACGCAATCCTCCGCGAGTCGGGCGACCAGGCCAGCTGGCGCTCGTCACCGGTGGTGGTGGTAATCCGCCGCGGGGTGCCGCCGGCCGCCGGGATCACGAAGATGTCGGTGTCGTTGCGGGGCGCCTCGTCCCGCTTGGCCTCGTAGGGGAGCCGGGCGAGCGAGTCCCGCTCGGCCCGAACCACCGAATCCGGCCGGAGCGCGGCGTCGGCGGTGAAGGCAATCCACTGGCCGTCGGGAGAGATCGCGACTCCCTGGTGCGAGTAGGCGGTGCTGGTGAGCTGCTTCTTGGCACCACCGTCCAGCGCCCGCATCCAGATCTGGGAGGGCCGGTACACTCTGGCCTCCCGCGGGCCGGGAAGGAAGCCGGGTCCGTTGCTCTTGTACTGCATCTCGGTGATGTGCCGGCCGTCGAAGCGCGCCGGATCCACCGGCAGGGTGATGGCACCGAACGGCGGCCGCGCCATCGGCTGCATCCGGGCAAAGGGATCCCGCCGGGTGGTGTCCCGCGCCGCGTGGGCGGTGTCCGATTCGGACCAGACCACGATCCGGCCATCCTTCGGCGTCGAGCCCGCCGGAATGCTGTCCACCTCGAACGCCTCGCCACCGGGCTGATCCATCCGGAGCGCCCAGGTGCGGCCCTTCCCTCCCGGACGGGTGGAGGAAAACAGCAGCAGCTTCCCGTCGGGCGACCAGCGCGGACCGGTGCTCTCGACGCCGGGAGAGGTGAGCCGCATCGGCTCCCCACCCGCCGCCGCCACCAGCCAGACCTCGGTGTGGCGCTTGTTCTCCGCGGTGACCACCGTCGTCACCGTGAAGGCGATCCGTTTTGCGTCGGGCGAGACCGCGGGATTTCCGACTGTGGCGACCTTGTACCAATCGTTCGGCGTAAAGGCGCGGCCCTGCCCGAAGACCGGGGCCCGGTGCCCAATCAGGATTGCGCCGGTCAGCACCAGCCGCACCGGCCAGCCGCCGGCCCTCGCGCCGAGATGACTCGTCATGACTCCGCTCCTGGAAACATTGAGTGAATCGTTGCCGCCGTCAGAACGGCGGAGTGAAGCTCACCACCCAGCGAAACCGCACCGGACCGTCCTTCCCGCTCACCGCCAGCCGGGCCCGGCTCACCAGGAGGGGAAAGTCGAGCCGGGTGACGAACGCCGTCTGTCCGATGCGGTGGCCGGCCCGAATGCCGATTCCGGCGTCCGCCACCAGCGCGGCGCCGCCCGCGGAGGGTGGGATATCGCCGTTGCCGAGCGCCGCGTCGCCGAAGACGGCGATACGAACTTCGTTGAAGAGCCGGGCCCGGCTCCGGGAAATTACCCCGCGATCGACCTCCGCGTTGAGCCCGAGCAGGCGGGTGGCGGTGGTCCCCCGCTCCAGACCGCGAAGGCCACCGCCCCCCGGCATCGAGTAGTGCACGTCGCTCCCCGCGAGCAGGGACCCGCGGGAACGCTGGAACGGGTGCTCGAATTGCTCATACGGATCGGCGCCCGCGACGAAAAGCCGGCGCTGCTTGAGCGGCTGCCGGCTCGAGGCCACCCACCCGCCGAACGCCCTGATGGCAACACCACCGTGCTTCCCCACCGGGCGCCGGGCGGTGGCCTCCGCGGTCACGCGGAAGAATCCCTGGGTGTCGTAGCGGTCGTCGGTCGAAACCCCGGCCCCCCGATTGCGATACTCGACCCCGCCGCCCAAGCCCAGCCGCCCAGCCACCGTCCACGCGCCGCGCCGTTCCCGGGAGCGGATCCAGAGCTCTCCTTCCACCGTCCCGCCGGCATCCCAGAGCGCCGGATCGAGGTAGTCGGTGTCGTGGGTCACCAGCCAGCGCACCGAGGTTCCGAACCGGGTTTCGGGGCCGAAGCTCGCATGTCCGCGCTTCTGCCGCTCGATGCTGGCTGCCAGGCCGGAGCGGCCCTCCACCCGATAGGCCTCGAACGTCTGGGTGGTGAGCGGCCGATAGGCCCAGGTGGGGTTCCGGAGCCGGAAGTACATCCCCACGTTCCTGGCGGCCGGCCGGGTGTCCACGCTGTAGTAGAGGAGATTCTGGTCGAACCGCCCCAGGTAGTCGGTCCGCATCCGGCCACCCAGCGTCACCCCGCCGAAATCATTGTACCAGAGGGTGGGCGCCAGGCCGACCGTCAACCGGTCGCGCCGGACCCGCTGCGAAAAGAGCCGGTCGAGATAGACCTCGTGCTTCGGGGCGGGATGGAATCCGAACAGCCCCCGCCGCTTCCGGTTATTGAGCATGTTCCAGTCGTGCGCACGCACCCCCGGGTCCAGCTCCACCACCAACGGCCGCGAGGGTGTCCGCAGGGTAACCCACTCCCGCTCGGCGATTCCGTCGGCCATCGTCACGGCGGAATCGGCCCCGGCGTGCACCACCACAGCGACCGGATAGATGCCCGGCGCCCGCCGCAGCACCTCCACCCGGGTAATCCAGTTGCCCGAGTCGCGCGCCGGTGCCGCCACCACCCGCCCGACCGCATAATCGTAGAGCCCGGTGGTATGCAGCCATTGCCCGAAGAAGGTGAAGAGGTCCCGCTTCGATACCTCCTCCGCCACCGCGCGGAACGCCCCCTCATCCACGTGCTTGAGCTTCCAGCGCTGGTAGTAGGTGCGCAGGATGGCGCGCATCGCGGAGTCGCCCACCATGCCGCGGAGTTGGTGGAAGAACAGCTCGCCGCGAACGTAGATCATGGCGTTGTAGGTCCCGAAATCGCGATAGCGCTCGCTCACCAGGCTGGTGGGCTCCGAACGGCCGTCGAGATCGGACTGCAGCATTCCCTGCTCCCAACTCGGGTAGCCGCTGTGGTCGCCCTGGGTCTCCTCATACCAGGTGGTCTGGAAGCTGGTGAATCCCTCGTCGAGAAATCCCTCCTTCCATTCGTTGTTGGCCAGGATTCCCATGAGGTAGTTGTGTCCCGCCTCGTGCAGGATCAGGTCGAGCGAGGCGGAGCCGTCGTGCACCATCATGGGGAATTCGGTGCCGCCGCCCTCGATCCGGTGCACGTTGGTGAGCTGCGGCCAGGCGAACGCTCCGAACAGCCCATCCAGCCAGCGCAGCGCCGTCTCGGTGTTCTTGACCGCCACGCCACCACCCCAGTTTCGCTCGTCTCCCGGCTGATAGAGCACGTGCACCGCCACATCTCCGAAATGACCGCCCTCATAGCGGTAGGCCGGATTCATCGAGATGGCAAAGTGGTGCACGTCCTTCGCCACCCAGACCACCCGTTTGCGTCCCACCTCGAGGGGTCCCTGGTTATCGCACAGCCACGGCCCGTACACCTCTCGTCGGTACTCGACCGGCCGCCCCGGATTCCGGTTGGCCTTTTCCCACCCCGGATCCCCGCACACCGGCACTCCAGTGGCCCCCACCACCTGATCCTCGGGAACGTCGAGCGTCACGACGAAATCCCCGAAGTCGCCGTAGAACTCGCCGGCGGGATAGAGGGGATGCTCTTCCCAGCCGTATTTGTCGTAGGCCACCACCCGCGGATACCACTGGGCGAAGTCGAACGCCCTTCCCCGGCGGCCCTGCCGCCTCGGCACCGTCGAGGGGCGGGCTTCCCATCCCATGTCGATGGTGAATTGGTCCCCCGGCAGAATCCGGCGGGGGAGGATGAAGCGCACCACCGTGCTGTCGGGCGCGAAGGGATAGCTGGCGGTCACCACCTCGCCCATGATGCGCACGTCGCGCACCCGGTTGAATCCGTAGTCGGGGTCCTTGAGATCGTTGAAGCGCCGGCGGTGCTCGGCGCTGTCGGCGTCGGCCCAGCGGGAACCGGGGCGGAAGGCATTCAGGTAGAGGTGAAACGCGACGGTCGTGAGGGTGTCGGGGGAATTGTTGTGATACACCACCCGCTCGGTGCCGCCGAGCACGCCGCGCGCTTCATCCAGCGAAGCGCCGATCTGGTATTCCAGCCGCTGCTGCCAGTAGGCCGGCGCACCGGGGGGCGGCGGGGCCTGGATCGCGAGCGCGAGCAGCACGGCGGGGGCGATCATCGGTGACGGCGTACCCCGTGGGATCGTGAGCGATTGGTCGGGCGGGCGGAACACCGGAACATAGCCCGGGAGGCGGGGTTGGGGCAGCGGCGGCGGGGACGTACATTGCAGTCGCGTTCATCCCCCGGCGGCACCTTGTCCGAACTGCAGAACCGGCTCCAGTCCCACCTCGACCCCCAGTACCGCCTCGAGCGCGAGCTCGGCGGCGGAGGGATGAGCCGCGTCTTCCTCGCCGAAGAAATCGCCCTCGGCCGCAAGGTGGTCATCAAGGTGCTGCCCCCGGAGATGGTTTCCGGGGTGAACCAGGACCGGTTCCGCCGGGAAATTCAGCTCGCCGCCCGAGTGCAGCACCCCCACATCGTCCCGTTGCTGGCCGCCGGCGCCGCCGGAGACGTGCTCTGGTACGCCATGCCGTTCATCGAGGGGGAATCACTCCGGGTCAAGCTGGCCCGCGGGGGGGAGCTTCCCGTGGCCGAGACGGCGCGCATTCTCCGCGAGGTGGCGGACGCGCTGGCCTACGCCCACTCCCAGGGCGTGGTCCACCGCGACATCAAGCCCGACAACGTCATGCTCTCCGGCCGCCACGCCCTGGTGACCGATTTCGGCGTGGCTAAGGCGGTGAGTGAATCCACCAAGGACCACACCCTCACTTCGCTCGGCCTGGCGCTCGGCACCCCGGCCTACATGGCGCCGGAGCAGGCGTCCGCCGACCCGCACGTCGATCACCGCGCCGATCTCTACGCGCTGGGGGCCATGGCATATGAGATGCTGGCCGGCCACCCGCCGTTCTCCGGCATGAGCGCCCAGGCCATCCTCGCCTCCCACATCACCCAGATTCCGGCCACCGTCTCCAGCCACCGCCCCGCGGTTCCCGCGGCGCTCAACGCCATCGTGATGCGCTGCCTGGAGAAGCGCGCCGCCGACCGCTGGCAGTCCGCTGACGACCTGCTGCCGCACTTGGACGCGTTGCTCACCCCGAGCGGCGGCACCGCGCCCACCGGCGCCGTGGCGAGCATTTCGAGCGGCACCGAAGCGGCGCTCCGGCAGGGCCATCCGCTCCGGGTGGCGCTGCTCTTCGGTTTGGCGTCGCTGATTGTCCTGCTCGCCGTCAACCTGCTGGTCAACAAGCTGGGCCTCCCCAGCTGGGTGCTCTACGCCGCGATTGTGCTGCTGCTGCTCGGGCTCCCCATCATCCTCGCCACCAGTTTGCGGGAGCGGAAGCGGCTGCTGGCGCGCACCACCGGCACCGCCATCCCCGCGGTGGAGAGCGGCCTGGGCGGGCTGCTCACCTGGCGGAAGGCCCTTACCGGCGGCGGACTCGCCTTCGCGGGGCTCGCGGTCGGCGCCGCCGCCTTCATGGCTCTGCGCGTACTCGGCATCGGGCCGTTCGCCACCCTCCTCTCCGCCGGCACCCTCAAGCAGCGCGACCGGCTGGTGGTGGCCGATTTCGAGAATCGCACCCGGGACTCGACGGTGGCGCAATCGGTGACCGAGGCGTTGCGCATCGATATTTCTCGCTCCCCCACCGTCCGTTTGCTCGAAGCGAGTGACGTGGGTGCCACGCTCCGCCAGATGCAGCGCGATCCCGCGACGCCCCTCACCGCGCAGGTGGCCCGCGAGGTGGCGGAGCGCGCCGGTGCCCCGGCGGGAGTGACCGGGGAGATCGCGACACTGGGGAGCGCATACGTCCTCTCGGTCCGGCTCATCGGCACCAAGGACGGCGCCACCCTGCTGGCGGAGCGGGAATCCGCCGCGGACGCCGGGGGCCTCATTCCGGCGGTGGACAAGCTCTCGCGCAAGGTGCGCGAGGGCATCGGCGAATC
>JBGPEJ010000186.1:0-6411 GCA_041482775.1 Gemmatimonadota bacterium | reverse complement strand
TCCACGTCGGCGGTGTCGGTGTTGGTCATCGACTGCACGACGATCGGGTGCCCGGAGCCCAAGGCAACGGACCCGACGCGTACGGTGGGCGTGAGGCGGCGCAGAACGGAACTCATGGGCACTGCCACAGCGGGTGGCGATCCCGGCCGGATCGCCGCACCCCGGGGTGCTATACCAGCCCGAGGGATTTGGTCAAGCGTTCCCACGCGCCGGGATCCAGGGTGCCGTCGGTCTTGAGCGGCGTGATGGCTGCGAGGATCTCGGCGCGGTTGCCGGCGATCTGACGGTCCCGCAGCTCCCCCACCATTCTCGCGAAGCGATGCTCGTACTCCTGGGCGGTGTACTCGCCGCTCGTCCTGCCCTCGGTGAGCTTCCTGAGCTCCTTGACCAGCCGGGCCGGCTTGATCGGGGTCAACTGGGGTTCTGGGGCCATCGCGTCCTCGCGGGAGATTGGATCGATCGGCCGAAAAATACCCGGTTTACGGGCTGGAGGAGAGGGGGGTGGTGTCGGAGGACGCGGTGGTGATCGGCATGCGGCAAATCGTCGCTTCCCGGATCATGGCCCCGAAGGCGGCAGCGACATCGGGGTCCAGCTCGACCCCGGCTTCCTTCTCGATGTAAGCCAGCGCCTCGGAGGGCTCCCAGGCCTGCCGATAGGGGCGGTTGGTACAGAGCGCGTCGTAGACGTCGCATACGTGCACGATCCGGCTGGCGTAATGGCAGCTTCGAGAAAACTGGAGCGAGGGATATCCGCGTCCATCGAGGAATATGTGGTGCTCGTAGGCAACCACCGCCGCCAGTTCGGAGCCCCGGTGCTGGTCCAGGATGATCTTGGCGCCATCGGTGGGATGCTTCTGAATCAGCTCGCGTTCCTGCTCGGAGTAGCGGCCCGGCTTCACCAGCAGGTCGTGGGGGATCTTCACCTTGCCGATGTCGTGCAGCAGCCCCGACACCCCCATCGCCCGCACCGAGGCCGGATCGAGGCCGAGCCGTTCGGCCACACCCATCGTCAGCACGGCCACGTTGCACGAGTGGGTCAGCGTGTATTGATCGAACTCCTTGATGCTCAGTAGCGGCAGCAGCAGCCGCCGCTCGGAGTGAATCGTGGCGCTGAGGGAGGCCACGATGGCCTCGACCTCGGGCATCGGAACCGCGGTCCCCCGCTCGACCTCATGGTGGGCCCAGGCGATCGCTCCCAGCTCATCGGTCAGCGAGATCGGGGGGACCGGTCCCTCGCCGCGGAGCCCCTCACGGGGAACCAGCGCGTCCTCTCCCACCCGCTTCTGCAGCTTGAGGGCGCCGAAGCGCGCCGGCGAACGGACCAGCTGGCGTGCCTCGGCGGTGGAGGGGGAGGTTCCCGAGAGCTGGCCCCAGACCTCATCCACGAAGCGGAAGTAATCCTCCCGCGTCACTTCGGCATCGACCTCGATGCGCTCGATCCCGACGGAGGCGAGCCGGGTGGCCCACTCCCATCCGGACAGCTCGGTCATGGGCCGATGGCCCACGATGGCCTCACCGCCCAGGAAGGAGAACTGCACCGCGGGCAGCTTGGCGAGCACCTGGAGCAGCTGCTCGAATGACGCATCGACCGCCCGCTCCCGCGCCGGATGGCCCGGGTTGTACAGCCCCATGGTGGCGAGCGCCTGACCCAGCGCGGTGAGGAAGGCGGACTCGGGCGTCACGCGCGCACCTTCTCCCGGGACGCCTCGACCAGCTCCGAGTCCCCCGACGCGGCGGCGAGCCGCAGGATCTGCGCCGCCTGCGGGTGGGACCGGAAGAGGCGAGCGAGCACCCCAATCTCCGCCAGCAACTCGGGAGACTTGGGCGCCAGGCGGGTGCGCCGGAAGAAGCCACGGCGGACCAGCGCGTGCTCCACCAGCCATTGCCGCACCACCGGGCTGTCGAACTGCTCCAGCAAGGCGATGCCGCGGGCCCGCAACTCGGGCAGCCGATCGGGATCGTTCAGCACCTTCATCAGTCGGGCCAGCGAGGCCCGCGGCAGACCATGCTTGGCTCCGGCTTCGAGTCCGACCCGGATCACCGGCTCGTCGGGATCGGCCAGCGCGCGGTGGATGGCGCTGTCGCGATCGCCGCCGGAACGGATCATCACCCGATACGCCTCGCGGCGCACCAGCGGCTCCGGGTCATCGGCGTATCGTTCGGCCCCGATCGAGAAGGGAACCGAGGGAAGGTCGGCGAGCAGTCCGAGGAGGTTCCGCTTGAGGTACCAGGGCGCGGCGTCGAGCCGCTCCACCAGCAGCGGCACCACCTCGGGACCGAGCTCGGAGAGCCGTCGGAGAATGAGCCAGCGGGTTTCCGGCGACTCGGAGATGGTGAGCGAGTCGAGCAGCCCCTCCACTGAGTCGAGGGTGGCCCACTGCAGCACCCGGCCACAGGCCGCGTGGTCGACCGGCTCCTCCAGGAGCACCTGGCGAAGGGTCTCCGGCTCGACCAGGCGGCGGCGAATGGCCGCCGCCCCGGCGTTGGTTGACGGCACCGCGTCGAGCAACTTCAGCAACTCGGGCAGCTCCCCCGCCTCCAGCATTCGCGCGGCGGCGTCCACGACGGCGACCCCCGATCCGTCCACCTCGAGCGCCATCCGCACGATGCGCCCCGATTCCGCGGTCCCCTCCGCCGAGGATACACCCGCCCCATCGTCCTTTGCGCTCAGCTGCTCGAGCAGCTGGGTGTGAGCCCAGGGATTGGGATCGGCCAGGGTCCAGCCGCTCAGCAGCGAGCGGATCCCTTCACGGACCCCCAGCTCGGCTACCGCGTCACCCGCCCCGGAGCTGCCGCCCCGCTCACTCAGCTTCCGCATCAGCCGGAGCAGAAAATGGGAGACGCTCTGACCGGAGGCCTTGGACGCCTCCTCGATCATGTCCAGCAACGCGGGCAGGGCCAGCCATTCCGAAGCGTCGAGCAGGCGGGCAATGCCCTCGGGACTGTCCAGCTTGATCCCGAGAACCTGGATCAGGGTCTCCCGCGGAATCGCATCGAGCAGGGCGGTCAGCCCGCGCCGGGCGTCGGCGCCTTCGCTGCCCGCCTGGATGGTGGACTTCCGGCCGAAGCGTTCGAGCGCCGGGAGGATGCTGGCCCAGAAGGCGGGATCGTTGCCCCGCACCGCCAGCGCGCGTGCCACCAGTTCGCTGCCGCTCTCCCCCAGCGGCGCGTCGGGAACCATCGCCAGCCGCGCGAGCTCGCTCCACAGCTCATCCGCCGAAGGGCCGCCGGTCGGGGCCGCACCGGCTGCCGCCAACGAGAGACTGGCATAGGAGAGGGCGATCAGCTCCACGTGCGGGCCGATCACACTCCAATCGGGAGAGACCGACCCCTGCCGCGGATCAGCGTTCAGCCGATCAATGGCCGGCTCGAGCTCCTCGGCGGTGAGCCCGGAGCGAAAGACGATTGCGCCGATCTGCCGACGATGCAGCCGTTCGGCGAGCTCTCTGAGCACGGGTTGGCCGGAATCGGTGGACTGGTCGTCGACCAGGAGCTGGCGGCGGGCGACGCCGATGCGCAGCGTGGAGCGGTCCTTGAGCGCGCCGTCCAGCAGCCGGAGGGTGCTGTCGCGGGCCTCGATGCGCATGGGGTGGCCCACCGGGTAGGCGCGATACTTGTGCAACGCCACCGAGAGCTGGGTCAGGCACGCACTCACGCTCGGGGGGAGTGCCTCCCGCAAACCGCCGGCGGCCGTCATGTCTTGAAGCTCGTGCCAAGGCACCCGAAGCGCCAGCGGGGGCGGCTACCGGCGTCGAAGACTGAAGAGGCTGTCATACACCGCCAGGGCCGGTTTCGGGTTGAGATTCGAGTCCACCAGGCCGAGTGAAGCGAAGAAGGAAATCCCGGGAGGGAGCGGCGGCGGGAAGGTCGACAGATCGAGATCGGCGAAGTCCAAGCCGAACACGAACAGGGCGGCGGCGGCGTCCAGGAGCCGCGCTTGGCGGCGCAGGTAGCGCGCCTGTTTCTCCGGAGAGGACACCACCGTGCTCACCGACGCGGAGGTCCATCCCCCCTCCACCACCATGACCGGTAACCCGCTGGCGCCGGGGATCCGCTGATAGTAATCCAGCGGCAACTGATCGGGGTCGGGCCAGGCAGCGTAGGGATAGGTGGAGAGGCCGAGGGCCTGCACATAGGGGAAGTCGCGGAGATCGTCCGCGATCCCGACGTAGCCCGCCGCCTGCGGGAGGAGGCCCCAGGCGGTCTCGACCTGGACGCTTACAAACAGCCGGGTGGCCGCGCTCAGCGGGTGTACGTCGGGAGCCGCATCGGCGGCGGCTTTGACCACGGCGTCGTAGAGGCTCCGGGGCGCCACAGCCCGGATCAGGTTGGTTTCCGCGGCGAGTCCCAGATAGTCGGGATGAACCAGTGAGGCGGTGGCGTCCACGTACTGGCGATAGAGCAGCTGAACGGCGGGCTCGCTCAGGCTCCGCCGCGCGGCCACCAGCTCGGGCGCCTCGGCGCTGCGGTTGAGCCCGTCGGTCAGGTCGAGGGTGATCAGGACCGCGAGCCCCTTCCCGCGATAGTACTGCGCGAGACCGACCTGATTCGACTGCACCTCCGCGGCCGCAGGGGAACCGGCGAGCAGCGCCGCCCAGGGAATCCCGACGTGCATGATTCCGGCGTCGGCGCGGCGGGTCCACAGCTCCAGCGTGGGGAGCACAGTAGACTGGTCGTTCTTGGGGGGAAAGGGAGAAAACCCCATCCGGTAGCTGCGGGTGGGCCCGGAGCCTCCCGTGGTGCCGGTGCCGAAGTCGCTGGTGCAGGCGGCCAGGAGCAGCAGCCCTGCACATGCCAAACGCCCCCGGATGTCGAGTCCGGGGGCGCTGAATGCGGTTGATCGTTTCCGATCGACGGTGGTCGCTTGGTGCGCCGTCACCCGCATTCCGAGTAGCCGCATACGTGACACTTGACGCAGCCCTCGGCGTATTCGAGCTGCGAATTGCAATCGGGACACGAACCGACCAGCGTGTCGGCCATCCCGCCCAGGACCATCTGCTCGTTGCCGAGGCTGATGGTCTTGGCGACGGGGACCGGATCGGCTTCGGCGGGATCGGCGGAGGGAAGCAGCTCCTCCTGGATTCCCTGCTTTTCCGCCATGTAGCGCTCCAGCGCGATGCCCACGGCGTCCGGCACCGACATCACCTTGTTGGCGCCGAGGCCGATGACCCGGTCGGAGCTGATGCCCCGAAGCTGGCGGTGGATTTCCCGGATCGGGATGCCGGAGCGGAGTCCGAGCGAAATGAGGCGGCCGATAGCCTCGACGTCCGCCATCAACGCTCCGCCGGCCTTGCCCAGACTCATGAACACCTCGAACGGCTGTCCCTTGTCGTCCTCGGTGATGGTGACGTAGAGGGTACCGAGGGGCGTTTCCAATCGCCGCACCGCGCCGCGGAGCAGCTCGGGCCGGCTCCGCTTCTGGCGCCGCTGGAGGTTTTCGCTCTCCAGCTCGACCACCGCCTTCCGCAGCCGGTCATTCTCCGCGGTGAGGACGGCCAGCTCGCCGGCGATGTCCGCCGCCAGCGCGCGGCGCTCCCCGGTGGTGGCGGACTCCATCACGTCGCCCAGATCGGCGCGCGCCTCGGCGCTGCCCGACCGGGTGGCCTCCTCCTGGACCTTCCGGGCGGTCGTGCCGGTGGAGAGCACCTGCATCTCCCGGCTGCCGTCGCGGTAGACCGTCACGCCCTTGCAGCCGAGCGCATAAGCGAGGCGATAGATGACCTCGACGTCCTGTTCGGTGGCGGAATTGGCGAAATTGACCGTCTTCGAGATCGCCGAATCGTTGTGCTCCTGGAAGGCCGCCTGCATCCGGACATGCCACTCCGGCCTGATCTCGTTGGCGGTGACGAATACCCGCTGCCACCTCGCGGGCACCGCGGGGAACCGGACGTGGCCGGCTTCGGCGATTTCCCGCATGAGATCGTCGGAGTGCCAGCCCTCCTCCTTGGCGATCCGGACGAAGTCCTCATTCACATCGGGCATCAGGACGCCGGCCTGGTTCCGCATGAAGGCCACCGCGAACAGCGGCTCGATGCCGGAGCTGCAGCCCGCGATAATGGAAATGGTCCCGGTGGGCGCGACGGTGGTCACGTTGCAGTTGCGCAGCCGCTGCATGGGGCGGATGCGCTTGCCCGACGCATCGCGGGCGCAGGTGGCGTCGGGACCCCAGATGCTCTTTTCCCACTCGGGGAAGGTGCCCCGCGCGCCGGCCAGGCGCTCCGATTCCACCTTGGCCTCGTGATCGACGAAGCGCTGGATCTTCCGTCCGAGCTCGACGGCATCCTCCGAATCGTAGGGAATACCCAGACGCACGAATACGTCGGCCAGCCCCATCACCCCGAGGCCGATGCGACGGATCCGCTGCGCCAGCGCATGGATCTCGGGCAGCGGGTAGCTGTTGGCGTCGATGAC
>JBGPEJ010000185.1:0-6477 GCA_041482775.1 Gemmatimonadota bacterium | reverse complement strand
GACCCTGGGCACCAGCACGGTGACCTTCCCCGAGGATCTCCAGCTCGAACTGATCGGCCAGCGGGCCCAGATCCAGGTGATGGTGAGCGGCACCCAGTTCAAGCTCTTCACTAACGGGCGGCGGACCTACAACATTCCCGACCTGGTGTTCCGGCGGACCACCTCGCTGCGAGTCTTCCTGGGCGGGGTGAACGACGGCGACGGGGCGGTGTATCTGGCCCGGGTTAGGCTGGCGGCGGGTGGGCCGGGAGCGGGTGTCATTGCCGCGAATCCGCCCCCTGCGCCAACCCAACCGGTAGGGCAGCCCGCGGCACAACCTCCGGCACAGCCGGCCCCGCCTCCACCCCCTCCACCGCCGGCGCCGCCGCCGGTTCTCCAGCCGCCACCGCCCGTACCGGCACCTGCTCCAGCGCCGGCTCCGCCACCTCCGCCGGCACCAACGCCGCCAGCGCCCGTCACCACCGGCCAACCCTCCACGCCCGTGGGGCCACCGCCGGGCGGTCCGGGTGGACGGCCCATAGCGACTCCTGTCCCGCCTCCGCCCGCTCCTCTGGGGCCACCGCCGGGCGGTCCGGGTGGACGACCCATAGCGACTCCTGTCCCGCCTCCGCCGCCCCCGCCTGTGGGGCCACAACCGGGTGGACCCGGCGGAAGGCCAAACCCCACCCTGGTGAAGTCCATCTTGGTAGGTACCGGCATCAGCGACATCACTGGCCCCATCGCCGAGGTGGGGATGATGGGCTACGCCCAGTCCTCCCAGGTCGCCATGGGTCTACATACCCGCCTGTACGCCCGCGCCTACGTCTTCGCCAACCCCAATGGCAAGCGGGTGGTCTTCGTCAGCGCCGAACTTGCGATGCTCTTCAGTTCCGTCAAGCAGGGTGTGTTGAAGAAGCTCGCCGCGCTCTACGGCAGCATGTACGACGATAGAAATGTGATGATCTCCGCCAGTCACACCCATTCCGGCCCTGGCGGTTATTCGCACCACGTGCAGTACAACCTCACCACCTTTGGTCACGTCGCCCAGAACTACGCCGCTATAGTCGATGGCATTACCGAGGCCATCGTCAAGGCCCACGACGGGCTGGCCCCGGCAACCATCTCGATGGCCGTGGGCAACATCGAGGCTGTGGCCAGTGTGAATCGGTCGCTGGCCGCCTATGTCTTGAACCCTGAGGCGAGTGCCAGCGCCGCCTTCATCCCGCCTAACCTAGCGGTGCCGGCCTCCCCGGCCGGTGCCGGGCCCACTGTACCTCTACCGATCGTGAACCCCGAGATGACGGTGCTCGGCATCCAGCGCGGCGGGGTCCCGGTGGGGGCGATTTCCTGGTTTGCGGTCCACAACACGTCGGTGGGTAAGAAAAACACGTTGGTCAGTTCCGACCACAAGGGCTACGCCGCATTCCTCTTTGAACGGAAGTTCGGCACCATCGCACCGCTGCTTAAGTATGGTGAATTCGTTGCGGCATTCCCCAACGGCGCCGAAGGCGACCTGTCGCCCAATCTCAATACCAGCGATCCCTATGAATTCCATGGTCCAGGTGTCGACGACTTTGATTCGAGTCGGATCATTGGCGAGAGAGAATACACCACGGCGGAGCACCTGTTCAGCGGACCCAACCAGACCGCGGTCACCGGAGACGTCGACTTCCGCCATAGCTTCGTCCTCATGCCAGGCCTCGTCGTGACGTCCACCAAGCACACCAACGGCACCAACGGCGTGACCCTGTGTGCCGCGGCCTACGGCGCGTCGTTCCCGGCCGGCACCGAGGACGGGCGCGGCCTCCCGATAGTCAAGGAAGGGCTAGCCCTGGGATCGACCATGACCTTCGCTGAACTGACCGCGCTGCGTTTCGTTGCGACCGGCCTCGTCGCCAGTCTGATCCCCGGGCTGAACCTGGTGCTTACAACTGCGATGACGGCTTCCAGCGACCCCTGCCAACTGCCCAAGCCGGTGTTGATGCCCACCGGCGCGCTCGGCTGGACGCCCGAGATCCTGCCCTTTCAGCTGTTGCGCGTGGGACCGGTGGCCATTGCCGGCATTCCGGGTGAGATGACGCTGACGGCCGGACGCCGGCTGGAGGCCCGAATCCTGAGCGCGCTCGCTCCGCTCGGCGTCCGCCGCGTCATCCTCACCGGCCTGGCCAACGAGTACAGCGGTTACATCACCACCCCTGAGGAATACGACTCCCAGCAGTACGAGGGCGCCTCCACCCTCTACGGCCGGCTGACCTTCGACGGCTACCTGCAGGAATTCGGCAAGCTGGCCGATGCGATCGCCACCGGCCAGGCCGTTCCGGGTGGCCCGCCGCCGCCGGACATTGGCGTACCGCAGATCGAGCTCCAGACTGGCGTGATTGAAGATCGCACTCTCC
Source organism: Gemmatimonadota bacterium (assembly GCA_041482775.1). Classification (GTDB taxonomy): domain Bacteria; phylum Gemmatimonadota; class Gemmatimonadetes; order Gemmatimonadales; family GWC2-71-9; genus JABFSM01. The sequence continues at coordinate 4,102 of JBGPEJ010000185.1, read as the reverse complement.
CGGGTGAGACGTTCGGCCAGGTCCTTCAGCAGCCCCCGCCCACCGTGAATCGCAACGACCTCTTTCAGGTGAGTTTCCGCTCCGGGCACCCGAAGAACGACCTGCGGCGCAACAACACCTATTTCCGGATCGAGCGCGATAACGGCACCGCCAACTGGGAGTTAGTGGCGTGGGATTCGATGCCCGAGACGTGGCTTTACTGGACTCGCCCGGCGGGGTCGATTAGCGTTGCCGCCGTCTCGACAATCAGTGTGCGTTGGTGGGTTCCGCTCAGCGCCAAGCCCGGCACCTACCGCATCCGTCTCGTGGGCAGCTGGAAGGATGGCTCGAACGGGGGGGCGCTCGTGCGCTACCAGGGCGCCACGAACACCTTCGTCGTGCAATGACCGCCCGCTGGCGTGATTCGCTTGCCACTCTGGCGCTGCTCGGTTCGCTTCCTATAGCCCTGACCGACCAGGGTGAACGCGTCCCCGAATCCGCCATCCTTAACGGAAAACCTCAGGGCATCTTCGTCGGCCGGAGCCTGATCACCGGACGCGCGGTCTGCCTGTTGTTCCTGAGCGGTGGCCGGGTCACCCGATTCATTCCCACCGGCGGCCTGGAACAATTCGACTGGAGCCGTCATCGCGCGGCCCACGGCAGTGATTCAGGGATATGGGAATTGTCCGGTGGGCAGTTGCGAATTGTCTGGGGCGATGGCGGCGTGCACCAGGGGCCGCTCACCGTTCGCCCGACCGGCATCGAGTTCTATGGCAAGCGATATGCTCGACCGGCCACCGTAAATGTTCCCGATCTCGCGGGCCGCTGGGAATCCGCTCGGGGCACTGGCGTGGCCGGTGGCGAGGGCATCAACAACCTGAATACTCTCACTGTCGAGCCCGACGGGCGCTACCGCTGGACCGGTACCACCGGCGGTGTGGTGGCCGGGCGAGCCGCGGCGGCCGAGTCGTCGAGATCCGGCAAGCTGAAGATCTCCGGGCAGACCATCCTCTTCGAGGCGGACGATGGAACCGCCTCCGCCCATACGTTTCTTCCCGTGGCGGGGGTGCCCTTGGGGGCCTTCAGCATCGACGCCGATCTGTTTACCCGGATCGAATAAAACGGCCCCGCCCTGCTCGGGCGCTTCAAGCATTTCTACCACGTATCGTGGGGGTAGACGGTGCCATGACTCGTCAGTCTGTATTTTGCAAACTCCTGATCGGTGCCGCCATGGTCACCAACGCCGCCGCCCAGACCATCGTGGTGAGCTCGGAAACGTTGGCGTTTTCCGGTAGAGTGGGGGGACCGAACCCAGCCGCACGGACGGTCTCGATCACCAACACCGGCCGGGGAACCCTGAGTTGGCGGATCACCAGCTTGACCTCGGCGTGGCTCTCGGTGTCCCCTCCCCGCGGGAGCGCCCCCGCGAACCTCTCCTTTGCGGTCAATCTCGCGGGCATGCGAGCCGGCACTTATCAAGACACCGTCGACATCGCCTCAAACGACCCCGCCTCTCCAACGAAGAACGTTCTGGTGGTCTTGTCGGTAAGCAGTGCGTCGACCCCATCGCTGCCCCCGGGTGCCCAATGGGCGGAGTACCAGGTGGAGTTCCTGTACATCGGCTACACCGGCTTGGTCGACGGGTACCCCAACTGCGCCGTCAATACGCGCGGGACCGATCGGCTCACCGGAAACCTTATCGGGATCGAAACCCAGGACCCCGATGCCGATGTGGCGTACAACGGGACCCTAGACCGGATAACCGCGATCGATATCTGCGAGACCAAGGGCCGCAATCGTCCTGCCGACATCAACGACGAGCAGGTGTGGTGCAACGGCACACTCACCGGCTCTGCCAAGATGCGGGTGAACCTCAACGTCTACTCGGCGACCACCGACCGGGGGGCGTGGCTTAAGGCCACGCCCGACACCGGAGCGGCGCCGCGAACGGTCACCGGCAATTGTGCCGCCCCGAAATTGGCCCAGTATCAGTCTGACTACCCCGGCGGGGGCAGCGGCGGATCGCCCGATGGCCAGGCCATCGCGGATCAGTTTGGCACCACCAAGTTCGTCGTCGGAAACCTCGCCCGGCTCCGAGTGGGGGTTTACCCGCCCGATCCCAGCCAGGGCCTGGCGGGATCGCCCGGAAGCGGTTGGACGCTCCGGGTGATCCGGAAGATTCGCTGACCCGAAGCGGTGCCGATGAAACGACGGAGCTTCCTCGGTGTGCTCGCGGCCACCAGCTTGCGGCGCCCGCAAATCGGTGGCCGAGTCACGGTCTCGGAACGCGGCCTGGCCCTGCTGCTCCGTGGCGGCCGGGCATGGCGGTCGGGGCGCTGGGACAACAGCGACATAGGCGTGGATGCAGCGGGCAAACTGCGCTTCGGGACGGGCTTGCGTGCCGAGGAGGAGATCGACGTCTCCGGGAAGATCGTCAGCCCCGGCTTTATCGACGTACTGGCCGACAACGGTGCGAACAACGCGGAAAGCGTCCCGATCTTCGAGAAATACAAGGTGTTCGATGGCGTCACGACGGCCCTGCAGATGCACGGGGGTACCGCCGACTGCGCCGCCTTCTATGGGCGCCTGGGTACCCTGTCTCACGCCATCAACTATGGCGCGTCCACCTTTGTCATGGCGATACGCCAGCGGACGGCGAGCTTCGAAGCGCGGCGGCGTCAGATCGCCCGGAACCTCCACGAGGGCGCGCTCGGCGTGTCCCACAGCCTGGAGTACCAACCCGCGCCCTTCGAGGAGCTCGTGGAGTATGCCAAGCTCGCCCGCGCGTACGACCGTCCGGTCTTCCTGCACCTGAGGTATTCCTCCGCCGAGCGGGAGCTCGACGGGGTGGACGAGGCGATCCGGCTGGCGCAGGAAAGCGGGGCGAGAGTGCATATCGCCCACCTGCACTCTACCGGAGGAACCTTCCGAATGGAGGAGGCGCTGGCCCGGATTCGCGCCGGGATCGCCTCGGGACTCGAGATCACGGTCTGTGTCTACCCGTACTCCTACTGGGCCACCTACCTCTCCTCCCTTCGCTTTGGTCCCGGCTGGCAAAGGCGCTACGGCTTGACTTATTCTGATCTCCGGGTGGTAGGCACCGATGAACGCCTGACGGAGAAGAGCTTTGCCCGGTACCGCACGACCCAGACCCTGGTCGCGGTGCCGGAGGGGGCGATGCCGCTTGCCACGACCGTCGACCTGGCCCTGGCGCAGGACTTCTGCCTGATTGGCTCCGATGGAGGCATCCAGCGGGAGCCCCGCGCCAATTCACATCCGCGTGGCGCGGGCTGCTTTGCAACGGCCCTTCGTTACGCGGTGGACCGGCGACTCCCGCTCGAGCGCATCCTCGACAAGGTTACGGCGCTGCCGCGCCAGGTCATGCGCCCGGTGCTGGCCACGCGCGGGACCCTGGAGGAGGGCGCGGTCGGCGATCTCACGGTCTTCGACCCGACCACGCTTCGCGGGAACGCTACGGTCGAAAACCCCAACCAGGTTTCGTCGGGGATCGACCTGGTCCTGGTACAGGGGAGAATAGCGTGCCGAGCGGGCCAACTCGGGTGCCGCTCCGGCGTGCCGATCCGCTACTAGAGGCGCGGCAGGGTCACGCCGGGCTGGTCCGGCGACTCCTCGTCGCACCCTAAACGTTTCACTCCGAAACTATTGACCTCGGAGAAAGGAGGGGTAGGTTATACCGAAGAAATACCGAACCACGGATCCTCCATGCTCTCACCGCTACCGGCGCCTCTTTGAAGTCAGTCCTGTTCGTCGATCCCCCTACCTTCTGCGCCACCGTCGAGCGGCTGGTGGCTCCAGCCCTCCGGAGCCGGCCGATTGCGGTGGCGCCGCCGGGCGCCGACCGTGCCACGGTCCTCGCTCTCTCGCCGGAGGCCCAGGCCGCGGGGGTCACGCGCGGCATGCCGGTGCGGACGGCGCGAAAGCTCTGCCCCGATCTCGTGCTGCTGCCGCCCAACCCGCGGCTCTACGCCCGCGCCTCCCGCGCACTCCATGAAATCCTTCGGGTCTACGCGCCGGTCATCGAGCCGCGCGGCTACGGTCACGCCTTCCTCGATTTGACCGGCACCGAGCGGCTCTTCGGGCCGGCGGTGGACGTGGCCGAGCG